>JACRFH010000037.1 GCA_016217975.1 Candidatus Kaiserbacteria bacterium | reverse complement strand
TAATCGTCGTTACCAGTTTTTGGTTTCTTCAGTTCGTTCCCGTGTACGAGTCTTGAGTCTTGAGAGTTTTCAGATACCTCCCGTGATCTTTGCGGTGTGTTCAGCGTGCGCTGACTTTTGCATTTCGATATTCAAAGTACCTATCTCATCGAGATGTTCGGAGAGCACCGCATACTTCTTGGTATCGAGCGATTTCGTTTCCCAAAGCACCATTAGGAGTATTTTCAATGCATCGAGCTTACGTATAGCGAGCCGGACCCAAGGTTCTTTTTCGGATCGCGGGATGAATGCGGCTTGCGCTGTCGCTTCGATCATTTCGATGAAGAGCGCGTCAATGCGACTTCCGAGCGAGTATCGTTGGATTTTCGGGATGGTAGCATGAAACTCATGCCACAAGATGTAGGCGCTTTTGATCCTCTCCAAAACGGGCAGAAGGCGTCGGGGGGGGGTCCGCTCGAAGAGAATTCAATTCAGCCATACCTACGAAGATATCATTTCTGTAGAGAATCTGCTTGAAGCGTGGCAAGAATTTCTATGCGGCAAACGTAAAAGGCATGACGTGGAAGAATTCGGAACGCGTTTGATGGACAACATACTTGCCCTGCATCGCGATCTTACGGCGGGAACATATCGCCATGGTGGCTATAAAGCATTCAAGATATCGGACCCGAAGCCACGCGACATCCACAAGGCGAGTGTGCGCGACCGACTTCTGCATCACGCAATCTACCGCATTCTATATCCATATTTCGACCAAACATTTATATTCGATTCATATTCGTGCCGCAAAGGGAAGGGAACACACAGGGCTATGGACAGATTTCGCACGTTTACGGCAAGAGTCTCAAAGAACCACAAGCGCACATGTTGGGTATTGAAATGCGACATAAGGAAGTTCTTTGCATCAATAGATCATGCCGCTCTTCTCGAAATACTCGATACATACATTCCTGACGGCCGTCTCAGATGTATGTACCGGGAGATTATTGGTAGCTTCTCGACATCGCCTGAAAAAGGACTTCCTCTCGGAAATCTCACGTCGCAACTTCTCGTGAATGTCTACATGAATGAATTCGATCAATTTGTGAAGCACAAACTCAAAGCGCGATACTACATCCGTTATGCCGATGATTTCGTGATCCTTTCACATGACAGAGAATGGCTATCAGTATTATGCCGATATATCGGCATATTCCTTCAGAATCGGTTGGCACTCGAATTGCATCCTCACAAAGTCTCGATACGCACAGCTGCATCAGGTGTGGATTTTCTCGGGTGGGTGCATTTTCCAGATCATCGCGTGTTGCGGACTTCTACGAAACGTCGTGCGTTTCGCAATTGCAGGGGAAAAGAAATGGACGATCCGACGGTGCAATCATATTTTGGCCTCATGAAGCATGGCAACACGCGTCGCCTGCGACAGCGATTGCCGATGTTATAATTTCCGGATGCCAGGACAGGAGAATCAGCACGAAAAAGAACGCATTGATCGCCTGCGGCAGGCGATGTACAGCCGGCAGTTGAGCGAGAAATTAAAACCGCGCGAGCGCAGAGACCTCTCCGAGACCAAGCCAATCGTCGGCGACGATTGGGTGCGACAAGAGCCTGAGATGGCAGGCGCTGTGGTAGCTCCCTTGGGCGTAAGCTGGCTGCGCAGAGCGCTCTACTGGATCCTTGGCGTCGCACTCGTCTTTTTTTTCG
This sequence comes from Candidatus Kaiserbacteria bacterium, assembly GCA_016217975.1. Taxonomy (GTDB): domain Bacteria; phylum Patescibacteriota; class Minisyncoccia; order Phycocordibacterales; family UBA2100; genus UBA10103. The sequence continues at coordinate 15,278 of JACRFH010000037.1, read as the reverse complement.
GCGCGGGCGGATTCTTTCTGTATTATTTTACCATAGGCGGGGGGAGCCTGCCCGCGTCTCCGCAAAATATCGATATTGTCGTCTCGGGCCCGTCTCAAGTGGCGGGCGGAGAACCCACCGAGCTCCAAGTGGCTGTGACCAACCGCAACAAAGTCGCGCTCGAACTTGCCGATATTGTCGTCACCTATCCGCAAGGCACGCGCTCGGTCAATGACTACGCAACCGAGTTACCGAGCTTGAGACAGTCGCTCGGCACAATCGAGGCGGGCGGAAGGCGGCAGGGGACCGTCTCTGCCGTTTTTGCCGGAGCTGATAGCGGCCATGGTGATGTGAAAGTCGAACTTGAATATCGAGTCGCAGGCTCGAATTCTATCTATGTGGCATCGACGCACTACACACTCAATTACAGCACGGCGCCGATCTCGATTTCGGTCGAAGGGAATTCAGAAACAATTGCCGGACAGGCAGTACAAATGACCGTGACGGTGACCTCCAACGCCAATGCGCCGATCAAGGATCTCTTGATGCAGGCCGATTATCCGTTCGGATTCAAATTCTCCTCCTCTGTGCCCACTCCCGCCACCGGATCTTTCTGGGAGCTGGGCGATTTGAATCCGGGCCAGAAGAAGACAATTGTCGTGAATGGTTCTCTTATTGGCGATGCGGGCGATCAACGGGTATTCCACTTTACGGCGGGGACAAGACCCTCGACCGATCAGAAATCGCTCGTGACGCGTATGGCCGACACGGTCTTTACATCGGCAGTCTCGCGGGCGTTTCTCAAGCTCGGCATAACGGTAAATGGCGGCGACTCAAGTGTTGTCGTCTCTCCTGGCGACAAGGTTGAGGTGACGCTTTCCTATCAAAACAATCTCGATACAGCGGTGAATAATGCCGTCATTGTCGCGAAACTCTCCGGTATTGAGATCGATGGTACCAAGGTACGCTCCACTACCGGTTTTTTCCGATCTGCCGACGATTCTATTTTTTGGGATAAGACAACCACCAATGGCGTTCTTGCGACCTTGGCTCCGGGTGGGAAAGGCACACTAAGTTTCTCGCTCCAGATGCCCGGTAGCGAGAGCCTTGCAGCAGCGTCGAATCCGCGCCTCAACATTTCCGTCAATGCCGCCGGGAATCGTTTGTCGGAGTCCGGCGTGCCGCAGGTCTTGCAATCAACCGCGCACTCGACCATTTCGCTCGCGAGCGACCTGCAACTCATCGCCGAAGGACTCTACTACACCAATCCTTTTGGGTCGTCGGGGCCGATCCCACCGAAGGCTGGCGAGGAAACCACGTACGCGCTGGTATTCACCGTGCGCAATACGACCAATAAGATCACGGGCGCCACACTCACGGCAACGCTCCCGCCGTACGTGCGTTGGGTGGGTATCTACAGTCCTGCGTCCGAGACAGTGACTTTCAATCAACTCGATTCGACGGTTACGTGGCACCTCGGCGATATCGCGCCGGGAGTCGGGCTCGATGCGCTTGCTCCGCGCCAGGCCGCGATTGCGATAGGATTTACTCCATCCACCAGTCAAATCGGCCAGCAGCCCGTGCTTCTTTCCAATATCATCCTGAAAGGATTCGATGATTCTTCCGGCAAGGCGATCGAACGAGATGTCGATGACGTGACGAGCAATCTTGCTAAAGTTTCCGCTTCCTCGCCCGATATCGTAACGGCAGGTGATCAGGGGTTCTCTGCGGCGAATGCTACAGTCGTGAAATAAACGTGTTTCTGTTACACTCTTCGGATATGGCTAACGAGGGGCTCATGGAAAAGATAGTGTCGCTTTGCAAGCGCCGGGGGTTTATATATCCAGGGAGCGAAATATATGGTGGGCTCGCGGGGACATGGGATTATGGACCTTTCGGCGTTGAATTGAAGAATAATGTGAAGCAATTGTGGTGGAGGATGTTTGTGCAGGATCGAGATGATATGGTAGGGGTGGATGCCGCGATATTGATGAATCCGAAAGTGTGGGAGGCAAGTGGTCACGTCTCGGGATTTTCTGACCCGCTTGTTGAGTGTGCGAAGTGTAAGAGACGATTCCGCGCAGATCAGGTAGGGCAGATGTGTCCTGAATGCGGAGGGAAATTTGGCCCGGTACGGCAGTTCAATATGATGTTTAAGACGCAGATTGGTGCTACTGAAGACGCGACATCGGTCTCGTATCTACGGCCCGAAACCGCAGGCGGCATCTTCGTGAATTTTAAGAACGTGGTGGATTCGCTGCACCCGAAATTGCCGTTTGGAATTGCGCAGATAGGGAAAGCATTTCGCAATGAAATCGCGCCGCGTGATTTTCTCTTTCGCTCTCGCGAGTTTGAACAGATGGAGATAGAATATTTCGTACGGCCAAGTGAATGGAAAGAATCGTTTGAAGAATGGAGGAAGAATGTGCACGCATTCAACGACGCGGTCGGGATTTCGCGCGACGCCGTCCATGAGCTTGAAGTGGCAGATGGTGATCGCGCGCATTATTCCAAACGCACCATCGATTTTGAATTTGATTTTCCATTTGGCCGCAAAGAACTCTACGGTCTCGCATATCGCACCGATTTCGATCTCTCTGCGCACCAAGGCGCATCAGGAGCTACGCTTTCGATGCAAGACAAAGAAGGAGAGCCGGCAGTGGTGCCGCATGTGATCGAACCATCTTTTGGCGTTGACCGCACCATCTTGGCAATACTTACAAGCGCGTACACCGAAGACGAGCTTGGCGGGGAAACACGCGCATATCTGAAATTCGCGCCCGTTATTGCTCCGATCAAGGCCGCGGTATTTCCGCTTCTGAAAAATAAGCCCGAACTCGTCGCGAAGGCACGCGAAGTCTACACAATGTTAAAAAAAGATATTCCGCAGATCATGTGGGACGACAACGGAAACATCGGCAAGCGCTACCGCCGCCAAGACGAAATCGGCACGCCGTATTGCATCACCATCGACTTCGACACTTTGGGAGAAAAGCCAGAACTACTCGATACGGTCACCGTACGTGACAGAGACACGGGGCAACAGCAGAGGGTTCCAATAGAAAATCTTAAAAATCAACTTATAATTTAGTATGGCAGACGAATTTGAGAATGCAGGAGGAAAGAAAGCTGGAGAACACCCTGTTCCCGTGCTTCGAGAAGAACGCACACTTGGAAACGTTGCGGCGGGAATCGAGCCCGTATTGGCAGGCGCTGGTCTAACGCCAGCATTTCCGCGCTTGGTTGAAAATCTAAATCGTTCTCTTGCTCACGCTCGTATTCAATCAGCGCCGGTTATTAAGACAGTTGAATTTACCCTCTGGCCTGACGAAGAGAATCCTATTATTGAAAGAAAAATCGAAGCGCGCGGCAGGTTTATTGCCAAATTTCAAGTTATACCCGGACAATTTCCGGGTGAAGGAAAAGTACAGCTTACGGTAAGTACACGACCAGATCTTGACTTTGAACGACGCGCCGGTTCATTTGAAGGTCGGTTGTGGCGGCTCGACCAACTCCAGACATATATACAGCAAGCGTTCCCAGGCAAAAAAGCAACATTGCATACGGTGCAATTGAGCGACCCCGCTCTGAAAGGTCTCAAAAACGTAAAACAAAAGCCATTTGAAGGAGATTTTCTCTCGATCACGCAGGCCCAACTTGAGAAGTATCAAGACCCGACATTAATGGCGGACGGAGAAGTTTACGTTGAAGGTATAAAACTACCAGTACTTTACTTGGGTCTTGATAGCCCTCCGCGTCAAGGAATGAAAATGTATTGCAATGCGATCCATTTTTACTTTGAGGGCAAAGGAGCAGAAGCCGAACGAGTGATGGTACTCCTCAATGACTTATTTCAGAATCTCCCCGATCCGTTCAAAGAGCATCCCAATGCACGCTAATTTCTAGCTCTTTGTGCTAGGATTGCGGGATGGATAGGCAGATGAACATCTCCATTACTGCAGGGGCGGTCGTAAAGACTCTTTTCATCATCAGCTCGCTTAGATTGCTCTAGAAAAGTACCGCGAAAAGACCTGGAAAAGCCCTATTTTCCGTGCTATAATGGAGATATGGAAATGCTTCCCCACGATTATTTCGATGAGTACATGCGCGCTCTCACTATCGACATCGAGGCCGCTTTGCGACGACTGCGCGAGCCCGAGAACGGGGGATTTGAGTTTTTGCTCGAAGCAGGAGCGGTGTACTCGTCGCAGATCGAAGGCAATACGATGGACCTCAATTCTTTTATGAACACGAAATCGGCTGCGGGGCCGAAACCAAAGGAATTCCAAGAGATCACTGATCTCAAAGCGGCATACGATTTTGCACGTACGCATCCGTTTACCGAAAGCAATTTCCTGAATGCGCATGCAATCCTGTCGCGCCTTATCGTGAGCGAAGGCAATCAGGGCCAATATCGGCAGGACAAGGTCGGCGTCTTTTCTTCAACCGGGCTTGTCTACGTGGCCGTCGAGCATGAAAAAGTGCCGGAGGAGATGCAAAAACTATTTGCGGCGATGGATTCTGTGCGAGGCCAACACATTTCCACGCAAGAAACCTTTTACTATACGTCGCTCGCACACATGCATCTCGCGCACATTCATCCCTTTGCCGATGGCAACGGTCGCGCGGCGAGGCTGCTCGAGAAGTGGTTTCTCGCCGCTCTAATCGGGGATCATGCATGGCTCCTGGAGTCGGAGAAGTATTATTGGGAATATCGAAGTGAGTATTATATGAAGATCAATCTTGGCATCAATTATTACGAACTCGCATACGACCGGTGCGTACCGTTTCTCATCATGCTGGGGGATGCGCTTCCGCGCACGTGATGCGGTGTGATAGCATGAGCGGATGGATAGGCAGATGAATATCTCGATTACGGCGGGGACGGTCGTAAAGACCCTCTTCATTCTAGCGCTTGCGTGGGTGGCGCTTGAAGTGCGGAGCATCATCCTCGATGTGCTTGTCGCGATCGTTCTCGCTTCTGCCATTGAGCCGGGAGTAGAGAAGCTCGTGCGGTACAAGATACCAAGAGTATTTGCGGTTTTGTCCATCTACATTCTCCTTTTTGGCTCGTTCTTCATCATATTCTTCTTCTTCATCCCGTCGGTTTTGGCCGACCTCGCGGCATTCATATCTGGACTTCCGGGATATCTCGATGCTTTTGCGAGAGCAGGAGCATTTGACCAGTATGCGCAGATCCTCGGCATTCCGCCGCCATCATCTCTTTCTGTAAATGAAATCACATCGGCGATACGCGAGAGTCTGAATCTCCCGAGTACTTTCACCAATATCTTCGGTGCCGCAAGCCAGATATTCGGCGGCGTCTTCTCATTCGTTCTTATCGTCGTCTTCTCATTCTATTTCGCGGTACTCGAGACTGGCGTGGACGATTTCCTCCGCATCATCATTCCAAAGAAGCACCAAGCTTATACCTTGGGACTCTGGAAACGATCGCAAAAGAAAATCGGCCTATGGATGCAAGGACAACTTCTCCTTGCGGTCATTATCGGGATCATTGTTTTTCTCGGACTTACGATTCTTGGCGTGCCACACGCGCTTCTTTTGGCCGTAATCGCTGCGCTCTTTGAGATCATCCCCGTTTTTGGGCCTATTCTTGCCGCGGTGCCGGCAGTCATGATTGCTTTTGTAGACGGTGGCGTATCACTCGGTTTCCTTACGGTTGCGCTCTATGTGATAGCGCAGCAATTCGAGAATCATCTCATCTATCCGCTTGTCGTTACGCGCGTTGTGGGCGTGCCGCCGCTTCTTGTGATTCTCGCGCTTATTGTCGGAGGCGAGCTCGCCGGATTTTTGGGCATCATCCTTTCCGTACCGATCGCGGCAACGATTCAAGAACTTGCACATGACATCGAAAGTGGTGCGCTTTTTGGAGAGAAACAACATGGGTAAGGCCTTCTACTTGACCACGACTCTTCCATATGTGAACTCAGATCCGCATATTGGATTTGCGCTCGAGATTGTCCAGGCCGATATAATCGCACGCCACCACGCTCTCCAAGGCGACGACGTTTTTTTCAACACCGGTACCGATGAGCACGGCCTCAAGATCTACCGAAAGGCAAAAGAGGAGGGTAAAGATACGCAGACGTATGTCGACGAATATGCGGACCGCTTCCGTTTGCTCAAAGAGAAGCTAGATCTGTATCCCGATGTGCATTTCATCCGAACGACCGATGCGCATCACAAATCTGCGGCGCAGGAATTTTGGAAGCGTTGCGCCGCGGCAGGGGATATTTACAAAAAGTCATACAAGATAAAATATTGCGTTGGGTGCGAACTGGAAAAGACTGATAGTGAATTGGTAAACGGCAAATGCCCGATACATCCGAATATGACCATCGAACTTATCGATGAAGAGAATTATTTTTTCCGATTCTCAAAATATCAAATACCACTCCTTGATCTCTATGCGAGGCGACCGGATCTCGTCGTGCCTGATTTTCGTTTCAACGAAATACGAGCGTTCGTCGCGGAAGGGCTTGAAGACTTCTCGATATCTCGATTGAAAGCCAAGATGCCGTGGGGAATTCCAGTGCCGGGGGACGAAAATCAGGTCATGTATGTGTGGTTTGATGCGCTTATCAATTACATTTCAACGCTTGGCTGGCCCGAGGATACTGCGAACTTCGAGAGATTCTGGGGAATCATTCCGTCACCGAAAGGTCTCCAGCTTGCAGGCAAAGACCAAATTCGTCAACAGGCCGCCATGTGGCAAGCCATGCTTATTTCCGCAAACCTGCCATCGACGCGGCAGATCGCCATACACGGCTTTATCACCGTAAACGGTCAAAAGATGTCGAAGTCGCTTGGCAATGTGATCAATCCAATGGACTTGGTGGACGAATATGGAGCAGATGCACTGCGTATATTTCTCGCTCGCCACATTCATCCGTTTGAAGACAGTGACTTTACGATGGAGAAATTCAAAGAATCCTACAACGCCGATCTCGCCAATGGTCTCGGCAATTTAGCAGCGCGCATTATGACGCTCGCCGAAGCAAATCTTCCCGCTCCCGTCAAGATCCCAGAGGTAACACCTCTTGGATTTCCAGTCGAATTTACGGCTGCACTCGACAAATACGATTACAACGCGGCGGCGGACTATATTTGGACTCGCATCAAGAAGCTTGACGGCCGTCTCACGGCGGAAAAACCATTTGCGGTCGTAAAGACTGATCTGGAAGCCGGTAAAAGAATGATCTCGGAGTGCGTCGTTGAACTCTGCAAAATAGCAGAGCTTCTCCAACCATTCATGCCCGTGACAAGTGATGCAATCAAGGCTGCGGTTCTAGCCAACAAGAAGCCAGCAAATCTTTTTCCAAGGAAGGAATAATTATGAGCAACGGAACTGAAAAAGTGGGACCTCAAAAAGAAGGAGTTGGGGAAGAAGTCGAGATTAAAGACTCAGCTATTGAAGGCAGGGGAGTATTTGCGACAAGAGACTTTCATATTGGAGAGACTGTCTTTGTTTGGGACACGTCCCATGAAGTTAATGAAAATGCAGTCAAGACTTTGCCAGCTGAGGACGCTCGTTATCTCACCCGACATAACGGAAAATACTTCCTTATGCCGGAACCCATGCGATACATGAATCATTCTTGCGAAGCCAATACTAGGCCAGAGAATGGAAAAGATGTCGCGACGCGAGAAATTAAAGCGGGCGAGGAAATAACGTCTGACTATCGTCCCCAATTACTTAAAGGTGAGCGTCTGGTATGTAGCTGCGGCACCCTGTCATGTCAAGGATTTATTATAGGGATTGCCGATTGACATAAGATAATCATTTGATACTCTTCATGACATGGCAAAGATAACCACGTCATCGGCAAATATCGGTTTGCGCGAGTTTCGCGAGAATACGGAGAAGTACATCGCACAGCTCAAGAAAGGCAAGAAATTCACTATTTTGAGGCACTCAAAGCCCGTCTTTGCGGTAGTGCCTGCAAGCGAGGTCGAGTATGATCTGGATGAGTTGGACGGTCCGGGATGGAAAACGCTTATCCGTTTTCCAAATAAAGAGGGGATCACGATTGATGATATTATGAAGGCGCTTGATCGTCGCGCTCATGGACAGGATACATAAGTTCATTCGCAAATTGAGTGCAGATGAGGCGCGAAGAGCGCTTGAAGCCATCACGCTGGTGCGAGAAGGTCGTCTCAACACTCTTGATGTTAGGAAACTAAAAGGACGCGAGAACGAGTATCGCGTTCGCATCGGATCGATCCGCATCCAATTTGTAAAGAAGGAGACTTACAACCACATTACGGACATCGAATTTCGCGGGGACCATACCTACTGATATGCGCTACTTCGACGCACATACACATTTGAATTTTGTTGCTTTTAAGGACGATACGGATGCTGTGGTGCAGAGAGCGCTTGAGCAGCAGGTAGGGATGAATGTCGTGGGCACGCAATATGACACTTCGGTTTCGGCAGTGAAGCTTGCGGAGAAACATAAGGGCGTCTACGCCACGATTGGATTGCATCCAATACATACGGGGAAGTCATATCATGATGAAAAAGAGCTCGGGGAAGGTGGAAAAGCCTTTACCTCGCGAGGTGAGGAGTTTGATTCTTCGAAATATGAAAAGCTTGGCGCAAACAAGAAAGTCATTGCGGTGGGTGAATGCGGTCTCGATTATTTCCGTCTTGAAGAAAAGACAAAAGCTACGCAAAGTAGGGCGTTTATTCAACAAATTGAATTGGCAAACAAACTTAACAAACCTTTGATGTTGCATATCAGGAACGCATATGACGATGCGCTCGAGATGTTGAAAATTCATGCCAAAGTAAAAGGTGACACACACTTTTTTGCAGGAGATTGGGGTATTGCCAAGAAGTTCCTCGACTTCGGATTCACACTTTCATTCACCGGGGTCATTACTTTTACGCATGAGTATGACGAAGTCATAAAAAATGCACCTCTCGACATGCTCCTTAGCGAGACTGATGCTCCGTATGTGACACCCATGCCGCATCGTGGCAAGAGGAATGAGAGTGCATATATCCCGCTTATCGTGAAGCGAATCGCAGAGATACGAGGAGAAGATTTTGAAACCGTTTCTGCCGCTTTGTATGGCAACGCACTGCGAGTTTTTGGCTTGAAATAGGCGTTGCAGGTGGCTTAAACGTGTGGTAAAGTGCCCGAACTTATGGCCGATGACGCAGTAGTCATGGAAAGAGAAACCGCTGAAGACGCGGGAGTCTCGCGTGTGTACGAAGCTGGCTACCACATCATGCCGACGGTGAAAGAAGAAGATATCGAGAAGACCGTTGCACGTATACGAGGGATCGTCGAGAAAGCAGGAGGCTCGTTCATCGCGGAAGGCGCGCCGGTTCTTATGCGACTTTCGTTCCCGATATATCCGAGCACGGGGGGTAAGAAAAATGCCCAAGATAGAGCCTATTTTGGCTGGCTCAAATTCGAGTCACCAGTTTCTGCTTCAGAAGAGCTTGCCGAGTCGCTCAAGAAGGATCCAGAAATCTTGCGCTCGATCGTATTTCGCACCGTGCGTGAAGAGACGCGCGCAAAGATGAAGGCACCGCAATTGCGAGAAGTGAAGCGCACCGATACACTCAAATCGATGCCACGGAAATCTGAAGAGTCGGCACCTGTATCCGAAGAGCAAATCGACAAAGCCATCGAAACCCTTACCTTGGATTAAGACTGCCCATTTCTTATATCTGATTTCTCATTTCTAATTTATCCACCATGTACATCAACAAAGTCATCATCTTCGGGAATCTGACGCGAGATCCGGAATTGCGCGCGCTGCCAAGCGGAATGAACGTTGCGAGCTTTTCCGTGGCAACGAATCGCGTGTACAAAGATCGCGATGGAAAGAAACAGGAGCAGACGGATTTCCACAATGTCTCTGTATTCGGTCGCCAGGCCGATATCGTCGGGCAGTATCTCAAAAAAGGCCGCTCTGTTTTTGTCGAAGGACGTCTCCAGACGCGCTCGTGGGAGAAAGACGGCAAGAAAAACTATCGCACTGAGATTATCGCCGATCGTATCCAGTTTGGTCCAGGGGGAGAGCGGAGCGGATCGGGAGGCGGTGGCAAACGCGACGAGGCTCCGCACGATGATGCTCCACCGGCCGGGCCCGGCATCGATTATCCAAAAGACGAAATTAATCCTGACGATATTCCGTTTTAGTATTTACTACGCACTACTCACTACACACTATTATTATGAACAACATTCTTACACAAAATGACATACGACACGTCGATTACAAAGACGTTGATCTTCTCAAGCAATTCGTGAATGCACACGGTCGCATGGTGAGCCGTCGCCGTGCAAGCCTTACTTCGAAACAGCAGCGTGCAGTCGAAGCGGCAGTCAAGCGCGCCCGCTTCATGGCGCTTTTGCCGTACATTGCGAAATAGCCACTAGCCACTAGGGTATAGCCAATAGGGCACTCAAATTCGAGTGCCTTTTTGTATTTTTCTAGTGGCTAGTCGCTAGTGGCTAAGCCCTTTCTACATATTCTCCACTCTCCGTATTGATGCGGATGATGTCGCCCTCGTTGATAAACATCGGCACGTTGATGTCGGTGCCAGTTTCGAGCGTAACGACTTTTGAGCCGCCCTGCGCGGTGTTGCCGCGGGTATTCGGCGGAGCTTCTTTTACTTTGAGATCCATCTTGATCGGAAGCTTCACGTGGAAGATCTTCCCATTAAAGGCTTCAGTCTCAACTTCCGTATTGGGTTTGAGAAATCTTCCGCCATCACCAACCATGTCGTCGGTGAGAGAAAAGCGCTTGGATTTATCTTTCGCCTCGTGGAACATCCACTGACCTTTGCGCTCGTCGTGGAAGATAAATACTGCGGGCTTCTTGTCGATCTCGGCCTCATGGAGCTTGTCTGATTGCTGGAACGAGTATTCGATCGAATTGCCGCGGATGAGGTGTCGCAACTTGGTCTGATTGACCGGACGGCGCTGCTGTTTCTGCATGATGTTGTTCCATGTGCAGACGTATGGCTCGCCTTCGACAAGTACCGCGACTCCCGGCTTTATTTCGTTGTATTGCAACATTGTCGGGTATTCTATGCGAAAACGACGATTTGTCCAAATTCATTGACGCGACACCTGCAAAGAGTACAATGTCTATTATGAAAACGAAGAAAATCATGAATACATATACAGCTATTCTTCAGAAGACGCGCGGCGGCTATACGGCGTGGGTCGAAGAGATGCCTAATGTCATATCGGAAGGAAAGACCAAATCACAGGCCGAGGCTAATGTACGCGACGCGCTTGAACTCATGCTCGAGACAAATCGCATGATGGCGCTCAAAGATGCGATCGGCGACATTGAGAGAGTGCCAATGCTCGTCCAGCAATAGGCATGAAGCGAAGTGTTCTCGTGAGGCATCTGGTGCAAAACGGATGTTTCCTCTTGCGTGAGGGTGCGAAACACTCGATTTATCGCAATTTCAAGTCAGGTCAGCAAACGTCCGTACCGCGTCATGTGTCACTCTTGGTACCCACGGCTCGCGCGATATGCAAGCAGCTTGGGGTCCTATGGCCGATATGATGTACGAATAAAACAATAAAACATCGAGTTGAATGATAAAAGGCTAGAGGCACCAGTGCGGCGCCTCGAAGTCGCGTGGTCACCTCAGGCCAACTGGCCAGATGGTTCGCACCTTGAAGGACGAGACATAGGGGTCGGGTTTGGTTAGATGTCTGGCTTCTAACCTAATGACGTCCTCTGCGGCTTCCGGCTCCGACGTATGAGGAGGTCCAACAGGTTGGAAGTACTTCTCATAGTCAGGAGTGTCACTTCTAATGCACGACCACGCTTGATACCATGTGGTTTTGTCGCTCATCGCGAGTCTCCATATGGTGCGCCATCGCAAGCCGTGACGTATTCGGCTCGCGGCACTATATATCTGTTACTTCATCGCGTCCAACATGTATGTTCCATGTGACTAGCGGCCGCTAGAGATATGGAACAGATGGCTAGCCGAGAATTTTCAACAGCGCGTATTTTTCTTTATTGAACGTACCGAAGCCTTGTTTCTCGAAAAGTGCCACGGCACCTGTGATACTTAGCACTTCGTAGACTCTTTTCTTCTTAGCATCGGCCAGGCATTTTGCGACGAGCTCGGAGGCGATGCCACGACCTTGATATTCTTTTGCGACGGCAAGCGTCCGGATTTCTGCGAGGCGTTTTGAATAGATCTCTAGGGCGCAACATCCGACAATTTGTGTATCTTCAATTGCGACGAAGAACGAGCCGATAGGTGGCAGATGATCTTGCAGCAATTTGTCAGGAAACGCTTTGATGAGCGCGCGAATAGCAGGGAAGTCCTTCAGCGAGGCTTTGCGGGTTTTCACGGCAGTTGGTTCAGAGACGGAGTGTGTATCTATTCACGATCGTTTCGAAGTCGTCTAGATCTGACAATGCCGCAGGCTCATTCTCGTATGCTTTCTTCAATGCGGATAAGGCATTATTAAATCCAAATTGTACGCCTCGTTTTCCTAGCCGCAACTCGTCAGCAAGCGCGACGATATGATTCAACCTGTGTTCAAGTGTGGCGGATCGTGTACCATGCTTCTCTACCAGCGCTTTTTTCTGGGCGATCAGGGCTTTCCTTTCAGGACTTTCATTCAATTGGGCTCGTGCTCTTTCCATATTTCCTGAATGTGGTTTCAAACAATCGCCTGTTACTCTTCACTATCTCCACTTGGACCTTTGGCAACGACTCCACCGTCGTTTAAGCGTTTGCGGATTTCTTTGAGGATTTGATTGATGATCGGCTTGTTCTCTTTGAGGAAGGTACGTGCAGCGTCGTAGCCGCGGCCCATTTTGTGCTCGCCATATGAGTACGCGCCACCAGAAGATTTCTCGAGGATGCCGAGTTTCTCACCAAGCGCGAGCGCTTCGCCCTCGCGCGAGATTCCTTCACCGTACATCATGTCGAATTCGGTCTGGCGGAAGGGAGCTGCGATCTTGTTCTTCACGATTTTCACGCGGTGCCTGCCACCCATCACTTCGTCGCCCTTCTTGATTTGCGCGATGCGACGGATGTCGATGCGCACACTTGTGTAGAATTTGAGCGCCTTGCCACCCGGGGTAGTCTCGGGATTCCCAAACATGACACCGATCTGCATACGGATCTGATTGATGAATATGACGATGGTCTTGGTTTTCGATACGATTGCAGTGAGCTTTCGAAGTGCTTGTGACATGAGTCGCGCCTGCTTTCCTACGTGCTGTGCGCCCATGTCGCCTTCAATCTCGTCTTTGGGCGTGAGTGCTGCGACGGAGTCGATGACAATGACATCAATTTTTCCGCTTCTCACGAGCGACTCGGTTATTTCAAGTGCTTGTTCGCCGGTATCAGGCTGCGAAACCAGCAGGTCCTCGATCTTCACGCCGAGCTTCTTGGCGTATTCTGGGTCAAGCGCGTGTTCGGCATCGATGAATGCACACACGCCGCCTTTTTTCTGCGCTTCTGCTATCACATGAAGGCAGAGCGTTGTTTTTCCCGAAGATTCCGGTCCAAATATTTCTATGATGCGGCCGCGCGGGAGTCCACCGATTCCAAGCGCCCAATCGACGCCTATCGAGCCTGTCGGAATTGCATCGACATCCACTTTTGGCGTGGCGCCGAGCATCATGATCGACTCGTCGCCGAATTTCGTTTTTATATCGGATAGTGCTCGCTCGATATCCTTGTCTGTGCCCGCGCCGACCTGTTTGGGAGGCGCCTTCTCTTTTTTAGGTCTCATGCTGGATTGATGCAATTTGAATAATGTGGGGCAAGTATATCGAATTGTGATTACGGCGCCACCGCGCCTGTGGATGTCGCAGGAGACGTCGTTGCAATCTTTGTTGTAGGGCTTGCCGGGTCAGGTACATAGGTAATGCCTATTTCTCGGGAGGTTTTGTTACCATACTTGTCGCGGGCTTCGAGGATGATGCGGTTGTAGCCGAGGGCGAGAAGATACGGCTCGTCGAATGCTCCCGCCTCGGTCACCGCGATTTCCTTGCCATTCATACTGATCGCGGCGATATGATCGGCTGTGCCCTGGATATGGATAAATCGCTCATGCACCTCTGTCTGCCCGGTAGGCACGTTGATGCGCGGGCCATACAAAATCCCGCGCGCTTCGAAATATGCGTAGCCGAGAATCAGGAGAAAAAAAGCGACAAGCGCGATTCGTGTGAGCCGATTGTCGCTGTAGGGAAGCATCAGAGCAGTATACGTTGTTCACGACAATTCTGAAGTATACTTCCGTGATGAGTGAGACATGGGACAAAGATTCTTCGAAAGAGCCTCTTAGCGAAGTCGATTACGAAAAGATTCGCTATTTTATGCGTGAATCTGGCAAGAGGCTCTTGGCAAGAACAGGGAATATCGCCGACATCGGAGTAATGAAAGCAAATCTGACCGAAGAAGATCTGGCCATAGAAAGGGGATTCAAGGATATCCTCGCAACATTTAAAGGAGATCATACTTTGTATGCGGAAGAAGAGCACGATGAATTCAAGTCTGCAGAAAATGTCTGGATCGCAGATCCGATAAGCGGCACCGAGAATTTCATCCGTGGGACGCCGCATTACGCGATAGTCATAGCGCACATGGTAAAGGAGCAACCCGTCTTTGCGGCTGTATATGATCCGTCAGTCGATGAGTGCTACACGGCTTATACGGGGAAGGGAGCGTTTCTAAACGGAATACAAATAGCGCCGAGCTCGGAAACCTCGAGAGTAATCTTCAGGCCTTCGAGTAAGTGGGGCGATAAGGACGCGCAAACAAAGATTCAGGCTGGACTCGAAAGTTATGCGGTCGAATCCAATCGTTACTCAATGGCAGTGAATTATTGTTGGGTGGCGTGCGGACGCTTTGACGGCATGATCTCGCTTACCAAGGATTCATTTCCTGAATTTGCAGGGGGATTCATCCTGCGGGAAGCGGGAGGACGCTTTACCAATCTCGAAGGGAAGTCAGACATTGCTCCGTCGGACAGGATTTTCATAAGCGGCAATACGACTATGTACGATAAGCTCTTGCCGATAGTCCGAGACGCATTCAAGAGCTAGAAGTCTCTCCGATGTGTCGGTTGTAGCTCGTTCACATCGTTCGCACAGAACTCACGGATCGGTCGCTTTCTCTATATCACTTAAAATTGGTGTAAACTTGGGCCATGATCGAGTTCAGAGGGCTTCAGACGCCAAACGTCGAACGGGAAGAGGCGAGAGCAGCAAAAAGAGCTGACTTTCTGGATTATATGCAGGGATATTTTGCAGAAGAC
>JACRFH010000036.1 GCA_016217975.1 Candidatus Kaiserbacteria bacterium | reverse complement strand
TTGAGTGGGAAATTCATACTCAAGCGCGGCCTAACGGCCGCGCTTGTAGTGTATCAGGGTTTGTGGGCTGGTGGGGTTTCGTTATTCAAAGTAATATATGGATTTACGAAACCCATATATTTTCTAGGTAGAACCTCGATGAATGTTAGCGACGGTAGCCGCGGGAGAAGCCGCCGCCTTTGCGGCCGCTACGGTTGCCGAATGAACGACTACCTTGAGGACGGCGTGGAATAAATCGCGGGCGCTCGTCGCGCTCTACATGCTCCTGCGCGCGTGCAGGCGGCAGTTCGGGAAGTTGGGACACCGGAATCGGCTTGCGAATGAGTCGCTCGATATCGCGGAGTTCGCGCCTCTGCTGTGGCTCCGCAAATGTGATTGCATGACCGTCGGCACCTGCGCGCGCGGTGCGGCCGATGCGATGCACATAATCTTCGCTCGCAGTTGGCATGTCGTAATTGATGACGAGGTCAATCCCCTTCACATCGATCCCGCGTGCGGCGATATCGGTCGCGACGAGTACTCGGTAGCGACCGGTCTTGAACCCTTCGAGCGCTTCTTTGCGCTGGCTAAGCGAGCGATTCCCATGCAATTCCGCGGCAGTGTGCCCGAGACGCAAGACCGCACGCATCAATTTCTTTGCACCATGCTTAGTGCGGGTAAAGACGATCGTAGTGCCTCGATAATCGGAGAGTAATTTCTCAAGAAGTCGTGGCTTTTCGTCTTTGCGAAGTATAAAGAATTCTTGGGTCACACGCTCCGCGGTCGTACCCGATGGCGCGACTTCGATGCGCACAGGCAGATTCATGTGGCCGCTTGCGAGCTGCATGATCTCGCGCGAGAGAGTGGCTGAAAAAAGCATGGTTTGTCGGTCTTTGGGAACGACATCGATGATGCGGCGAATTTGCGGCCAGAATCCCATGTCGAGCATGCGATCCGCTTCGTCGAGAATAAGAATACTCACTGAATCAAGCCGGATGCTTTTCTGCTCAAGGTGATCCAGTAGGCGGCCAGGGGTGGCGATCACAATATGCGGGTTGCGATCGAGCATGGCATGTTGGCGATGCATGGATGCACCTCCGATGAGTATCGCCGTCCTGATGCCGTATGAACGACCGATTTTGCGTATGGTTTCCTCCGCTTGGAGCGCCAGCTCGCGCGTCGGCACGAGCACAAGGCCGCGCTTTGTCTCATCTGCAAGCCGCTGGATCATGGGAATGCTGAAAGCGAGCGTCTTCCCCGTGCCCGTCTGCGCGATCCCGACCACATCTTTTCCCTCAATGCCTGCGGGAATTGCCTGGCGCTGGATCGGTGTTGGCTCCACGAGCTTGAGGCCGTCCAGCGTCTCGATCAATTTTGGGGCGATGCCCATGTTGTGAAAAGTGAATGTTTCCATATTGATTAGTTTTCCCTGCGCCTCTCAATTTATTGCCGCTTCGCTTTGGAGCGCTCCGTTTCCGTGAGATACATCTTGCGTAATCGTACGCTCTTTGGAGTAATTTCCAAGTACTCATCGTCGTTCATTATTTCGAGTCCGCGCTCAATCGTAAGCTCAAGTGGTGGCGTGAGGAGGAGCGCCTCGTCGTTGGAGCTTGAGCGCACGTTGGTAAGATTCTTATTTTTCGTCGGGTTGACGGCCATTTCGTCGCCCTTGGACGTGTTGCCGATCACCATGCCCTCGTATACTTCGGTACCCGCGGGAATGTAGAGCGTGCCGCGCTCCTGGAGATTCCAAAGAGAGAAACCGAGTGCCTTGCCGCTGGCCATCGAACTCATCGAGCCCGTTGCGCGCTTCTGAATCGTGCCGGTGAAATGTTTGAAACCAATCACGCGACTCGACAAAATTCCCTCACCCTTGGTGTCTATAACAAATTGGTTGCGATAGCCAAGAAGTCCGCGCGTCGGACCTTCAAATGTAAGACGCACCGTGCCCTCATGCGGAGTAAGATTAGTCATGATAAAACCGCGTGCCCCAAGTTTCTCGATAACAGCTCCTTGGAATTCGTTGGGCGTGTCAATAATGACTTCTTCAAACGGTTCCACTTTTATACCAGCTTCCTCGCGAAAAATTACTTGCGGCTGGGATACTTGCATTTCATATCCTTCGCGGCGCATATTTTCAAGAAGGATCGCAACATGGAGCTCACCTCGTCCGGCTACAGCATACCGCGTAGCGGTATGCTCGCCCGACGCTTCGCGACGCGAAGCGTTTAGGGAAACTTTGTCTGAATCGGGCTCAAAGTCCACCTTAAGTCCGACGTTGATCTCGAGCTCCTTCTCGAGCCTATCTCGGAGTTGGCGAGATGTGACGAATTTTCCTTCGCGTCCGCCAAAAGGTGAATTGTTGACCAAGAAATTCAATGTGATCGTGGGTTCATCAACAGCAATGGCCGGAAGCGGCTGTGCATCCTTGTCCGAGGCGACGGTTTCCCCAATATCAATATCCGCGAGGCCCGCAACGAGAACTATGTCGCCCGCACTTGCGAACTCCACGTCGGTACGATGAAGACCTTCGAAACCAAATAGTTTTACGATCTTTCCTTGGCGCGATTCACCATTCGGCTTTATCACAAAGACATTCATACCGGGTATGATTGTGCCTTCGTAAATCCGAGCTACTGCCATACGGCCAAGATAATTATCGTATGCGAGATTAAACGGCTGCAATCGCAGCGGCTTCGAAAGAAGTTCTGGCGAAGACGCTGGTTTTACCTTTTCAAGTACCGTATCAAGAAGCGGTGTAAGGTCTTTCGACTCGTCCGTCAGCTTTTTCTTTGCAATGCCTTCGCGTCCAATTGCGTACACTATCGGGAAATCAGCTTGCTCGTCGTTTGCACCGAGTTCAATGAAGAGTTCAAAGACTTGCGTCTCTGCTCGCGCAGGATCTGCCGCTGGCTTGTCAATCTTGTTGATCACAACGATCGGCTTGAGGCCGAGCTCGAGCGATTTCTTTAAGACGAAACGCGTTTGCGGCATCGGACCTTCCTGCGCATCGACGACAAGAAGCACGGAATCGATGGAGCGAAGCACGCGCTCGACTTCCGATCCGAAATCTGCGTGGCCGGGCGTATCAACAATGTTGATCTTAGTGCCCTTGTACATTACCGCAGCGTTTTTGGCATAGATAGTAATGCCGCGCTCGCGCTCGAGCGAGTTGGAATCCATCGAGACACCCTCTTTTTCTGCACCCGTCTGGCGCAGTATGGCATCAGTTAGAGTTGTTTTCCCGTGATCCACATGCGCAATAATCGCTATGTTTCTTATCTCCATATTCAATACAAAACGGCCCGCAGGCCGCACACGAACCATACCACGAAACAGCCAAGTTTACTAGCTTTTGTACGAGATGAGTACCTTGGTGACAGTTTGGCAACTCTTGCATAGTACTCCCAGGGAGTCTGGTATCCAAGCGCGTGGTGCGGCCGGACGAAGGCGTACTCGATGAGCCAGATTGTAAGTTCGCGGTTGAAGCGATCGAC
>JACRFH010000034.1 GCA_016217975.1 Candidatus Kaiserbacteria bacterium | reverse complement strand
GCGAAACGCGCGTCATCGTTTGGAATGGCACGAAAATAAATCTCAACCCTGGCTGCTGCACCCCTTCGAATTTTCCCAGCAAGAAAACGACCCCGCGCTCGTACTGCTTGATGATGCGGATTGAGCCACGGACGTACAGAATGCCGAGGCCAATAATCGGCCAGAGAATATTCATACAGGAAGTATGGCACTTATGCGTGCATGAGTCCAGTATCGTGCTATTCTATGGCGCATCATGAGAGATGGGAAGAAAATCGGCTTTACCTGTGGCGCATTTGATCTTTGTCATGCGGGGCACATGCTCATGTTTGAAGAGGCGAGGCAGCAGTGCGATTACCTGATCGTCGGACTTCACACAGATCCGTCACTCGATCGGCCCGATCACAAGAACAAACCCATCATGTCGGTCGAGGAGCGCATGATCATACTCAAAAGCATCAAATACATCGATGAGATAGTCGTGTATGACACGGAAGCCGATTTGATGAAGATTCTCAAGGAAAACAAACTTGGGATCGACGTACGTGTTCTGGGTGTTGAATATAAAGACAAGTCATTTACAGGCCGCGAACTTTCGATTCCAGTGTATTTCAACACTCGCGACCACGGCTATTCCACCACCGAGCTCCGCAAGCGCGTCTACGAGGCCGAAAAAGCAAAGAACGGAAACTAAATTCGTTTGCGTCTGCGAATGAACATAAGTGTGATCAGCGCAGCATTCATCGAGAACGCTTCAACTGGATAGAACCACGTTGTAAGGGAATATGTGGACAGAGCAGCAAACGCGCACGCAAGTTTGCCTTCAGCAATCACCCAGGATGATAAAGACTCTGAATAAGGGTCGTTCCATGTTTTCCGGAACGTTGGCAATATGGCCCACGCATCAATAAGCGTTGCGAGAACGACGGACCAGAGGGGATTGTTGGTCAATATCCATGGCACGATTGTAAAAAGTGCAGCGCATAAAGCAAATGTATCTGATCGAGTTATATCTGTTGTTCCGAATTTAACGCTAAGAGTTACAGTTCCCAGCAAGAAGAATGCACTTATTCCTATGGCCCAGGAACCAGGACCTGCTCCAGACACAAATTGTCCGGCGAAAACAACAAACGCAACGATCGCCCAAACAAGATGGGTATAGAGATGCGGTTTCGTCTCCCGATGAAAAATCGAACGGTAGTAAATCGCAATGCTTGCGATCTCAAACGCAACTGCTGCGACGCCGAGGATTTCTTTCACTTCGCGAGTATAGCTCGTCGGATTTCAGCATGCTCAAAGTTATTCACACGCTCGAAAACCGCACTATCTTATTTCGATGCTATAGCATCATAATAAGGACATGGGCATAATCGAGGAACAAGTGAGAAAGCGGGCGCGTAAGCAGGATATACGGAAGGCAATTCTGACGACGATTAAAGTGGCGGGTGTCTTGGCGCTTGCAATGGCGGCACCGAATGCTGCGCGGCTTCTCGCGCATGTGCCGGGAATGCGCGCGAAATATGAATCGCGCGCAATGCAATCGCTGTGTCGCCTTGAGCAAAGAAGACTCGTTACCATTCGGGGAACTGGTCGTTCGCGGACGGTGCAGCTAGCGCCTTCTGGCGAAGCACTTCTTGCCCGCCTTTCTATGGGAGGATCATATATCAATTATGGAAAGAAGTGGGATAGACGCTGGCGCATAGTGATATTCGATATACCTGAAAAAAGAAAGGCGCTGCGTAATAGGCTCCGAATGCTTTTGGCAACAATCGGGTTCGAGAAATTACAGGACAGCGTCTGGGTGTTTCCCTATGATTGCGAAGATCTTTTGACTCTTCTGAAGACCGATTTTCGCATTGGCAAAGAAGTGCTCTATATTGTGGCGGAAGAAATAGAAGGCGATTATCGTCTGCGCAAACTCTTTGGTCTGAAATAGTGATTCCTTATAATAATGCTATAGCATTGTTATAAGGAATCTTGGACTTATAGAAATGTTTTTGTCATCGTCTTTTCGAGTCTTTGTTGGCCTGTGCAGCGTTTGGCAATTTTCGATGACATATATGTTCTGATATCCCCGACGGAAAACATGGATGTTGCTTACCTCTCATATGCCGGGGAGGCCGCGCATCTAAGTGCTGCAGCCTCCCCGGCACACTCGATCAATATTTCTTTATGCATATTCCGCATCTAACTTGTAAGTCCGCCAGCGGGCGGATGCGGCCGGGCCTCGCGTCCCGCTCTAATTAAAAATTAGAGCGGGACGCTTGCCCAATGAACGTTTCTGCGCGCAATGATACGGAATGTAGATGAACGAAAGATGAAGGTTGCCTGAGTGAAGCGGTACCGGATCGAGGTGGATAACTGTCTGGCGTACTCTCTGGTAGGGGGCATAATTGCGGCGTGAGGCTTGAGCCCATTCGTGGCCGTCTGCAGACGGACGAACCCAGGGGGGTCGAATTTATTCGCAATAAATACAGAAATACATATGAAGTGGTTACATACAGTAGCGTGGATCCTTGTCATGGTCGGAGCCCTCAACTGGGGACTCGTGGGGCTCGGTGGATTCATGGGTGCAAATTGGAACGTTGTCGGCATGATCCTCGGCTCGTGGCCGCAGGTAGAATGGCTCGTCTACGTCCTCGTAGGCGCGGGCGCCGTATACGAGATTGTGATGCACAAGAGTTTGTGCAAGAATTGTGGTACTGGTGGGATGATGTAAGTGTTTTTGACAAGCCGCCCCGCCCTAATTTTGCGATCATTCGCAAAATTGGGCGGGGCGGGGTTTTGTATTGACCCTTTGTCAAGCGCGTGTCGCAGCGCTTTGTTTTTCGCTTTATACACAGCTTTTGTCTGGAATATTTATATATTAGGAGTCTACTGACGAAAGGTAAGTATAATTATTTATCGAATTAGTGTAATTTCATATTAAATTATGATCAGTGCGCTCAAGGATTTTCTTGAAATACCATACGTAAGATTAGAAGAGATGAATCTCAAAGCGAAGGCGCGAGGCGAAGCGGCGTCGCCCCAAGTACTTGAGCGCGAATACACGGCCTGGCTCAAAAAAGAAAAGAGAGTAAAAGCGGTGACGCTGTGTTTTTCTGATATCGAAGGCCGACTGCACATGCTCGATTACGATAAGAAATTCTTGCTCGACTCGCTTTCCAATCTGACCTTTGATGGCTCATCCATCCGCGGCTTCACGCCGCAGCACGAGTCGGATCTCCGGCTCGACGTTGATTGGTCGAGCATTCGCTGGATGCCGTCGGACATCTTTGGCCCAGGGAAAGTCATTTTCTTCGCATCAGTCTTGAATCGCGATCGCACGCCGTATGGGAATGACTTCCGCGGACGGCTCAAGCACCTCACGATTGATCTCAAGAAGAAAGAAGGCCTCACCGCTTATGCAGCCCCAGAAATCGAAGGTTTCATCGTAGACGGAGAAAATGCCGAGCAAAATTACGATGCAAAGACGGGTTTCAAGCTCGTTTCGACCGGTGGTTATTTTCATTCACTCCCGATGGACAAGCTGCGTATTTTCATTGATCGTTCTGCCGAGGCGCAACGCGCGATGGGTTTCAAGAATGAGAAGGACCATCCCGAAGTCGCTCCAAGCCAGTTCGAGATGAATTTCTCGTACGCCGAGGTCGTGCGCACGGCGGATAACATCCAGCTCTACAAACTCGTGTGCCGTCAAGTTGCGCGCACAATGGGTCTCACGGCGACATTCTTGCCAAAACCCTTCGTCGGAATCAATGGAAGCGGCATGCACACGAATTTCTCGCTGGCAAAGAACAACAAGAACATCTTCTACGATCCAAAAGGCGAAGAAGGGCTCTCGAAAATCGCCTGGGATGTCATCTTGCGCCTCTTGAATCATGCGCCGGAGATTTGCCTCATCTTCAGTTCATCGGTCAATTCGTATCGGCGGCTGGACCCTCATTTTGAGGCTCCTAATCAGATTAAGGTCTCGCCTATAGATCGCGGAAGCATGATTCGTATCCCGGTGGGGAATGAGCGCACGGCGCGCATCGAATTGCGCAGTGTCGCGCCGGATACCAATCCGTATCTCTTGCTCTATACAATGCTGCGCACAGGCCTTGAGGGCACGAAGCTTCAAAAAGACGAGAGCAAGCGGGGTAGATTGCGATATCTTCCGGGCAACATAAATGACGCGCTTTCGCTTTTCAAGGCAAGCAAATTTGTTGAGAAGATTCTTGACGAGGACAGTAAGTCGAAATTCGTGCAATACAAACAAGCTGCCGCAGATCGCTCGCCGAAAGATCTGGGCGCACGTATCAAGAATTCGGAGGTCATCTATCATCACGAAATAACCAATCAATTCCTATGGAACAATTTCTAGATTCACCCCTCCCCAAGGGGCACTTGCGTATTCTAGAGGGGGTTATAGGCTGGAGGTATAGCAACTAACACTATTAGGGGTATGGCTGATGTAACGACTGGGTACTGCGTAAAGTGCAAGGTGAAAGATAGGGTGATGAATGATGCGGTCGAGGTAACGATGCCTGGGAAGGGCGGAGAGCGTAGAGCCATGAAAGGGAAGTGTTCGGTGTGCGGCACCGGCATGTACCGTATCTTGGGCAAGAAATAGGCGCCGCGGTCAGTAAATATTGTTCTCCTCGTCTTCGCGGGCACGGCGTCTGCGCTCCTCTTCTTCCAGCGTTTTGCGGTGCCGCTCATCTTCGGCCTCGCTCTCTCGCTTTTTCTCCTCCCGGCTTTTCATACCAGAATTGTACTCCCGTCCCTGCGGGAGAAGCCGCTGCCTGTGGAAATCGGGCAAGTCTGGCGTTCTACGGCCTATTGTGCCGCATGCTGTCCAGCGCCCAAGTGTATTCGATGATGAGTACCGGTATCCACTGGGGCTCGTTGAAATATATGAACATGACACTTCCGAAGACGAGCGCCGCGGTGTTAACGACGAAAAAAGCAATGTCGAATTCCTCCTCGTGCCGCGAGACCTCTTCATTATTTGTCACATACAAGAACCATCGCTTGAATGCCATACTCAAACGATACCCGAGTTTGAGCTCTTTGCAACCTAGTTCGCTGCGTTATCGGCCGCGCACTGGAGGCAGCTTTTCTGGCCCTCGCGAGTCTTGATATATTTGCTGCCGCAATCGCACACCTTTACCGCGGGTGCTTTGGTGTTTTCGGTCCATTTTCCGTCTTTGAAGAAATTTTTTGACATAGAGTATTGAATGGAGCAAAGCCGTATGACTTTGCTCGATCACCACTTTACGCGGAGACTCGGCTGACCTTGACCGCGTTGGGTCCTTTCGGACTCTCGGCGACCTCGAACTGCAGCTTGTCACCCTCGCGAAGCTCGTCGAAGGAAACTCCTACGAGCTCGTTTGAGTGGAAGAAGAGATCTCTCTCCGCTCCCTCACGTTTGATGAACCCGAATCCCTTGTCGGTGAGGCGGGCGATTGTTCCTGTTTGCATGGAATGTTTCTTTGAATCATTTTTTCTGATAAATCCTGTCTTAGATGATTGCTCATCTTCAAGAGGCATCAAGACAGGTGGCTGGAGTGGAAGCTCGATCCTCACTTCTCTGGATCAGCTCTGGATTGATTCGTTAACAATACTACCGATTTGGCACAAAGTCAAGCGCATGTCGCGGAGCAGGTACGGTACATAAAGCTGGGGATAATTGCTTGACAAATTGTCTGACATTGCTATGATTACGCCCATGAACACGAAGACGCTCAATAGCAGGGAATTTTTCCGTTCTCCGGGGAGGGTTGCGCGCCTCGTGCGTGCAGGGACGAAGA
Organism: Candidatus Kaiserbacteria bacterium; assembly: GCA_016217975.1. Taxonomy (GTDB): domain Bacteria; phylum Patescibacteriota; class Minisyncoccia; order Phycocordibacterales; family UBA2100; genus UBA10103. The sequence goes on along the minus strand of JACRFH010000034.1, from coordinate 736 downwards.
TCGTGGTTACCAGCCACGGCGAGGAGCTTTTTGAAGCGGTGCCTCGCCTGGCAAAGAAAGGAAAAACGATCAAGGATTTCGAGGATTTGGTATTTAGCGATCCCAAACTCGATCGGGATTTAAGTAAGAAAGTTGATGAGATCGTCTATGGAGACCTCTAAGGCGTCGATCGTGCTTGATTCGAGCGTCTGGATAGCATACCTGCACAAAGAAGACTCACAGCACGAAAAAGCCCGCGAAGTCGTCGGCAATATCACGGACATTGTTCTGGTGCCGGAAGAAGTATTGAGCGAGGTTGCAACAGCGTTCAAAAGATTAAAACGGGACGATCTTGCTAAGAATTTTGTACGAAGGGTTATTTCGGGAGAATCGTCCCTATTTGTCTTAGACGAAACGATCGTCTATAAAATCGCGACTACATTTCTCTCACGTTCGGACCGCTTATCTTTCACGGATATTGCACTTCTCGTCCTTGCGCAAGAGTATCGCGTCATTACCTTCGACCGCCAGCTGCAAAAAGCGATTGAGCAATTGTAGGACACCCGGTGTCCTACACGATAAGTCACGCTGCTGTACGGGTCACCACGTATGGGCATGCGGAGTAGCTAGTAATTAAAGGGCACCAAGAATCTCAGGCGGATTTTGATAATTTCTTGGGGTTCCCGTATCGCCTCTGGATATCATGGACTTGTTTGGTGAGTCGGTCAATCTGGCTTTTCATCGTCGCCGGATTCAT
>JACRFH010000035.1 GCA_016217975.1 Candidatus Kaiserbacteria bacterium | reverse complement strand
CAACCACACCGGCCACATCGCTCGTCCTTCTAAACGAGATTACTGATCCCTACAACGTCGGCGCTATCATCCGCTCCGCCGCGGCATTTGGTGCAAGTGGGGTTTTAATTCCGGCGCACAATCAGTCGCCGGTGACGGGAGTGGTGGCCAAGGCATCAGCGGGCACGGTGTTTTCCATCCCTATCATTTCGATCAACAACGAAAATCAAACGATTATGGATCTAAAAAAGAGGGGATTTTGGATATATGGACTTGCAGGCGAAGGGGATCACGAATTGCCTGCCGAGAAATTTGATGCGCCTGCGGTCTTCGTCGTTGGGAGCGAGGGAGCGGGCCTGCGCCACAAGACGCGCGAGCACTGTGATATCCTGCTCCGCATCCCAATGACCCCGCGCGTCGAGTCTCTCAACGCCTCCGTCTCTGCCGCAGTCGTCCTCGCCGCATGGGCGACCCAGCATCCTGAAGCGCTCGCATAGCTCTTTTCTTATTGCAGTCTTTTGCAAAACACTAGCATAAGGACACTCTTATGTTCTTGAGAATGTGAGAATGTTATTTAGCCATTTTAAGAATCCTTTGCACCGTATTCCAATTGCGAGTGGTAATTCGCGAGCCAAAGAGCTTTGCGATGATGTTCATCGAATCGGTCGTCTTCATGCGCGGTGAGATTTCCAAGACTGCAAAGACGTCTTTTTCTCTGATTCGGACGATGCGGAGATCTTTGGGCAGCTCTGGGAGTTTCACGCCGAGCGATTTGTCCGAGAGAAAGGTTACATAGAGGCGCGTATTTTTATCTACCTTAATGCCCTTAAATGGCTGAGATCGCTCCATGGCGCGAAGTTCGTCGATCGAGCGCACCATTACCGCCACGTCGCGTTTATATTTCTTCTTAAGAGTGGCCTCGATCTTGCGCTCAATGCTTTGATCATCACCACTTCGCGCGTCAAAAATAACGTTGCCGCTTGCGATCACGGTCTGCACATCTGCAAATCCTGCTCGCTCAAGCAGAGCCTTGAGGTCAGTCATTTTGACAAGGGCATGTCCGCCGACATTTACGCCCCGCAGAAATGCTGCATATTTCATAGGGGGAGTATACTGCCGTTATGCGGAATAAGATACGAAAGAAAAACACTAAAAAAGACGAAAAAACAGGAAAAAGGCTTCCCATTAAACACTGGAGCCATTCTTCGCTTATGTCATTCTTGCGTAATCCGCTTGCTTGGTACAAGCGCTACGTCGAAAAGGTGTATGACATGCCTTCGGGGCCTGCTGCTGTGGTTGGCCGTGCCGGGCATATTGCACTTCAACATTTTTATAGTGGGATTCCTAAAGAGGGCGCGATCGATCTCGGGCTCGAATACCTGCGTAATGTCGCGGATTTTGAGATCAATTTCGGCAAAGCCAAGACGCGCACGGCGCGGAAGTATAAGCGTCTTTCGATGGAGCAGGAGTATCTACAGGCTGTCGGGTTTTATCTCGAACGTCCTCCGAAACACAAGGTGGTCGCGGTTGAGATACGCGCGTTGGCAGAAGTCCCCGGCCTTCCACTCCCCATAGTTGCGGTCTCTGATCTCGTGGTTGATTCGACAATACAGCCGGGGGCACTCGACGTTGTAGATCACAAATTCGTCGAATATTTCAGTCCATCGGGAAAAGACAAGACACTTTTTGTGATTCAGGCGATATTCAATTACTACACCGTCAATCAAAAATACGGAAAGCCCGTGCGACGATTCATACTGTATGAATTAAAAAAGCGTCGCAATCTCGACGGTTCACCACAAATGCGCCGGTATATCATCGACTTTACCGAGCAGAAAGCGGCTTTCAAGGTCTTTCATCGACTTATCAATGACGCAACGAGGGAGCTCATGAGTCGCAAAGTCTTTCTCCCGAATCCATCGGATATGTTCGAAGGCGAGAATTCTTTTGACATCTACCGATTAGGACTTTTGGAATAAGAGGTTTCGCCGCGAGAAATGTCTCCCGCGGGGTTCGCAATTTTCCTGCTGGAAAATTGCCTGTCCTCGGGCCAAGCCCTGCGGGGCCCCTCGTGAGGCATTTCTCGCGGCTCTAACGTGCACGAACCTTCAGCTTCATTTCTTTCTTCTTATTGATCTTTGGCAAGCGGATCATGAGGACGCCATGACGCTCGGACGCTTCGGCCATGTCGACATCGACTTCCTCTGGCAAAAGGATCGTGCGTGAAAATGAGCCCCAGTAGAGTTCGCGTTGGAAATAGTTGTCTTCCTCGACTTCTTTTTCATCTGAACGCGTACCAGAGATGGTTAGCATCTCGCGGGTGAGGGAAATATCCACGGAATTTGGCTGCACGCCGGCGATCAGTGCTTTCACAACGATGGATTCCGGCGTCTGATACACATCCACCGCAAGTTCGCCCCCTGGGCCGTTCCCGTAATCCTCGTCCTTGGTCGCAAGATGTGCGTGACGCTCGCTCCCGGTGCCTTGAAACACAGCGCGATTTCCGTCGACGTCGTCAAACTCGTCATCGTGTTGTCCGGTGATTCGGGCGAAGAAGGAAGGTTTTTTCATACTATATTATCTTATCCGAAGTCTTGGATGAATGCGCTTTATATATTCTATCACAGCGAGAAGCACGATAACGCCGACCCACACAAATGTGAACGTACGAAGTATTTGCGTCTCGGGCGTATTCAGTATAAAGAAATTGAAGCCGACATGCAAAACACTTGCGAGGATAACTCCAATCACCGCGGCGCGGATACGGGCGGCCTTGCCTTTATAGAACGCAAATCCCATCGCCGCACCGATTGCGGCCGAGGAAAGTACATGAAGGAGCGTGGCGCCCACGAATCGCAGATTGCCCGTCATGACATTCTCGATGAGTGTGCCACCGGCAAGGGGAGAGAGCAGAAAGAGGACGTTTTCCATGGCCGCAAAACCGAGCGCCACCGTGACCATGTAGATCACCGGATCAATCGGCTCGTCATCTTCGCGCCTTCGCAACACAGTCGCATACGCAAAAGCGAATTTGAGGACCTCTTCAATGATGGACCATGCGCTAAAGATGAGGGTCTGGGTGGCCAGATATGGCTGCACTGCTTTTTCGATAGGAATAGCCACTCCTACGCACACCATGCCGGCAATAAATGCCAGTGCAATTAGTTTCCGCGGCTCCGGATGCTCCGAATCCTCCCGCCTCCAAAACCACAGCCATGCAAGCGCGGGCAATATGCCCCCAAGTGCTGCCGCACCGATGGTAACAAGTTCATTCACTCTCAGATTATACCTCGTTTGGACTCTATTTGTTGGGCCAGTGCGCGACCATGAGAAGATCGCTATCTTTTTCGGACAATTGCTGCCAGATGGCTTCGGTGACGAAGGGCATGAAGGGGTGGAGAAGGCGTAGGGAGGTATCGAGTATGGAGTATAGAGTATGGCGGCGGGAATCTGCAGCCGCTTTGTCGGTCCCGGAGAGAATCGGTTTCGACTGCTCAATGATCTCCGAAGCAAAGCGGTCCCAGACGAAATGGTATGTCATATCTGCCGCGAGATCGAGTCGGAATTTGTTGATATTGTCAGAAACTTGTTTTGTGAGCACGTCTACTTCTGCTAGGAGTTTCTTATCTTCAGGATTTATGGACATGGCATGTCCATATATTTCAGAAGAATTCTCAAGAACGAAGCGGGCGATGTTCCAGAGCTTGTTGGCGAAATGTTTGTAGCCGCGGACTTTATCTTCCGAGAGTTTGAGATCTGTGCCAGGTGCCGCACCAATCACGAGACTTATTCTCGTCGCATCCGCTCCGTACTTTTCAATCATCGTGAGCGGATCGATGATATTGCCAAGACTTTTCGACATCTTGCGGCCTTGGCCGTCGCGCACGAGGCCATGCAGATACACATTTTTGAACGGAACTTCTCCCATGAGGAAACTGCTCATGAGTATCATGCGGGCGACCCAGAAAAAGAGGATGTCATAGCCAGTCTCGAGCACGGCTGTGGGATGGTATGTCTTCAGATCCTCCGTTTGTTCGGGCCATCCCAAAGTCGAGAACGTCCAGAGACCGGAAGAGAACCACGTGTCGAGCGTGTCCGGGTCTTGCTCCCATGTTGTGCCGGGGGATTCGATCTGAACTTTTATTTCGTAGCCCTTAAACCACGCAGGGATGCGGTGTCCAAACCAAATCTGTCGGGAGATACACCAATCGCGCAGATTATCTATCCAATGGTAGTAGATTTTCTCAAAATGCGCGGGAAGTATTTTTGTCTCGCCCGATTCAACAACTTCGCGCATCCGCTTTTTGAGCGACGTCACTGTGCCATCAGGAAATTTCACTTCCTTATCGACTGCCACAAACCACTGGCGCTTAATCTGTGGCTCGATGATGCCGCCACCTCGGCTATTTGTCGCGACATTGTGGACATATCCTTCGTCTATTTTTGCGATCAATCCTTTTGTGCGCAGCTTCTCGACGATCAGTGGCCGGGCTTTCTTGATGTGAGTCCCCGCGAATTCTCCGGCGATTGACAGGAGTATTCCGCGTTCGTCAATTACCGGAGCGATGTCAAGCTTGTGCCTGCTCGCAATCTCGAAGTCTATTCCCGAATGCGCCGGCGTAATTGTCATCACGCCCGAGCCAAACGCCATGTCGGCCGCTTCGTCTTTAATAACGGTCGCTTCGATCGGACCATTGATCCATTCAAGCTGCAATTTTTGACCGTGTTTGTACTCTTTGTACCGTGTATCATTCGGATGCATCACGACGTACTTATCACCGAATTTTGTTTCGGGACGCACCGTGCCAATATCAAACGGGCCATATTTGAAATGATAGAACGGATCTTTCTGTTCCACATATTCGATCTCATCATCAGAAACGGTCGTCTGTAATTTTGGGTCCCAATTCACGATGCGGTCGCCGCGATAAATGAGGCCAGCGTCGTACATCCGCACGAATGCTTCCATCACCGCTTTGTAGCGCGCTTCGTCGAGCGTATACGCGTATCGACTCCAATCAAGTGAGCTTCCCATCCTTTTGATCTGATTGACGATCGTACTCTTGCTTTCTTCGGTGAATGCGTTGATGCGTTTCAAGAGCTCATCGCGGCCGAGGTCTTGGCGAGTCTTCTTTTCTTTTTTGTAGATATCTGTTTCGACTTTGGATTGTGTTGCAATCGCGGCGCTGTCGGTGCCGGGGACCCACAGCGTCTTTTGGCCGTTCATCCGAGCGTAGCGTATGAGGATATCCTCGATCGCAAGCATTGCCGCATGGCCCATATGAAGCGTGCCTGTCACATTAGGCGGAGGAAGCACTATTGAATACGGCTCTGCATCGGGCTTTGTCACGCCCTTCTCGATACAGACATCAGGGTTGGCATACCCGCTATTTTCCCAGAGGGTGCTGATATGCGATTCCGCCTCGCTCGGATTAAAAGGCTTCAAGAATATCTCAGGGGCGCTGCCTCTTTTCTCCATCGAGTGATGGTAGCAAAAATAGCCTTATTCTGCGAGCCTTAAATTGCCTTCTGCACGAAGAGTTTCTGGATTAATAAACTCTCCTTTTTGTGCATGTAAGTAGCCTGCGAGTGCGATCATGACCGCATTGTCGGTTGCGAATTCTGGCGTGGGGAAAAGGATTGATCCAAGAGGTAGCACCTCTGGGATTTTGCGCTCAAGCTCGGAGCGAAGATGCTGATTGGCTGATACTCCACCGCTTACAATGAGCGTTCGTGCACTGAATTCTCCGACGGCGCGATAGGTCTTTGATACAAGCACGTCGACGATTGCATCTTCTGTGGCTCGTGCAATGTCTGCAATTATTTCTGGCGCAAGCTGCGATGTATGACCCACGTGTTTCTTGACTGCGGTTTTCAATCCGGAAAATGAGAAATCAAGATTATCTTGAGTCTGCATGGGGCGGGGGAATCGGACTCGAGCTTCTAGCTTCGAGCTTCTAGCTTCTAGGGCGAGACGGGATATCTCCGGTCCGCCTGGATAGGGAAGGCCCAAAATGCGTGCGCATTTGTCGAATGCCTCTCCAGCCGCATCGTCACGGGTCTCACCGACAATGTGGTATTTCAACCATTCTTTCATCAAAACGAGCTCGGTATGACCACCTGAAACAAGAAGCGCAAGCGCGGGAAATTGTATTTTTTTGGAAATTGGAAATTGGAAATTGGAAATCTCGCCATTGCCGGGAAGAGCGGCAATGGCGATGTGTCCTTCCATATGATTCACTGCAACGATCGACAATCCCCATGCTTGTGAGAGTGCTTTGGCAAAATTAATACCCACCCAAAGTGCGGGTTCGAGGCCGGGACCATGCGTGACCGCAATGCAATCAATATCGGGTTTGCTGTGTGTACGCAAGAATTCAGCGACGAATCCGTAGAGTTCTTTTTCGCGCGAAAGTAGGGGTTCAAGATTTGTGATTATTGCTTCGTCTGATTTGCCGCCGACAAGCATGTCTGCACGTTTAAGCGCTTCCATAAGAAGTGGAACCAAATTTCTGCCATGCTCGCGCTTCGCAAGATTCGGGAAGACCCCGCCATACTGTGCGTGAAGTGACGCTTGCGACAGAAGCGCATTGCCGAGTATCGAATATCTGAAATCCGCGTGAAAATCCCCACTCGCTTCAATTACTGCCACTGCAGTCTCGTCGCAAGATGTTTCTATCGCCAATATTTTCATATAAACAGTCTCGCCTGCCCCGTAGCCATCCGCCAGCCGGCGGATGTGGTACTGGGGTCGCATGATGTCTCAATCCCACGTATTCTCATTGATACGGTTATAACGCATAATGAGTCATTATGGAATCCATATGGCGTGATGATTACAATGGTGGGAAGAATCCGCTGCGCTTTTTTCTTTTCGTCTCTCGGCCGCATGCGACGTCGATGATAACTGCAATCGGGCTTGCAACACTTGCCGACGTATTCTCGGGTAGTGTCTCGTACATCTTCAAACTCATCGCAAACGCAGCTGCGGCGCTTCCGCATGGCGGCTCGTACGATGCACTCTTTTGGCCAAGCGTTGGAGCAATTCTAATACTTGGATTCGCAAAATTGTTCTGGCGAATTGCTGGGAGGGCAGCGGCGCGCTGGGCAACCGGTGCACAGGCGACCGCGCGCTACGCGCTCACGTCGTACGTGACACTCCACAGTCGCTCGTACTTCTCCGATCGATTTGCGGGTTCGATCATGACGAAGATTCGCCATGCTGCCGCTGGCTCGCGCGAGATTGTCGACATGTTTTTGTGGGAATTTTTAGAGCTTGCGGTGAATGCCGTGGTGAGCTTTATTATCGCACTTCTCGTGAGCCCGCTTATTGCCGGAATATTTTTCATTTGGATTGCTGCAATGGTGGCTCTTAATGCGTATCTGGGTTGGAAACGTGTGCCCCTTGCCACCGCGGCGCACAATCTCGAGACTGCCCTCAATGGTGCAACGGTGGACCTGCTTACCAACGTAAGCGCGATGCAGGAATATGCACAGCGCGGGTATGAGATTGACCGCTTGAAGGCCGCAACCGAGATGCGCCGCGTTGCGGGCCTGCGAAGTTGGTACTTTGGCGAGTGGACGCGGGCACTAAACAGCGTATTTCTTGTCATCTTTGGAAGTGCAATGATGCTCACGACCGTCACGCTTGCAAAAACAGGCGCTATTGGGGTCGGCGACATCATCTTGGTTATCACAATCATTTTTCGCATCGAAGGTCTCTTGCAATCTCTCGGATCAAACTTCAATAAATTTTCCGAAACGTGGGGAGAGATTCAGGAGAGTCTCGACGAGATCATCGAGCCTCATGAAATTCCCGATGCGGAGGGGGCATCGGCACTTGTTGTCAGCGAAGGAGAGATCATACTCAATGATGTCTCTTTTGGCTATGCAGGGAATTCGGTGTTTGAGCATCTCAATCTGAAAGTCATGCCCGGAGAGCGATTGGGCCTTGTGGGCAGAAGCGGTGCTGGTAAGTCAACGCTCTTTCGCCTGATGCTGCATCATCATGATCTTGCCTCTGGCACGATACGCATTGACGGGCAAGATATTTCTCAAGTGACGCAAGAAAGTTTGCGCGGTGCTATCGCGGTGGTGCCGCAAGAACCATTACTCTTTCATCGTTCTATCAAGGAGAATATTGCGTATGGAAATCCGGAAGCTTCTACAGAAGCGGTCGAAAGGGCCGCAAAACTGGCCTTCGCACATGAGTTCATCGAACGTCTGCCCGAGGGCTACGAATCGCTCGTCGGCGAGCGGGGGGTCAAGCTCTCTGGCGGCGAGCGCCAGAGGATTGCGATATCGCGGGCGATTCTCAAAGATGCGCCGATACTTTTGCTCGACGAAGCGACTTCCGCGCTCGATTCAGAATCCGAAGTGATCATCCAGCGCGCGCTCCATCGGCTCATGGAAGGGAAAACCGTGATTGCAATCGCGCACCGCCTTTCCACGCTTCGCGAAATGAATCGCATCATCGTTCTCGACCGCGGCGCTATTACCCAGGAAGGCACGCATGACGAGCTTCTAGCCCAAGGTGGCATCTACGCCGAGCTCTGGAAGCACCAGGCGGGCGGCTTTTTGCAGGATGAGTGAAATTCGTCTTAACCTTTTCTCCGCAAAAGGGTATTTCTTGCCAAATACCACGCGTCAGCATATTCGTCGTACGTAACACCATATTCTTCACGGATGATTCTCGCAGTCAGCTTGCGTTTTCCAACGACATCGTTCTCTGGATCAAAATCGTCGCCAGTCTCATCGAATTTATTTTCTTCTTTCGGCGATTTCGAGACCAAATATATTTTATGCTTTCTCATGGAGGCGGGAGTACGATCGCGTTCCGTCAGGAAGTTATCCATTGCCACCCTGGCTTTGTCGGGCGTTAGTATCGGATCCGCAACTAAGCGGAAGTCGACTTTTAGTCCCGTTCGTGGAAAGAACACGCGAACTGAATTATGCTCTATATCGATATGCGGATCACGTATATGTGGGTCATTCTTTACTAAAGCCTCGTGCGCGCGGTCCATCAATTTACCCGCTTTCTCTACTAATTTCTTTCCCCAGCCAGTCGGACGTTCACCGGTCATGGGGCAAAGAATAACACATTCGGTGCGCGGTGAGGGCTTTGCACCCCCGGCCCCCTCGACGTCAACGAGGTGCTCTACTCCTGAGCTAACCGCGCGTGATAGAACGGTATGAGTTTAGCGCGAAAGCGGCCTGTCTTCAAGGATCTTGATGCGGTGCGCGTGCTCGTCGAGCTGGGGTTGGACAGTCTCATCAAGTCGTTGCTTTAGCTCGAAAAATCCGACATCCATCTTGCGTTCGACGCGACCAATCTCTGTTTTGAACTCATCTCTAAGCACTGCCCGAGTTTCTTCACCCTCTTCTTTTATGAGGCGTGCGAGCTTCTCGAATCCGTCTTCTTTTTTCTTCTTTTTTACCATCGCTGGGATTGTATCACGGGGTTGTTTTTGCAACGAGCAAAAAGGGGATAAGATGTGGGGGAATGAATATAGTTAAGCTCGTTGAAACAAGCATAGAGGCCGCCGCGCTTGAGGCGGCGGCCGTTTTGGGACGGGGAGGGGTAATTGTTTTTCCAACAGATACGTTATACGGGCTTGGAGCTAACGCTTTTTCAAATGAGGCGGTCGACAAGGTGTACGCAATCAAAGGTCGCGATGAAAAGAAACCGATTCATGCGATTGCTGCAGACATTGCGATGATTGAGAAGTACGCAGTTGTTGACAATATCGGTAGGAAACTCGCAGAGAAATTCTTTCCCGGACCTTTTACGTTGATTCTTAAGAAGAAACCGGAAGTCGAAAACGGCATTACGCGAGGAATTGAAACGATCGGATTTCGAATTCCTGCCAACGATTTTTGCATCGCAATTGCTCGCGCATTTGGCAAGCCATATACCGCAACGAGTGCAAATAAGGCTGGAGAACCACCACAGCGTTCCGTTGATGCGGCGCTCGCGCAACTAGGGGCCGCCTCTGAAATAGTTGATATAACTTTTGATGCGGGGAAATTACCGGAAAGTGAACCATCAACTGTAGTAGATGTGAGCTCAGGTGAGCTTCGAATATTGCGAGAGGGTGCAATTTCTGCCCGCGAAATCTATGCCGCGTTGGGTCGGAGTAGCTAGTAATTAAAGGGCACCAAGAATCTCAGGCGGATTTTGATAATTTCTTGGGGTTCCCGTATCGCCTCTGGATATCATGGACTTGTTTGGTGAGTCGGTCAATCTGGCTTTTCATCGTCGCCGGATTCAT
>JACRFH010000033.1 GCA_016217975.1 Candidatus Kaiserbacteria bacterium | reverse complement strand
ATGAATCCGGCGACGATGAAAAGCCAGATTGACCGACTCACCAAACAAGTCCATGATATCCAGAGGCGATACGGGAACCCCAAGAAATTATCAAAATCCGCCTGAGATTCTTGGTGCCCTTTAATTACTAGCTACTCCGTCTCCCAAGTGAGCTATTTCCCACTCGTCGGCGCGGTCATTTCGGCAACTATCTCTTCTTTCTGCGCCTCGGTCTCCTTGGCGAAATCCGCAGGAACAGCCTCAACTTCCGTGGTGCCGTCCATCATGCGCGTGCGGCGAAGCTGCCTGCGGGCTTCGCGGGCGACTTTCTCACGGATGTAGTAGAGCTTGGCGCGGCGCACGCGTGCGCGCTTCACGACCTCGATCTTGTCGATCATCGGAGAATAGAGCGGGAAAATCTTTTCGACGCCGACACCGGATGCAACACGACGCACGGTGAAGGTGCCTCCCGCCTCGCGGCCATGCTTGCGCGCGAGCACGAGTCCTTCAAAAAGCTGGATGCGGAATTTACCCTTCGCTTCCTCTATTTTCTGCGACACGCGTACCGTATCTCCCGCGCGCAGATCAAGCTTCGCGCGAGCTTCCATGTCTACCGGGGAAACGACTACTTTGTTGGCCATAACCGCGGCACTGTACCACGACTTGATTGTGAACTCAAATTTTGGTGCACCCTGCAAGGCTCGAACTTGCGACCTTCCCGATGTAAACGGGTTGCTCTACCAACTGAGCTAAGGGTGCCTGGTCCCCCCGGTTGGAATCGAACCAACATCGACGGCTTAGAAGTCCGGTGTTCTATCCATTGAACTACAGGGGGAAGGCCAGTACATCGTATCTGAAAGTGGACACGAACTCAAAGGTTATTTTGAAGGATCAGGAATAGTTGCGCCCCCTTTCTTTAGTGCGTCAAATGTAGCCTGTCGCGCATCAAAGCCAGATAGCGCGGAGCGCAGGGCCGCACGATCGAGCACCGGCTTTGGCGCGGTGCTTTCGGTATTGATTGCCCCGCCAAGCGCCGAGAGCGCATCCGAGAGCTGTAGAATTCCCCATATGATAGATGAGAGGACCACAATGCAGGTAAGCGCGAGCGAAATGCGCCAATACGCGCGCGTGAGATAGCGAAGACGTTCGGGCTCTTGCCTATTGGCATAAGCTGCTCTGGCGCTTGCAAATATGTCGGTGTGAATCATGGTGATATATCGGCAGACGTGAGGAGTCGTATGCGAACATTCAAATGCCACGATGGTTTCGAGTCTCCACCGGCGTCGGTACCCAGTGGTGATCGCGCGATATCAATACCATATATTACCATTGGAAGCGGTAGGGATTCGAGAATCTCGAGTGTTTTCATGAGCGCGGAAAACGAACCGTCGGATTGCACGAGAAAGGTCACCGCATGCAATACCAATCCCTTCCCACCTTGCACGGTGCCGGCAGGAGAAGCGCCACTTATCTGCAACTTTCCACCGGTCGCTTTGCCAACCGCCTCAATCGCATCGACTGCTACAAGAAGTGGGACGTTGGCCAGCTTCTCGATGCGCGAGCGTTCTCCTGCACTATCTTGCACCAACGCATGCATACGGGCGGATGCTGCTTGCATCTGTGCCACGTGATCAATCGCACCTATGCGCGCGCCATAGGCATCCCGCTCTCCAAGGACGATGTGGACAAAATATCCTACACCTGCCCACGCCGCAATCGCGACGACGAGCATGAGGTATGAAAAGAGAGTTGTCTGCATATCAGAAATTCCCGGAGAGCGTCACCGTGAATCGACCCGCGTCGGTGCCTACGAGCGCCCCGACGGGCACCGACACCGTCTTAAATTTCAAAGAGGCAGAAAGCGCATCCCGATATGCATTGATCCCTTCCCTGCTCACGGCTAAGCCAGCAAGCATTAAGGATGACGGGGAGCCAGGTGTGTATGTTATGTGATCAACTTTCACCCCCCGCGGTAAGAGCGCGAGAACATCTTTGATGATGTCGGTTGGCGTTGTAGTTGCAGATACGAACGGTAGGAATGCTTTCGAGAGCATCTGCGCACGAGACAGGTCGAACGTCTCTGGTCCAGAAAGAGCGGCCGGAAGCGATGGTGATTCGGTGCCACTTGCACCAGTTGCGAATTCATACACCACATAGCTCGGCACAAGCGAGAGCGCCGAGAGCACGGCAGCCGTGATTGCAAGTGTCGAGCCCGCTAGCACAAATCGCGCGCGGAGTCCCGACCAAATGCGCCGCCTTTCGATTTCTGGAAGAAGATTTGTCATATTTCCTTTATTTTTCTAGACGCCGCGAAGTGCAAGACCTGCCGAAGTGGCATATTGTAAAGAGGTTCGCATATCGATGGGGGGAATATAATCATCGAACGACGTAATATTGTGCCAGATATTGCCGCGCCTCACCGGCGCTTGAACTTTCCCCGCGATGAAATCCTCAAGACCATTGAGATTGGAAGATCCGCCGACAAGGACCACGCGTTCGACCGACGTGAGCCGCTCGCCGCGATCATTGCGACGCGTATCCCAATAATGGAATTGCCGCGCAATCTCGTCCGCAAGCGCAGTCGCGGTCGCCGTAAACGCGTCGACCACTGGCTTTTCGGACGCTTCGGTCGCAAGCAAGCCTTTGTCGTTTTTGAATTTCTCGGCGTCTTCGGGTGAAAGAGAGAGCATGTCTATTGCGGCTTTCGTGAGAGCATCGCCACCAATCTCGACTGTCGATGTGAAAATCGGAACACCATGCTCGACTACCGCAAATCCGGTGCGCGCAAGTCCGAAGTCAACGAGCAAGATTACTTTATCCGTACTATGCGATATGGCGCGCGCAATCGAGCGTGCTTCTATCTCAAGCGAGAGTAGTGTGAGACCCGCGTCGCGGAAGGCCTGCGCATAGCTCTCCGCAAGCTCGCGCGGGAACACGGAGACGCCTACTTCTATTCCTTCGGTATGCTGGCCTGGAATGATGTCGAAATCATATACTGCGGCGGATGGCGAAATGGGTACGCGTCCTTCAAATTCAAATTCAATGAGACTCAAGATTTGATCGCGTGGCGTCCCTTCAGGCACATACATACTGAAAACGTATGCAGCCTCTTCGGGAAGCGCCGCATGGGCATCGTGGAGGCCATGCAAGGCTGGCTTTAACTCGCGCAACACTTGTGAGAGCGCCACGACATCGCGCACGATGCCGCCCGAGACTATTCCAGCCGGAAGCGCGTGCGAGCCAGATGTCACCACATGGTGGCTCCCGTCTTTGAAAGGGGTGAGCCCAAGCCACTTTATCGAAGCGTCCGAAATATCTATGCCGACGGAGAGCGGCAAGAGCGTGCGCGGCGTAGGAAACGCGCGTTCAAGCATTTCGGATCCTCGGTGCAATGCAGAAGAAAGAGCAGAAAGCTGCATCCGGAAATTATATCACCCCGTTAGAGGCCAACAGATTTCACGAATCAATCTTTTTCCGAGAGTAATGACATAAATTCATCGAGCCTCTAACGGGGTCATCGCCACGCGGTCGTCTGTCGTTATTTCAACCTCGTACCGGGTGTGACTTGTTTTTCCGGATAAAGAAGCGCAAGACCGTCTCCTTCGGGCGACGCGGCGAGAAGCATCCCCTGACTCTCGACCCCGCGGAGCATTCTCGGCGCGAGATTCACAATGTATGGAAGCTGCTTCGCTATCAATTCTTCCGGCTTCTTGAAGAGCGCGATGCCAGATACGATCGTGCGCACTCCGTAATCACCGAAATCCACGGTGCATTTGATGAGTTTGTCTGTATCGGGAACAAGCTCCGCCGCGACGACGGTGCCGATACGAATGTCGAGCTTCGCGAAATCGTCATACTGAATCTCGGGCTTTGCATCAGGCATGAAAACATCGTACCGCGCATAAGCGCTCCCGTCGAGAATTTCCCTATACACTAACTCCCTCCTATAGGATAAAGTTAGTGTATGGAGCGTGCATCATTTTCCGAGCCTATCAAGGAATCTTTGCAGAATAATTGCTGCCGCCGCACTATCGTCGTGACGCTTGCCGGGAGGGGCAAACCGCATCGCTTCAGCACTACTCCACGCTTCGCGGACTCTGTGTACAGGAATGTCCACAAACTCCGTAAGATCGTCCACGAATTTCTGTGCCTCTTCGGTCACGCGATTCGTACCACCTTCGAGCGAGAGTGTGTCGCCTACGACTATCGCGCCGACCGACTCCGTTTCAATAATGCTTGCGAGTGCTTGTAATACTTTTGCATCATTCGGAATGATGCCATATGGAAATGCAAACCCGCCCTCTTCATCTGAGAGCGCGAGCCCAAGTCTTTTGCTCCCATAATCAATCCCCAGATGCCGCATCAGAGAAGTATGGCGTATAGGGTATGGAGTATCAAGGAGAAGACAGCGCATTCTTCGTGCGTTGCAACAAGGACTCATCTATATCTCTCCTTGCGCGGCCGCGCAAGGAGAGATATATATCACCCTTTTGAAAGCTTTGACGTCTTGAAGACATCGGATCGATACGGTAATAAGCGGACAACATGTATCTTTAGGCCTTCGGCATGCAAATCTCGTTCGAGTCTTTCGACATACTCGCCCTCTTGATCATATCCAAGAGCAATGGTGTCCGGCGCCTTCGCACGAATATGTTCCATATAGCCTTCCTCATCGCCGAGAAGCGCTTCATCTATAAGTGGGTGCGCTGCGATGCACGCAAGTCGCTCATCTTCCGAATGTTTCGGCTTTGTTCCTTTTATCTTCTCGACCGCAGAGTCGCGCGCAACAGAGACAATAAGATGCGGTTTTGCCCCTAAGGCTCTCGCTTGTCTAAAAAAATCCTCATGCCCGGCATGAATCATGTCGAATGTCCCGAAGACCATGATGCGAGTCATGGTCATTTGTGCAGCGCCATTGTAAGCGCGGCTTCTGCAGCTTCGATGCCTTTGTTTTCCTTGTCGCGCGAACGGATGCGGGCTTGCTCGATCGTGTTCGGAGTCAAAATCCCAAACGATATTGGGATGCCATACTTGAGTGAAAGCCGCATGATTCCCTGTGAGGCAGCGCTCGCGATATATTCATCGTGCTTCGTCTCGCCCTTCAGGATACACCCGAGAGAAATAATCGCGTCGGGTTTCTTAAATCGTATGAGCTGGAGGCAGCCAAATGGTATCTCAAATCCTCCCGGAACATGTCTGACGATAATATTCTCTTTCCTCACCTTCCATCTGGAGAGTGTTTGCAAAGCGCCGCGCAAAAGCGCATGCGTGATATCACTATTGTAATCCGAGACAACGATGCCGACGGTAAGTCTTGATGCGTCTCCTTTTTTCTCTTTGCCATATTGAACACGTCTCATGCCGTGAGACTACACCTTCGAGAGAAGTGTGGCTAGATACCGCGCGAGCATGTCGGTCTCGATGTTGACCCTGTCTCCCTTTTTTAATAGGCCAAGATTTGTATGCGCGAGCGTGTATGGAATGAGCGCAAACGTGACTGTTGCGCGAGATTTCCTGGCAACGGTGAGCGACACGCCGTTTATGGCGATAGAACCCTTGGACGCAATGAAGTGGCGGAGATTTTTAGGAATCCCAACTGTCATTTCCTTTGTTGTGCCGAGCACTTTGATACCGAGAACTCGCGCGGTCGTCTCGACGTGCCCCTGCAAAAAGTGACCGTCTACCGGATCGCCATAGCGAAGTGATCTCTCAAGATTCACGACACGTCCTTTCGTAAAAGATGCGGCTGTTGTTTTCGTGAGAGTCTCTGGCATGTACTCCGCGTCAAACGTCTTCTTTCCTAATGAAACTATCGTCGAGCAGATACCGTCCACCGAGATGCTCTGACCTTTCGCCAATTTCCAGCCGGAAGGTTTTTCTATCGAGACGCGGAGAACATCTCTCACCTTCGCGGCTGAAGAAATACGTGCCGTCTTCTGGATAATGCCACTAAACATGGGTGTTTTTGAAATACTCCCGCACCGCTTGTATATCCTCCTTGATGCAAGCGCGCAACGTCTCGTCGTCTTCGAACGATTCGTGTTCACGAATCTTTTCTAACAATTCGACTTCGATTTCTTCGCCATAGAGATCTTCCGGTGGGAAATCGAGGAAATGGGCTTCGAGGATTTTGCGATAATTGTCGATAAATACAGCAGAATCATATTTATCACCGCGAAGTTTTGTGCTTGCAATATAAATCCCGCTCAAAGAATCGTCTTCAAGCAGAATATTTGCCGTAGGAAATCCGAGTGCAGTTCCCCGCCTCTCTCCTTTTTGTACAATGCCGCGGTAGACCATTGTGGCAAGCATACACTATTCATATTTCCTGGTTAAAGCATTTGATACAATTCGAGCAAGCTTTTCAGTTATGTCAAAAAACTCTCCTCTGGAATCCGGACTCGGTCACGAAGCAGCTCGTTCCGCCCTTCCTAGCCCTCAACATCTCGAGGCATCTGGAACTATTCAGGACAGCAAGCGGACATTTCTCGTGTTTAAAGACGAACACGGAAATGAATATTTCGAAATATTCAGATACGAAGCGGATCAGATACTTTTTTCACGGGCACTACGAGAAGCTATGAACGTAGCAGATATTGTTGTGCTTAAAAGCGATCAGGTTACGGGCGAATCTAAGTTCAAAGGTCGCCAGGAGGAAATCCGCTACTTTTCTTGCAAACAATCCTATGAAACGGCTCAAAAACGCACTCTGTCGCAGATCAAAGCCGACAGGGCGATATTTGAGCATGTATTTCACGAAGGAGACTTCGGCGTTCGATCGATTCCTCCTGACAAAGTATCATACTTTGATTTTGAAGAATTCGGAGAATATTTTTCCACTGAATTACCCAACGATACTCACCTTTTACAGGGGGATGTAGATAGAAAATATTTGCGTTTGAAGCTTCATGAAATAAAACGACGGCTAGGTAGTTCGCAAGGACTTGATTTCCTGAAGGGCATAGTGAACGCGCTTCCAGAACGACCGACTGTCTTGCGTACGGATATGAAAATTGAAGACGCTATGTCTGCATTTCAAACTACTATTTTGAAACGAATTAAGACCTTGGTCGAGATGCTAGAGAAATAGTTCACTCTCTTTGGTATTTGCCCAACGTTGCGAGCGAGTTCATCTTGGCACGCTTTAAGAGTGCGGATTGTGCGGCAGGGATGTTTTCGGGTTTACCGACCCATGCCTTGAGCGGAGCATCCTGGAGCGCGCGGCCGTACGAGAACGTGAGCTTCCACGGTTGCGGCTTCGAATTCATCGCGTCTAGATTTGCAGTTGCCTCGACATCATTTTGCCCGCCGGAGAGAAATGCTTGTCCTAGTAATTCTTTGGGCAAGACCGCATTGAAAACAGCGAGTGTCGCTTCGGCAACTTGCGCGGGTGTCGCCTTCTCGCCCGATAGTTTGCCAGGAACCGCCATATTGGTCTTGAGTACGATTCCCTCGATCGCGACTCCAGCATTTTTCAGTTCCTTAAAAAGCGCCGTGAGCACGCGAGTGCTTACCTCCGCGCAGACTGCCATCGTGTTGGCTCCATCCATCAAGACTTCCGGCTCGACTATAGGTACGAGTCCTGCCTCTTGTGCCATCTTGGCATATGCGGCCAAATCTTTTGCATTCTTTCGGATGTTTGCGTCGGTCGGGATCCGCCGGCCGGCGAACTCACCAATCGTTATCACTGCTCGCCACTTGGCGAACTTCGCACCCATTTTCGCATATTCGGCAAGGCGCTCTGGAAGCCCCTCCAAGCCTTTCGTCACCTTCTCCTCCGGTGAACCTTCCATTTCCTTGGTGCCCTGATCTACTTTAATGCCGGGGAGAATTCCGGCCGCAGTAAGAACGTCCACAAAACTTCTGCCGCCCGCCGTCTTTTGTCGGATCGTTTCGTCAAACAAGATGACTCCAGAAATATATTCCCCGAGCCCAGGGGTGGTGAGAAGCATCTGGCGATAGTCGCGGCGACTCTCTTCTGTCGATGGAACGCCCGCTTTCTCGAGCTTCTTGGTTGCGGTCGCCACACTCTCATCAGCTGCAAGAATTCCCTTCCCCGGAGCGACCAGTTTCTTCGCGACCTCATTCAACTTTGCCACGTCCATATGTAAATAGATGATGAATAATCTATTGTCTGGGTGATGTCCTGTCCATAATAGCCAAGAGCTCGTCGTGAAGCAAACCGTTGCTGCACAGTTGTCCCTGCATATCGCGGTCAAATCTTTCGGGCATTCCCCCGAAGATATCGGTCACTTTGCCGCCAGCCTCTTCTACCAATACCTTGCCCGCGGTCATATCGTGTGCCGACGTGCCACCGAATATCGCCGCCGAGAACTCGCCCGCTGCCACAAGTGCGCACATATAGTGGATGGAGAGACCGGTGATGAATGAAACACCGTAGTCATACGTTTCGTCCATGAAAGGAAAGAGGTTTCTGACTTTTTTAGTCTTCCCGCATCCAATTACTGTCTTTTTGAGACCTGCGTTTTTGTTCACATGTATCTGATGCCCGTTGAGAAATGCACCTTTTCCTTTTTCTGCAGAAAAAAGTCTTTCGAGAAATGGGTCGAGTACAACGGAAAGAATCGGCTGGCCGCTCCGCACCAGCGCGAGCGCAAAAGTAGCCGTGGGAATCCCGTGCGAGAAATTGTGCGTGCCGTCCACGGGATCACAAATCCATACGTATTCACTCTTCTCTGAAAAGTCGTCGCCTTCTTCGGAGAGAATACTGTGATCTGGATATCGCTTCTTTATCGCCTTCAACACCATGTCGTTGATAGCGATATCGGTCTCGGTAACCGGTGAGCGATGGTCTTTCCATTCCTTTTTCATGGCCAGCCCGAAGTTCTTCCGCATTATTGCCCCCGCGTCCTTCGCGAGCCCTTCCGCAGTCTCCATAAAGGAAACGCTTTTCATGCCGGGATTGTACAGGCTCACGAGAGACTGTCCAGCCAAAGTCGTCTACATGCGTTCGATCTCATCTACCGCACGCTTGCATCGTGCAAGCAAAGTGTCGCGCTCCGCTTGGGTTAACACCTGATCAGATTGGACCTTGTCCTCAATCGTGGCGAAACCCTTTCTTGTATCAGAAATAAATGCCTGACGCTGTTCGAGCGTCATTCGCGCACGTAGGTCATACATAGTCTGCTTCAGTTTTGTCTCAGCGGATCCAATATCGTCATGGTAACGTCTCGCTGCCGGGCTAAGTTCTGAAGCTTTTAGAATGTCTCCTGGTTCTTCTGTCATACGTGCATAAGGCGTTCCTGGCAAGTATACCACTGAGAATTCTACCGCCACACACGTCAGTGGCCATTGCGCGATAGCAGATTCCAGTACATACTAAGGTAGCTGTGACGAAGTTGGATATCATCGTCGATCTCCAGTACGGAGATTCTGGAAAGGGCAAAGTTGCCCACTTTTTGTGCAATAAAAAGAAATACACGCATGTAATCCGCTACAATGGCGGCGGGAACGCCGGGCACACTATATTTCATAAAGGCGTAAAATTTGTTACCCACCAAGTGCCCGTTGGCGTCTTTTTCGGGATTCCTTCTATCATCGGGTCGGGCTGCGCACTCGATCCCGAAACATTTTTTGAAGAACTCAAAGAACTTGAAACGGGCGGAGTGAAAACAAGGGGCAAAATATTTATTGCAATAAATGCGCACGTCGTGACCGCTGCGCACAAAGAAGAAGACAACAAAGACACCAAGGTGGGTACGACCAAGCGTGGCATGGGCCCCGCGTATCGCGCCAAGTACGGCCGCACAGGACTCCGCGCCGACAGTGTGCCCGAATTGAAGCCCTACCTCATAGACCTCTACGAAGAATTCCAAGTGAAAAATGAGAATGCGGTCGTGCTCGCTGAAGGCGCGCAGGGATTTGGCCTCGACATTGATTGGGGTGACTATCCCTTTGTGACATCGAGTCACTGCACCGCCGCGGGCGCACTTCTCAATGGCTTTCCGCCGCAGAGCGTGCGCGACATATGGGGTGTGGCCAAAGCATACGAGACCTATGTGGGTCTTAAGGATTTTGAGCCGAAAAACGAGCCGATCTTTGAAAAGATCCGCGAGCTCGGTCAGGAATTCGGCGCCACGACCGGCAGACCGCGCCAGTGCAATTGGCTCAACCTTGAGCTTCTCGAAAAAGCTGCGCGCATGAATGGCGTAAACAAGCTCGTCATCAACAAAATAGATGTGCTCAATCGGGCTGGAGCGTGGAAGATTATCGATGGAAAAAAGATCGTGGAGTTCAAAGGCCCCGAGCCGATGAAAGCATATATCCGCAAGCGCCTTGCTAAATCCGGCCTCACATCAAAAAACATTTTTTTCTCCGAAAGCGCGGAAACGGTTTAAGGATTGTTGCGGTAAAGGATTTTGAGAGTGATCTGGGTGATGATTATTAGAAGTGCGGCACCATTGGTAATGGAGACGGGAATGGCGCCTGTGAGCATGCCATAGGTCAACCAGAAGACGCAGTCAGACACCCCCGCCAAAGGCGGTGGCTTGATGAATGGGGTCGCCTCGAAGGCGATCGACCGCTTGCCGAGTTAGTTGTTAATTGTGATTAGAAGGAGCCTTCAGGTTTGTTGCCACCTTCGTCCTCCTGGTTT
>JACRFH010000031.1 GCA_016217975.1 Candidatus Kaiserbacteria bacterium | reverse complement strand
TGAGCTGAATATCTGTGCTACTGTTGTCTTGAGGTTTTGGTAGACGGTGATTGATTCGTTCATACAAGCGGCTCCCATTCGGGAGCCGCTTGTATTCTATCAACATTCGTGGGCTGGCGCATTTCGATATTCAAAGTAGAAGAGGAGATGAACCCGTGATACAGGACGGCCAGATCTACGTTTGCGGCGGTTGTATTCGACTGTATACCGAGTCGGAAGCGAGGAACTCTTCGTTCCGGTGCCACGACACTCGATGTTGCGGTGTGCTGGAGATTTTACAGTACCAGCCAGCATTTCGCATGCATCGGTGTCCAGCGCCAGGATGCGGATACTCGACGACATCGGTAGCAGACGGCGGCAACTGCCCAGTCGAGGGTCATGGCAATCTTGTCCCAGCGGACTGATTGTCCCCCAGAAACGAGCCGAAGGGCCGACCGCGCGTGCGCGTCGGCCCTTCGTTATTTCCAAGATTACCGATGGAGTTTTTTCTCAAGCTTCGCGACGCGGATGAGGGTTTTGAGGACGGTATCGGGATTGAGCGACATACTCTCGATACCGCATTTCACCAGGAATTCGGCAAAGTCTGGAAGATCCGATGGCCCCTGACCGCAGATACCGGAATATTTTTTGCGCTTGCGGCATACCGCGATCGCTTCCGCTATGAATTTGCGCACGGCCGCGTTGTTTTCATTTCCCACCTTGGCAATTGCGCCCGAATCGCGATCAAGCCCGAGCGTCAATTGCGTCATATCATTTGATCCAATCGAGTAGCCATCAAAAAGATCGAGAAATTCATCCGCAAGGATCACGTTGGACGGTATCTCGCACATCATCATGGTCTCGACTCCTTTTTCCCCATGCTTAGCGAGTGATCGCGGTGTGAGCCCATCTTCTTTCATTAGAGCGAGTACTTTTTTCGCTTCATCGATAGTGCGACAAAACGGCACCATCGGGATCGTATTGGTAAGCCCCATTTCATTACGCACTTTTAAAAACGCTTTGCACTCGAGCTCAAATGCGGGCCTGAATTGCGGCGAATAGTAGCGCGACGCTCCGCGCCAGCCGATCATCGGATTTTCCTCTTTTGGTTCGTACAGATTCCCGCCGAGAAGTCCTGCATACTCATTGGATTTGAAGTCGGAAAAACGTACGATGACGCGATTTGGATAAAATGCCGAAGCAATGCGGGCAATACCGTAGGCCAATCTATCGACATAGAAATCCCGTGGATCTTTCCAGCCACGCGTCCGATCAAGAATCTCGGCGCGCATTTCCGCCGGAATCTTTTTGATCTCAAGGATCGCAAGCGGATGAATCCCAATCGACGACGCGATGATAAATTCCTCACGCGCGAGACCCACGCCGTCGACCGGCAAGAATGAATATTCAAATGCCATATCTGGGCTTGCGATATTGAGCGAGAGCTTGGTTTTGGTCTTCGGCAATCTTGAAATGTTTTGCTGGCCCACGGAGAAGCGCACAAGCCCCGGATATATGCGGCCCTCGCTTCCCGCCACATCAACGGTGATGAGATCACCGGTTTTCACGGTCTGTGTGGCATTATGAGCGCCGACGATTGCTGGGATCCCGAGCTCTCGCGAGACAATCGCTGCGTGCGATGTGCGCCCGCCGCTGTCGGTCACTATCGCGGCAGCAATTTTCATAATCGGACCCCAATCGGGATCGGTCATTTTCGTGATCAGCACTTCTCCTTTTTTAAATTGATCCGCCTCCGACGGATGGTGAATCACCCGAGCTTTCCCGGAGACAATGCTGTGCCCTACCGAGATGCCGCGCGCCAAGACTTTTTTGGGCTGACCGCGCAACACGTATTCCTTAAACATTGCGATGTTGCGCTTGGCCTGCACGGTCTCCGGCCGCGCTTGCACTATATAGAGTTTGCCTGTCTCGCCGTCTTTTGCCCATTCGATATCCATTGGTGTCCACTTGCCAGCACGCTTGGAATAATGTTTCTCGATCGCGACGGCCCATTTGGCAAGCGTAACGATGTCGGCATCCTCCAAGACGAACGACGCGCGTTCTTTTGCGGTCGTCGGAATCGTTTCTGTAGGATGAATACCAGCAAGCGTATCGGCGTGGCTTGCGTAGATCATGCGCTCTTCTTTTGAGCCGAGCGTCTTTCCTATGATCGGTCGAGGTGCCTCCCCAAGCGTCGGCTTGAAAACGAGGTATTCATCCGGTGTCACTCGGCCCTGCACGACGACTTCGCCCAGGCCCCACGACGCGGTAATAAGCACGACATCCTTGAATCCGGATTCGGTGTCAAGCGTGAAAATGACGCCGGACGCTCCTTCGCCAGCTCGCACCATTTTCTGCACGCCCACGGAGAGCGCGACATCCATGTGCGAGAATTTCTTTTCTACGCGATACGCGATCGCGCGATCGTTAAAAAGCGATGCAAACGTCCACAGGACCGCCTTTTCCACCTGTGCGCTCCCGCGAATGCCTAGATATGTCTCTTGCTGTCCTGCAAAGCTTGCGTCAGGCAAGTCTTCGGCAGTGGCGCTTGAGCGCACGGCCACGTCAACATTCTTGCCATATCTTTTTTCCATCTCTCGATAACTCTGCGCAACTTGTTCGGAAAGATCCGCGGGCATCGTTGCACTTTTTATTGCATCGCGAATGCGCTTGCCTCGTCGGCGAAGCTCGACGATGTCGCGCACGTCGAGTCCGCGGAGTGTTTCTTTGATAAAAGGTACAAGATCGTTCTCTTGAAGGACATGGCGATACGCATCGGCAGTAACGATAAATCCTTCTGGTATCGAAACCCCATGCTTGCCCACGCCGCGCAAAAGCTCCCCGAGCGACGCGTTTTTCCCGCCCACTAGTGCCACATCATTCATCCCCACCTCCTTCATCCAGACGATGTGGCGTTTAGTCATAGCCGCATCAGGATCCGCACGTACGCTTACGGCGAGTCATTACCAGCACCTTACCAAAGAAGAGCGTAAGCGCCATGGGGATAACGCCGATGTTAACGGAAAATCATGGTGTGGTGCGAACGAAAAAACCGGCATATTCGTATGCCGGTTTTTTGCCCTCCAGGAGCTATTGCGTGGTGCGGAACGTGCTGGGCCACGTGATATTTACGTTGCCCGACGGGTCCATCGCATGCAGGAGGTAGAAGTACGTGGTGTTGGGCTGGAGGCCCTTGACCAAGACGTTGTGCGATGTACGGAAATTGACATCGTCCGCGCCGGCCGTACCGCTTACAATCACCCCGTTTCCAAGCTCGGTTATGACAAGCGGACTCGTGCCGTAATACACGGTGCCGCGTGCAAGCTCATTGGTACCCCAGATTACTGTGGCACTCGACGTAGCCTGATTTATGTTGACACCGAAGATGATCGGTGCGTTTACGTCGCCCGAAGTGACTCCTCCGCTCATTTTGGCATTAAGTGCCGCGAGTGTAAGCGGGCCCACGCGGCCCACCGGTGGAAGCTCGTTGCGCGTCTGGAATCTTGACACCGCCGCACTGGTCAAGGAGCCAAAGTAGCTGGTGACGAGGCCTTCGGGATAGATCGTCGCATCCATTGAGAGATACGTCTGGAGTGCCGTCACATCAGAGCCAGTGGCACCGATATCGAGCTGACGATAGAGCGTGTCGGCGTGCGAGGGTGCGGGAAAACCGAACATCATTGCAAGAGCAACAACTATGCCAACTGTAATTTCAAGAGATATTCTCTTGAAGCTTGTATTGGTTTTCATACCTATTTTGATTAATTAATTGAGTAATGAGTAAACCTGATTCTTCGACGGTCCCATATGTCGACAATATGGGCCGCCATAAAGCTGACGTGCTTCATGAGGCAGAATTACAAAATTCGATTGCAAACGGATTTTTTTGTTCATCGCATCTTCATGCTGTCCGGAGGTTGGCCGCGATCCGATTCGCTAAACAACAGGACATCCAATCACTTATACGATTCTATACACTCTAAAATTAACCACATACTTCTCATATAATCTGCGGGCCTCTGCAAGCGAGGGCTTTAGCTTGCTCAAATACATCTTCTGGATATCTTCCTCCACACGCTTTTGTGTTGGATTCATTCTTGATCCTTGAATCTGATTGATCTGTTGTTCAGCTCTCTTTATTTGGTCTTCAAGGAAAGTCAGACACCCCCGCCAAAGGCGGTGGCTTGATGAATGGGGTCGCCTCGAAGGCGATCGACCGCTTGCCGAGTTAGTTGTTAATTGTGATTAGAAGGAGCCTTCAGGTTTGTTGCCACCTTCGTCCTCCTGGTTTTTA
>JACRFH010000032.1 GCA_016217975.1 Candidatus Kaiserbacteria bacterium | reverse complement strand
TGAGCTGAATATCTGTGCTACTGTTGTCTTGAGGTTTTGGTAGACGGTGATTGATTCGTTCATACAAGCGGCTCCCATTCGGGAGCCGCTTGTATTCTATCAACATTCGTGGGCTGGCGCATTTCGATATTCAAAGTAGAATAGCACCCATGCATCTGATCGAAAAGACAATCCGCTACATTGTTCTTGCTGGCGTCTTTGCGCTTCCGTTTATTGTTTTTATTGTCACACCCAGTCTTTTCTTTCCGTTCATCACTGGCAAGAACTTCGCGTTCCGTATTATTGTGGAAATCATAACGGGCTCATGGCTTGCACTCGCGATTGTATCGGTGCGCTATCGCCCACGCAGGAGTTGGATCCTGCTCGCATTTGCAATATTGACGCTTGTGATTGCGATTGCGGACTTGCAGGGCGTAAATCCCTTCAAGAGCTTCTGGAGCAACTTCGAGCGTATGGATGGCTGGGTTACGCTCGCGCACCTCTTCGCGTACCTCGTGGTCGCGATCTCGATCATCGACACTGAAAAGCTCTGGAAGCGGCTCTGGCAAGTATCGCTTGCAGTCTCGCTCTTCGTCTGTATCTATGGACTTCTCCAGCTGGCGGGACTGAAGACTCTGGGGCAGGGGGGCGCATCAGGCTTGACAGCGCGCCTCGATTCCACATTTGGAAATCCGATTTATCTCGCCGCATATCTTCTTTTCAATATTTTCATCGCAGCGCTTTTGTGGGTACAACAAAGGCTAGAACAGTCTTCGACTGTTCGGCCGGCCAAAGGATCAGGAGCAAAACACAACGCGATAACGATCATGCCGATGTCGTTTTTGTATGGCGGCATTATCGTCATTGATACGATCGTACTTTTTTTCACCGGAACGCGCGGTACGATTCTGGGGTTAATCGGAGGCGTTATTGTCGCCTCTATCTTGTATCTTCTTTCTACGCGCGGCGCGGGGCAATCGCGTCTTGCGATCGGACTTCTCGCGGGCATTCTCGTTGTCTCTGGTGGTTTTTGGGCGATCCGGACGCAGGGGTGGGTGAAAGACGTCGGCTTTTTGAGCCGTCTTGCTACTATCTCGCTGAGTGACGCGACGACGAAATCGCGTCTCTTGAATATCGGCATGGCATGGCAGGGTGTCAAAGAGAAACCAATACTAGGATGGGGTCAGGAAAATTATGCGGTAGTCTTCGACAAATATTACGATCCGCGGATGTACGCACAAGAGCCATGGTTTGACCGCGTCCACAATATCGTCATGGATTGGCTTGTCGCAGGAGGATTTCTCGGACTCCTCTCGTATCTCTCGATTTTTGCGGCCGCATTGTGGGCACTATGGCGCGGGATCTTTTCCTACACAGACGCATTTTCTTCCGAGGAGAAAAGTATTCTTACGGGGTTACTCGCCGGCTATTTCTTCCATGATCTTTTTGTCTTCGATAACATAACGAGCTATATCCTCTTTGCAACGGTACTTGCATATATCGCGTGGCGCGAGGCGGATGCGAGAGCGGCGATGCGCATTCCCATGAAGGGCGAGCTTGGAATGAAAGCTCTCCCCGTAGCAGCACTTTGTGGCGCGGCGCTCGTGTGGGGAAGTGCGTGGTACGTGAATGCGCGCTCTCTTGCCGAGAATCGCGCGCTACTCTCTGCGATTGCGCCGCAATCATCGGGCGTACTCACCAATCTTGAGAATTTCAAGAAGGCGATTTCGTATGGCACGATCGGCACGCAAGAAACACGCGAGCAACTCGCACAAGCTGCCTCATCGATCGCTTCGGCGCAAAACGTTGCAAATGACGTCAAACAGCAGTTCTTCGACACTGCAGGGAAGGAAATGCAACTGCAGGCACAGGAGTCGCCGCTCGATGCCCGCTTCCCGCTTTTCCTCGGCATTCTTCTCGATTCCTATGGCGATTATGCGGATGGCGCGCTCGCGCTCGAGAAATCCCACGAATTATCTCCAAAGAAACAGAGCATTCTGTATGAGATGGGTTCGAATGCTCTGGCCCGCGGCGACACAAAAGCGGCTCTCGAAGATTTCAAGCAGGCCTTCGAACTTGAAGAGAGTAATATTACTGCGCGACTTTTTTATGCTGCCGCGCTGATACGCACCGGAAATGACGCGCTTGCGGATCAGATCCTGGCTCCCGCGCTCGAGACGGGGGAGGCCGCTGATGCGCGCATTGCTGCAGCATATGCCGCTCGCGGCAGATACGACAAGATCGTGGAACTCTGGAAGGCACGAGTGAAAGCGATGCCAGATGACAGCCAGAGTTACTTTACGCTTTCTGCTGCGTATTACGCAGCGGGCAATTCTGCGCAGGCGATAGTCGTGCTTCAGGATGTTGCAAAAAAGATCCCGTCGATTACGACACAAGCACAAACGTATATTGATCAGATTAGAGCTGGCACCGCCCCAAAAGCGCATTAGTATTTTGAAAATTGAAAATTGGAAATTGCAAATTAAAAATTCTTGCGTCCGGTCGAGTTATCCCCACATTTTTATTTTTTCGCACAATTATTTTTGTTCAGTGCAATAATTGAACCATAAACGCATCGTAAAACTCTCGAGAGACGATGCGGGTCGAATTAGCACTGACTCATTTCCTTTTACGATATGGCAAAGAAAAAGAAGGCAAAGAAAAAGAAGCGCCTATAAAGCGTTTGTGTTTCCGGCCCCGCCCTAATTTTTCTCCTGGGCGGGGTCGTTTTTATTACTGTTTTGATGTAAGATGCCCCGAATGGCCTTCTGGAAGGCGTTTTTCGGAGACGAGAATGCGGCCGCTCTCAAGCGGGCCGAGCCTATTGTTGCAAAGGTGAACGCGCTTGAAGAAGGGTTCAGGGCACTTTCAGACGAGGCTCTCAAGGAGAAAACTACTGAATTTAAGAAGCGGCTTTCCGAGGGTTCGAATCTAGACGACCTAGCCCCAGAAGCGTTTGCTGCCGTTCGCGAAGCATCTCGCAGGACACTCGGCCAGCGGCATTTCGACGTACAGCTTATCGGCGGGATGATTTTGCACAATGGCGATATTGCCGAGATGCGTACGGGCGAAGGCAAAACCTTGGTCGCGACACTTCCCGCGTATTTGAACGCTTTGTCGGGTGAGGGCGTACATGTCGTCACCGTAAACGACTATCTCTCACGCCGCGATGCGGTGTGGATGGGTCAAATTTATGACGCGCTTGGAATGACTGTGGGTGTCATCAATCATGAGTCGTCGTTTGCGTACGACAAGGCGCACGTACCACCCGCAGAAGCTGGAATAGACGACGCAAATCGTGATGAGCTCGGTGCGTTCAAGGTCGTGCATGAATATTTGCGACCATGTTCAAGACGTGAAGCGTATGCAGCCGATATTACGTATGGGACCAACAATGAATTCGGGTTTGATTACTTGCGCGACAATCTTGAGTACGAATCTGGAAAGTTGCGGCAGCGCGGCTACCACTTTGCGATTGTCGATGAGATCGATTCTATCCTTATAGACGAAGCGCGCACGCCTCTCATCATTTCAGCGCCCGTCGCGGAGGCGGAGTCTTTGTATGCGCGATTTGCGCAGATCGCAGAGAAGCTTGTTGCTGAAGAGGATTATATAGTTGATGAAAAGAGGAAACAGATCGAGCTTACCGACAGCGGCATCGAAAAAGCCGAGCGCTCGCTTGGCATTGATAATATCTACACCGATGCAGGTATCAAATACGTCCATCACCTCGAGACCGCGGCGCGCGCACGCGCAATCTATCATCGCGATAAGGAGTATGTGGTGCGGGACGGCACGATTGTGATCGTTGACGAATTCACTGGGCGCCTGCAGCCCGGGCGGCGCTGGTCTGACGGCCTGCATCAGGCGATAGAAGCTAAGGAGGGAGTTTTGGTACAGCAGGAATCTCGCACATTCGCATCGATCACATTTCAGAATTATTTTCGACTCTACAATAAACTCGCCGGTATGACCGGCACCGCGCTAACAAGTTCCGAAGAGTTTTTCAAAGTGTACGGGCTGAACACCGTTGTCGTTCCTACGAATAAGCCAGCTGCGCGTAAAGATCACGACGATCTGATTTTCCAGACCGAGCACGGAAAAATGAAAGCGATCGCCAAACGCGTGAAGGAGATGCATGAGAAGGGTCAGCCGGTCTTGGTAGGCACGGTCTCCGTCGAAAAAAACGAGCTTCTTTCCGCGCATTTCAAACAAGAAGGCATCCCGCACGAGATATTAAACGCGAAAAATCACGAGCGTGAAGGCGAGATCATTGCACAGGCGGGTCGGAAGGGCGCAGTTACGATCGCGACCAACATGGCGGGTCGTGGCGTCGACATTAAGCTCGGTGGAAATCCTGCAACCGATGCGGAATCAGAAGAAGTAAAAGCACTCGGCGGCCTCCATGTGCTTGCCACGGAGCGTCATGAAGCCAGGCGCATCGACAATCAGCTACGCGGCCGTGCCGGCCGCCAGGGCGATCCTGGTGAGACTCAATTCTTTGTCTCGCTCGAGGATTCCTTGATGCGCATTTTTGCATCTGATGTGATCAAGCGCGTGATGGGCACCTTTGGCATACCCGAGGATGAGCCGATCTACAATCGTATGATCACGAGAAGTCTCGAAAAAGCGCAGACGCGTATCGAAGAGTTGAATTTTGACGCTCGCAAACACGTGCTCTCGTACGACGATGTCCTGAACATCCAGCGCAAAAGCGTGTATGAGCGCCGGAGAGCGCTTCTTATGATAGGAGACGCTGCGATAGATACCGAACTCTCGCGTCTCGCGGAACAAAACGAGGGATTTGCCTCTGCGGTAGAGAACAAAAAGAGAGAGCTCGGCGCCAGCTTCTACGCGGTCGTGCGCCGCTTTCTCCTCCAGACTATCGATTTTCTCTGGGTCGATCATCTCGAAGCGATGGAGTATCTTCGCTCGAGCGTGAATCTTCGTGCCTATGGCCAGCGCGATCCGCTTGTGGAATACAAGAAAGAAGGTCTCAAGCTCTTTCAGGGCATGGAAGCGACATATGCGGGCAATGTCGTGCAGACGCTCCCGAATATCGCTCCCGCCGGCGTGCCCTTTGCGCGAAGCGAGCGAGTGGTTTTGGACGCAGCGCGTACCATTACCATGACCGGACATGATCAACCCCAAAACAGCTATGGTCGTAATGACCGCGTCACAATCACGAATGGCACCGAAACTCGCGAAATGAAATTCAAAAAAGCGGTACCACTCATTGCGTCGGGGCAGTGGCGAATACTTCAATAGAATGCAAATCCCAAATACATAGGGTTACCCTATGTATCGTATAGGATACTGCGGAAATCGAACCAATCCTCAATGTGGCGGATGAAGTCGCGGGTCTGCGAGAAATACTCTGGAAACACATGGGGCGAGAGTATGATTCCGCGGTCCCTCTTAGTCCCAGAGTAGTCTGTGAAGCTCGAGTCCACATATTCTTTGAGGAATTTCCATGCACGTTTCTTGTTCTTGATCCCTTCTTCTTTCCATCGAGGTGTTATCTTCTTGATCGGATTGAGATGGATATATGAAAAAAGATATTTAAGATATCTATCGCTGTCCGCGTGTTGTGCATGGAAAGTGCCTTGGAAGAGCGCTCCGACTCTGGCGTATCGCTTATTGAAATAAGACGCATATCCGGTTTGTAACTTTTCCATGAACGCGCTAATGCCGCCATCACGTATCTCTTTGACGAGAATATGAAAATGATTGGGCATCATGACGTACGCACCTATCGCGACGAGAGGATCACCGAGCGGTATCTCATCAAGGCGTTTGTGCTCGATATCTCTGAAGACAAATTTCCGATCGCTGTTGGCGGCAATGAGGAGCCGTATGAATCGCAAGCGATCGTTTTTGTCCATAAATATGCGCCGCTTCTCGACCCCGCGGTTGTACAAGTGATAATACTCGTCTTTCGTAAACGTTATCTTACTTTGAATAACGAAACCCCTCAACCGTCGTTTTCTTGACGCACACCAAACACTCCTCGGGCGAGGTGCGGATACACGCAACTGGAAACGGAAACACACGAATGCAAACAACCTGTGAATAATTGACTACGCCATCATG
>JACRFH010000030.1 GCA_016217975.1 Candidatus Kaiserbacteria bacterium | reverse complement strand
TAAAAACCAGGAGGACGAAGGTGGCAACAAACCTGAAGGCTCCTTCTAATCACAATTAACAACTAACTCGGCAAGCGGTCGATCGCCTTCGAGGCGACCCCATTCATCAAGCCACCGCCTTTGGCGGGGGTGTCTGACTTTTTGAGTGCAAGAAATGTACTATCATAAGGCGGCGGCGATTGGCCAGCGCTTTGAATGTTCGTTCTGTTTCGACAAATCCACCGCTTTTCGTGTTTCCCATTACGATATTATTTGCTTATTCAAACGAATTGGCAAATAGTTGTTGTGGATGAAATGTTGCGCAATGTCTGGTATTCTCTATGTGTTTGCCGGCTCGTCTAATGGTAGGACGTCAACCTTTGGCGTTGAATATCGGGGTCCGAATCCCTGGCCGGCAACAAATATGAATCAGGAAATTCTCGCATATCTCAAAAGCCAGCGCGTAGGAGTCTTTGCAATAGAAATGCTTGATGGCTCTCCGCATGCGGCGACGGTGCATTACGCCAATACTGATGGGCCTGTTTTTATCTTTGAGACCGATCGCGTGTATCGCAAAAGCGAGCCACTTCTTGCGCGCAAAGAATCACGCGCTTCGATGGTTGTTGGCTCAAACGAAGGAGATATGAAAACATTGCAGTTGGACGGCATCGCGAGCATGATCGCCGAAGACTCTCCGCTTCTTGAAACGTATTTTGCAAAATTTCCCGAAAAGAAAGCAAAGTATGCGCCACCGAAGTCTCTCTTTTTCACCTTCACGCCTACTTGGTGGCGATTTACCGATTGGACAAAACCCAAAGGCAAAACGATTGCAACGTCGAACGATTAGCCACGGCCTTTGTAGGCAGGCACACCTTGGTCGGGGGCCCAGAGGCCGGCGGGGAGTTTGCCGCTTTCAAAAAAGACGTCGATTGGCATGCCTCCGCGGGGGAACCAGTAGCCGCCGATGCGCAGCCACTTGGGACTAAGCTCTTTGATGAGGCGCTTTGCGATCATTACCGTGCAATCTTCGTGGAATGCGCCGTGATTTCGGAACGAATAGAAATAGAGCTTGAGTGATTTGCTTTCAACTATTTTCTTATCTGGCACGTAGTCGATCACCAGGTGAGCAAAATCCGGTTGCCCGGTCTTGGGGCAGATCGAGGTGAATTCGGGGCAGGTGAATCGCACAAGGTAATTGGTACCCGGATGCGGATTTGGCACGGTTTCCAAGATTGCCTTGTCTGGCGAATCTGCAAACGCGACCTGATGCCCGAGCTGGCGGAGATTTTTCATATGCTCCTTATATCACACCCGACTCTTACTCGAAAATTCTATAATGATAGAATTATGAAGATTGGATTATGACTATCCGTACGCGGGTGAAGGCGAATGCGCGGAAAGAAATCTTTCGAAGAATCTCTGATAATGTATTTGAGATATCAGTGAGAGAGAAAGCTGCTGAAAACGCGGCAAACGAGAGAGTGATGACTCTCATCGCGCGACATTTTGGAGTATCCGTCAAAAAGGTGCGCATTGTGAGTGGTCACCATCGGCCCAACAAGCGAATCTCCATCGCTAGCTGAAAAGGCATTTTTCGGCTAAAATGCCGGCCTGTGCTCACAGAACCCATTCGCGGGCTGCTGCAAAATGTGGCTCAACATAGGCCTAATATGGTGGCCGAGGGGGAGGGGGTGGTAGAGATAAGCAAGGCGATATCCGCCGCCGCTACTTTTTATGAAAAGGTGCGCTATCTCATCGATTACCGCGAGGAACACACTATACGGCGCGCGGCCATAGAGCGCATTCTCAAGCGTCGAATCCTAATCGAAAAGAGAATGATAGCCGGCGAGGCGCTTCTGCAAGAGCTTGTGGAAGGGCAATATCTGCCTGGCGCAAGTGCATCAGAAATGTGGGTCGCGGAAATCGACCGCATTATCGCGCACTTTATGCAATTGCAGGTGCTCTCGGGGCGCACCAAACACCTTGCCAAGCTATTGATTAGTTTTGCGGCGAGCGAGATAGAATCCCTTTTTTCTGCACGTGAACACGTAATCGATAGCGCGAGCGTCGATGCTTTTTACCAAACGATACGCAAACATGTGATCGTGCCCGGATTCGCGGAAGAGCATATTGATGTGCAGACATATTGCGCATGCAGGCGCGCACTCTTGGCCTCCGACGATGCGGCGCTCTCATACGCGCTCTGGCTCATGTACGTGCCGGATTGGAAAAGAGGGGAGACAGATCTGGAGAGTCTCGCGGGAAATCTCAAGGCAATCACCAATACCATACACGTGGCCGTTGAAGATCAGCTGCACTGGCAGATAGTGCAGCGCATCAAGAACGAGAGCATCTATTTCCGCATTGTGCGAGAATTGCTCATCCAGAAGACAGGCGAGGCGGAGAGCATACTGATGGATTCCGCGAAGATGGATGCATTCACAAAAGATTTTCTTGAAAAGAAGTACGAGCGTGAAAACGAGCGCATCAAATCTTCCGGAGTCCGCGCCGTTGCCTATCTTTTCTTTACAAAGATGATCGTCGCATTGAGCATCGAAGCTCCTTATGAATATTTTTTTGTGGGGGCTGTTGCATACCCGCAGTTGATTACGAATATTATTTTCCATCCGGCGTTACTCTTTGCGCTCACACGTCGCGTCAAAGCCCTCGGCGAGTCTAATACCAATGCAATCATCAAGGGTCTGCATGGCGTTTTGTATCAGGGCACGGTGCGCTCGATACGCGTGTATGCGCGCTATACGAATTTTACGCGACTCTTTGCGGCGATGTACGTTGTACTCTTCTTCGGTGTCTTCGGGGCCATCATAACCATTCTTCAAGCATTTCAGTTCAACATCGTCGGCACAACGCTCTTCCTTTTCTTCCTCGCACTCGTGAGCTATTTCGCATACCGAATCCGCAGGAATGCGTCGCGATGGAAAGTATCGGGTGGGGAGAGCGCCGCGTCACTTATCGTGAATGTGCTCGCAGTGCCGGTGGTACGCGCGGGCAGATGGCTCTCGCGCACCTTCTCAACGATCAACGTGTTCGTGCTGATTATGGATTTCATCATCGAATCTCCATTTAGATTACTCCTTAATTTTTCCCACCAGTTTATTGTGTATCTACGTGAAAAGGCTGATGAGGTATACTAGAGCGATGGATTTCGAGACACTTGCAAGCGGAGAGTCAATTGCGAAGGTCGTTGCCGCACTAAAAGAGCGCAACGTCGAAGGCATATCGGTCAAAGATCGCGTGGAGGCGATGGAAAAAATAAAAGAGTTCATCCCGAAAGGTGCATCAGTAAATACCGGTGCCTCTACGACACTCGAGCAAATTGGTTTTGTCGAATATTTGAAATCAGGCACGCACGGCTGGAATAATCTCAAAGGCGCCATAGCCACAGAAAAAGATGCAGAAAAGCAGGCAGTACTACGGCGAGAGGCACTGCTTTCCGAATTTTATCTGGGAAGTGTTCATGGGCTCGCCGAAACCGGGGAATTCGTGGTCGGATCCAACACCGGAAGCCAATTGCCACACATCGCGTATTCGTCACAGAATCTAATCCTCGTCGTGAGTACCAAGAAGATCGTACCGACGCTACTCGATGCAATACGGCGCCTCGAAGAGCACGTTGTACCATTGGAAGATGCGCGTATGAAAAAAGCTAGTGACGGTAAATACGGAACGCGACTTTCAAAGGAAATAATCTTCCGCTACGAAAGTCCCTTCAACAAACGGAAGATCCGTATGCTCTTGGTGAGTGAGAATCTCGGATTCTAGCAATATTTATTCTTTACCTATTTTTTGCAAAAAGAAGATCAGAAGAGAAATGGTAACGACGTAAGCTCGCGTCGACATCGTTTCCTCTCCACGTTCCTCAATGTAGTCCCAGTATGCCTCGTTGCGAGCCATACCAATCTCCCTTCTCCCACGCGGGGTGTTAGGGGAAGTATGAGGCGAAGACGAAAGATATAGTTACTCAAGGACGGGATTTCGATGTACGAATTTGAGACTCATCATCTGTTAGTATTGGTGGATGAGGGAAGGTCTTGATCGGATAAAGAGAGGCACGCGAAATATTGCGCAAAATCTCCATCAGGTATACACGACGCGCAAATTCGAAGGACTCGGCTTTAATCCTGGGATCTTTGAGAAATTTAAAGAACTGCAACTGAATGGTGAAGAGGGAACAGTGCTGGATCTTTTAAAATCCCCACAGGGTCTCGCGATAATGACACGCCTTATTGACTTTCATCAAAGGAATCGCCGTCGGCGCACGCGCGGAGAAAGAATATTTGGTACAGGAATGGTCGAGAAAGATCTCGAGGCGTTGCTCCTGAATACGGTTCTTAAAGAGAAAACCAACTCTTCGTGGCTGCCCGCTTTAGAGGAGCTCGCAAAGGCTCATCATGGCACCATTGTTAGATATAAAGGAATGGATGTTATCGGACATTTTCTCGCTCATGCTGATAAGCACAATGTCCTTAATCCTGCTGAAGCTCGATGGTTCGCTCAAGGTTTGCGCAGTGGCGACTCATTCCTGATGAATCGAGCGTTCCCGTATCCTGCGCGCAATGAACTTTGGGAACGCCTAATACTCCGAGAAATAGCGGCATCTGATGAAAATCAGCCGAATTTGCCCACCTATGTGGCCAACGCGATGCATAAGGCCTTCTCAAAGTCGGGCCATATCGACGAGTGTGTAAATATTGCACTCGCAAGTCTTGATACAAAAGTAGCGCGCGAAGGGTCGAATCCGACCGAAGTTGTTACAAAGACTGCCCGCGACTTGCTTGAGATGGGGACACGAAAGGAAGGGTGGTGGACCAGCACGTACCTCGGGAATTGGACCCCGATTGCATGTGCGGGTGTCTCATCTTCCTGGAGTAAGAAACATTTTAATGGCGATCCTAAGACCCTTTTTCCGGTAGATGTCATCGCATTGGTAAATTTACTGCCTCAACAGCAGTGGGCTTTCGTTTACAACATGCTTCCGCTCTATATGAATGACGCTAATGTAAGACATCCTTTTGAGCCTTCGCGTTTCTCGGACATCATTGCTCAAGCGGGCAAACTCGCAGAACTTAGTGGCGGGGCTCACGGCACAGTAGATTTTATGAAACGACTTGGGAAATTATCATACATTGACGATGAGAATGGAATGATACGATTCATCAAGAGGTACGTTGGTGATGATCGTAAGAAATGGCGCGCGCTCGCGACGCTTTCCGAAGCGCCAGCATACATGGATTCATGCATTGAATATTTTTTCAAGTCCAAGCCAAAATCGCTTGTGTCACTCGCTGAGAATCTGCGGACGGCACATATATTCGATATCGAGCCGCCTCCTTGGGTTCGGCCACTTCTCGTGCCATTCTCGGTTCTCTCGAAAGAGGAACAGGATCGGGCTATAGCGCCTAACAAGGATGATTCGACCTCGCTGGAGAACGCATATAGACGCATGTTCGAGTCCCGCATGCGGACCGGAGGCATGGCTGAAGATAAGATCATCGACTCGGTAAACGCTAGTGCGCTGAACCTCCGTAGCAAGATTGCCAGGATACGTGGCGCGAAAGAGGATTCCGTACGAGATGTCGTAGTCAAAGAAGTATCCTTGCAGATCGCCAACGAGGCCTTTGATTTCTTCAGTCACCAATTGGAAACAAGTATCCGCAAAAAAGCGAAAGAGATTTTCGGCGCTGAAGTGACGGATAAGCATGCTGACCATCCGGCTTTTATTGATGCACTGGCGATGACCGTGCGTTTACAAAAAAAGGACTCGTATGCCGTAAACAAGGATATAGCCTTAGAGCTTATGCGGCGATTCCTAAAGGGAGAAACCCAGACAGTAGAACGCGACGGATATCCACAAAATCGACAAGAGAATAGGAGATGGCTTGAAAAGCGACTATCGCCTGAGGCGCGGGCAGCGTGGAGCGCTGATATGCGGAAGGAATATATGCTGTCTGGATTAACGCCGCTTCAGGACAATGTGCAGATCAGGATTCGAAATTTCTTGGATGTCGCGGCACAAATAGTCCCAACGATTCCAGTTGCTTTTCGTCCGTCCCCGAGTGAAATAGCGGCTCTTGAGCTGTTTGAACGCTGGTTCTCCGGGATCGATGCCAAGAAGAATGCGGATTCGGTTTGGTATAAAGATATGCGCGTCCAGATCGAAGGTATACGACAGGCATCGAATTCAGTCTTGAAGAAGGGACATATGCCGAAGAAACTAGTATTTGAGAAAGAACGCGATCCTATGCGATCTTTGATGATGGGAACATGGGTAAGCGGTTCATGTCTCGACGCATCGGAGTTCAATGCATGGTCTGTTTTCACCAACGCGTGCGAGATCAATAAGGGGGTCATTTGGATTAAAGATGAACGCGGCGGAATTTTGGGGCGCGTACTTATTGCCATCGACAGGAACAAAGGTCTTGTCAGATTTCCCGTCTACTACACGAGCTATGGACTCAATCTCGACACGTACGTTAATACCTATCTGAAGGATATCGCAAGTGATCTCGAGCTGACGACCGCAGGAAAAATGGATGATGTCGAATTGCTTTTCTGCGGAGGTTGGTACAAGGATCCGCAAGTGACTATTTCTCAAGAAACTGAAGAAGATGAGATACATCGGTGACACCTCAAAGGGCGACTTTTGAGGTGTTTTTGACACACTGGCAGCGATGTTACTCGCTAGCCTTTGTGCATATATGCCTACAAACGTGAGGAAGGCGGGGTATTACCTTGTCTC
>JACRFH010000029.1 GCA_016217975.1 Candidatus Kaiserbacteria bacterium | reverse complement strand
ATGAATCCGGCGACGATGAAAAGCCAGATTGACCGACTCACCAAACAAGTCCATGATATCCAGAGGCGATACGGGAACCCCAAGAAATTATCAAAATCCGCCTGAGATTCTTGGTGCCCTTTAATTACTAGCTACTCCGAGTCCAGAAGTCGCTTGCGGGCAAGATCGATGTCTTTATGACGTAGTGCCGAGCGCTGTTTCTTGATGGCAAGGACCAATATGGCGCTCCCATTGCAGAATCCGTACAATATACGGATCTGCGGCCGCCCAGTCCGTCGCAACTCCCATAACCCTCTTCCAAGAGGTTTTGCATAAGGCATCGAAAGTGCCGGGCCGTATTGTCCCAAGAGATTCACGAGTCCATCTATATCTGCCCGCACCGGTATGTCTAGCTCGTCAACGAACTCTCTCACATGCTTGAAAACAACAACATTCATGTGGACACCATCATACCGCATACTCAACTTCGTTTACTTGTATTCCGAGAGAACAAAGAATTTTAGTTGCGGCAATTCAGGTACGTGCCAGAATTACCGGTATGAGCAGCGAGACACCATCAGGCGGAGAAAGTTTGCATGTGCGGAACCGCTATGACGAAGGAGAAAGTCCAGAGTTCTTGCAGGCAAAAGAGAAGGTTGCGAAAAATGGGGAGGAAGTACGTATGGGAGGTTTCTCTAATATCGACGAAAAAGACAAATATTCCGAGGGATACAAAAACTGTATCGGAATTGTCGTGATTGGTTTTGACCCTGCTCTCGGTAAAAACATTTCTTTTTTGTGCCACTTGATGCCCAATCAGGTTGCCCGGCTTGAATACAAACACAGTAAAGTCGTGATTGAAAAACACCATAAGCATCTGGAGACTCTCGGAAAGAAACTGAAAGAAATAAAAGAGAGATGTAAGCCCGGATCACTTACTGTCGGCATTGTGGGCGGAAATATGTTCGACGAAGAAGGACAAGAACATTACGACAATGCTCTAAATAACGTCGGCGAGGTTATATATTCGACTACGAGGCTGAATACGTACGTTTTGCACTCACCTGCACACGCGAAATCTCACGGAATGCCTGACGCGTGGCGCAATGCATATGTCGATACGGCAACACAACAGGTTTTGTTGGAAGGAACAGATGCGATGGCACATATCGGTGTTAACGGGACGTTCTTACTTTCTCAGGCAGAGATTCAGAAGCGTTTTAGAGAAATACACGGTGCAATGAGCGAGAAAGGCGTTCACGGCTTTGACAATATTTATAAAGGAAGTGCAGGCTATATAGACGTGCCGCGTGCTAATCCCATTGATTTTTTCAAAACTCACGGCGAAAAGCCGATCGTAAGTAATGCCGGAGGAAGAACCGTTATACGTCCTATAAATAAATCTGACCCACAGCGCGGATATTATGAACATTTGAAAGAAAAGCATGGCTCTCCCGTGAGTCATACATGGTTCTTCTTGGATGGGAATTATGAGATTTGGAAGCGAGTTTCGCATCCGCAAAGTCCACGAAACAAAGGAGCAACACGAAAGAAGGAAGTCGGTAAACCAGAAGCACCGAAACGAAAATGGATCCGGGGTACAAAATGGGACGATGGTTACTATCATCCAAGTTCGTCTGATAAGTATTAGACGTGGTGTTTTTTGCGGAGTTCCTCCACCGCCGCCTCGTCTTCTTCTTCCCTTCTGTCTTTCCCCTTTTCGCCCATTTTCTTTAGTTCGGCATCTGGCACTTGCATGAGTTCTTGCGATCTCTTTTCCATGTAGTCCTGCGCGTTTTTTGAGGCGTCGTCCAATACTTCTTCGAGAAGTGCATGCAGGATCCAGCCGATGCGGGGACCAGGACGCTCGCCGAGCGCCATGAGCGAGGTCCCATCGATTTTGAGCATGCCCACCGATATAGGGTCGCGCAGCGCCTCGTCTACCATCGACATATATTTGCGCAGACGAAATGGTTGCTCCTTGGGGCGGCCGGTGCCTATTCGGTCGCAGATGCGAAGGTTTAAAAGGTCTTGGATGCGCTCTTTCCTGACATTGGTAATGATGCGGCGTACGGCCGAGAGTGTGACTTGGTCTGGGTCGGAGAAGAACATGTGCCAGCGGATTAATTTTACGACGTCGTCGACAATCTCGTTTGAGAATTTGAGGTCGCGCAATATTTTCTTGGCCATTTTGGCACCGATGACTTCGTGGCCATGGAATGTCCAATCTTTTTTCTCATCAGACCACCGGCGTGAAGCGGGTTTCCCGATGTCGTGCAAAAGCGCGGCGAGGCGCACAATGAGCGGCCATTTTTTGTCTGCCGC
The DNA here is from genome assembly GCA_016217975.1 of Candidatus Kaiserbacteria bacterium. Classification (GTDB taxonomy): domain Bacteria; phylum Patescibacteriota; class Minisyncoccia; order Phycocordibacterales; family UBA2100; genus UBA10103. Next base: position 1,045 of record JACRFH010000029.1, on the reverse strand, counting down.
ATGCTGGAGCGAGCGAAGCAAGTGTTCAAATACGTCAAATGAATGCGCTTGGTTCTGATCCACGCCTATCGCGTCTTCGAGCTCGGGAATTATGTACTTCAAGACGCCGAGTTTCTGGGCTATATAGAGCGCCTGCATAGGTGTATCACTTTCGAGTATGCGGACGAATTCGTCGCGTACGCGCTCGCGCGAGATCTTAGCAAGCTGCGCTGCATTTTTCACAATGCCCGCCATCGTTGCGGTGTCGATCGCAAAATCCAATTCTGCGGCGATCCTGATAGCACGCAGCGTCCGGAGCGCATCTTCTTGAAATCGCTCCTCTGGATCCCCTACTGCCTTGATGATCTTGCGTTTCAAATCTTCTTGCCCGCCATGCTCATCGATAATCTTCCCCTCTTTGGGATCATATGCGATTGCATTCACGGTAAAATCGCGGCGCTTAAGATCGTCGGAAAGCGTGTCACTAAATTTCACCTCATCTGGATGCCGCGCATTCGAGTAGCCACTCTCAATGCGATACGGCGTGACTTCTATCACCTTCAATCGCGGATCAGTGGACTCCGTAACGACACCCACAGTGCCGTACGTGTTCTCATAAAAGGTTTCAGGGAAAAGTGCTTGTATCTCTTCGGGATTGGCATTGGTCGTGATATCCCAATCTTTGGGCTCCCTTCCCAGGATCAAATCGCGCACGCATCCGCCGATGAGGTATGCCTCAAATCCTTTTGCAGAAAGTGCTTCGGCCACATGCAGCACTTCGGTCGGGACTGTGAGTGCCGTTTTCATATTGCCCTATTGTAGTGCATTATAAGTGCTTGTGCGCCCGTAGCTCAAAGGATAGAGCGCTTGGCTTCGGACCAAGAGGTTTGGGGGTTCGAGTCCCTCCGGGCGCACTTGGAATAGAATGTACTTTGAATATCGAAATGCAAAAGTCAGCGCACGCTGAACACACCGCAAAGATCACGGGAGGTATCTGAAAACTCTCAAGACTCAAGACTCGTACACGGGAACGAACTGAAGAAACCAAAAACTGGTAACGACGATT
>JACRFH010000028.1 GCA_016217975.1 Candidatus Kaiserbacteria bacterium | reverse complement strand
CTCGTTCGTGCTTGCCTAACCAGTTGAAAGAAATTATTCGTGCTTCAAGGTGACAATCTGTGTTCGCTTTCAAAACCTCGCTGGAGGAGTTTTTGCATGCCTTGAAAAGCCCACGTTTAGGGGGTTTCGTTATTCACAGTTTGATTACGGCGAGGAATATTTCGACGAATTCATCAAGCCTGTGGGCTGCAAATGCGCGTTGTGCACGATCGATCAAAGTTCACTGCGTCTTGAGAAGTTTGTCTAGCTCCGGACTCTGATTTATTGCGTCGGTCAGCGCCTCGAATTCCTCATCTTCCAAGTGCTGCCCTTCGTGATATCTACGAAGCTGACGATTCATTTCACGACTTAGACTTCCTTGTCTTAATATTGCTTCGATAATTAGCCGTACGTCTACTTTTGCGATCGCTTCCGTATCTTCCGTAGCAATACGTCGACTTCCCTCAAGAGTCAATTCGGGCTCGCCCCCAATAGGGGCGTGTATAGATACCCAGTTGCGCGGCAAGCTAACCTTATAAGTAGGATATTTCATGCGGGAACCTCTGCCTCTCAGGTTGATTTCATCCGCGTCAAATCCTGCTGTACGCAGGGCCTCATACCATGAACGTTGAGGATAGTATTTCTTGGCTTGGGAAATTAGGCGAGAATCGGATTTCTCGACCGCTTTGAGATTTAGGGGGAGATGTAGCCTGTACCGCCGCTGGATTTCCAAAGTCAATCTTTCGGGAGACCATCTGCTTTGTTTTTGAAAGAATCCGCCCTCACGAGGCGCCTTTTCGTTGAAACGAACCCGGTCGTAGTCGATTCCCGCGGCTCTCACTGCATTTTCCCATCCGCCGAATTCTCGATATGCAGCACTCATAATTGCATGATCCTGCACGGCGGAGGAGTTGATGGGCAAGCCCTCGTTGTGGAGCTTTTTGATCGTACTGGCGATGAATTCGGGAGTCCAGATTTTACTTCTTTTTCCCGATCTATTTTTGAACTCTTTAGGAAATAGCTGCTCAAGCGTAAACCCCTCATGTTCAGCCATTACTGCCGCTTTCTCCTGAAGCACACATAATTCCTTTAATCGCTCGCTTGCGATCTGTTTCAGTCGGAATAATGTTTTCGTAGACTCAGCCACATGTCCGGGTTTTTCATCTTTTTTCGCAGCTGGTTTAATCCCCAGTTCCAAGAGAGCGGTTTCAATCTCCCGCAGGGATGGGATCGGTCGCAGCTCGATAGTACCTGACCGTTCCTTCTTTTTTGTAGCTACTGGGACATTCTTATCTATGCTCTGCAGAAGATCCATGAAATCTTCACGCCAGGTTGCGGTGCGGGGCCCGAGAGTCTTATAGTACCAATCTCTGAATGAGTTTGGCTTAATCTCTACGAGCTGCGCGCCGACATATTCCATCTCGGACCATTTAACAGAAGAATTCTCGAGCAGCTTGATCAAATGGTCTCGTATCCGTTTGTCATTAATCCAGTCCACCTCTGTATATAACGTACCGACCGTACCAATACCTGCTGCTGAGATTGCTTGTGGCCAACTTCCGAACTCTTTACAAGCTTCTCTGTGAAGCAAGGTACTTGCGAGATATATGCCTTTGAGCGGGAGTTTCTCGCCATGCAGTTTTTGTATTGTCTCGATGATGAATTCGGGTGAGTATACGTTCAGCACTTCATAACCGTGCTCAACGTCGTCACCAAAGACTTCTCTGATCGTATGCCCTGATTGTTTGATAACCCCTTTCATTTCTAGCAGAACCCGGTTCGCTTTTTGCTCGCGTTCCTGTACCAATTCTTTATAACGGGCGACCACCCGTGCACCTTCCGCGCGTCGCTCCGCAATATTCTTGCCATCGCCCGATTCCAATACCGATTCACCCCATTCATTCATATCTCAAAGAGTATCACGCGCTGCCTATCAGGAGGCCGGCCGCTAATACCAAGGCACCGCCGAGGACGACTTGCAGGACCGACATCCAAAATCGCATTTTGAAAAAATGGAAGCGGATGTACGCAATGGCAACGAGCTCGATTCCGACAACCAGGAAGGCAAGGGAAAGTGCCGCGGTGTAGTGCGAGAGAAGAAATGGGAGCGTGTGCAAGATACCGCCGACGAATGTCATCACACCGACAATCGCGCCGCGCATGAATGGGTGCCCGCGGCCTGTTTCTTCGCCGGTATCCGAGAGTGCTTCTGCAAAGGCCATAGAAATGCCCGCGCCTGTCGCGGCCGATGCGCCGATAAGAAAAGCGATATGCGGTTCGTGCGTCGCAAATGCGGCGGCAAAAATCGGAGCGAGCGTCGAGACCGAGCCGTCCATGAGACCAACCAAGCCGGGCTGCACTACTTTGAGTACGAAAGAGGTCTCGGATTCGTCACGGCCAAACCCTGAGCCCTTCGTCATCCTGCCGATGATGTCCTCGTATACCATTTCACCAGAAGTATGCTATATTTTCCGCAATGAAGAAAGGAGTCTTGATCTTCTGGGGAATTCTCGCGGCGCTTATTGTCGTTGGTCTTGCGTCGAGCTTCTTGATAACGGCCAAGCCGAGTCAGTACGACAAATTGGCGCAGTGCATCAAATCACAGGGTGTGATTTTCTACGGGGCCTTCTGGTGCCCGCATTGTCAGCGCACCAAGGCACTTTTCGGTTCAGCGGCCCACTATCTTTCCTACGTGGAATGCTCGACTCCTGATGGCCAGGGCCAGACGCAAGTCTGTATCGATAAAGGAATAAAAGGGTATCCTACGTGGGTGCGGCCCGATGGCGCAGAGCTCGGTGGCGAGCACACCATAGACGAGTGGGCAGCATTTTCTGGCTGCACGGTTACCGGAGACAAAACTGCGTTTTCAAAGATAACTACACCATCGTCGCAGAGCTCACAAGCTCAATGAGATATGTTTCCGACGGAAACGCTTAATTACTGGCTCTCGGTCGGCACGGTCTTGATGCAATTTGGTGCTGCCGCATTTCTCGCACTCTATTTCCTCCGTCGTAAATTCACCGACCTTCAAGACATTGCCAACTTTCTTGCTCGGTGGGGTATATGGATTGGATTCCTACTCTCACTTGTCGGGATCGGTCTTACGCTTTTCTATTCTGAAGTCCTCGGCTTTGAACCATGCTTCCTGTGCTGGTGGCAGCGCGTATGTCTGTATCCACAAGCGCTTCTTTTTGGTCTTGCACTCTGGAAGCCCGATCTCCAAAGAGCGGCCGTGCTGTATTCAATCTGGCTCTCCGCATTAGGTGCCGCGTTTGCGCTCTATCATCATGCACTACAGATGTTTCCTGCGGGCACGCTGCCGTGTTCGGCGAATGGTCCCAGCTGTGCCAAAATTACCTTCGTTGAGTTTGGCTATGTAACTTTCCCGATGATGGCCCTCTCGCTGTTTGCATTTCTTATTGTGCTGATGTTGTTCGTCCGATCCAAGAGGGAAATAGTCTAAGGGTTCAATCGCAGGGTGAGATCTTCCGAGTCACTTTCTGGGTCTGCTTCCATAAACATCTCCGCTTTTGGATGCAGAGTCTTAGCCCACGCCTCTACTTGATCAAGAGTCTGCTGCTTTTTAAAGTCATTAGTACCACCTCTCTTTTTCGTCCAAAAACTCTGAAGGTTTTGGAGGAAATTACCCATATCTGAATCTTCGTCCGATGATGCCCTTGTCTCTTTATCTTCCAACATGCCTTCAATCTTCTCCTTAAATGTGGCTTCCAAGTTTTTTAAAGTCTGCTCCAGCGTCATCTTGATTTCTTCACCATCTTTCATGTCGTCTTGTGACATATCGCGATCAATTACTTGCTAAATAAATACAGTAAAATCATAACACAGGCTCACGGGACCCTCGTTTGAAGTAGTAGCCTTCTAAGGAGAGTTTGTCGTAGCCGTGGCAAAAGAGCGCGAGGAGGACGCCCACGAGCACAAGGTGCGGCCAGACGGCCTCGCCGAAATAGAGGAGCGAAAGGGCGAGCCAGAATAGGAAGAAAAGGGCAGTATGGCGAATCTCGACGCCGAGTATCAAGAATAGTCCGATCAAAAGTTCCACGCAGAATGCGCCGAGGACAATAAAGAGAGGGTCGAAATGGAAGAAGTTGGTAAGGTGATACTTGGTGACGACGTCGAGCGCGAGTTGACTGTGTACAAATTTGGCATAGTACGAAGCGAATGCGATTGAGATTCCGAAAAGGATACGCAAAACGGGAAATGCGTACGGTTCCAATCGCCGTCCGAGTTTGGCAAAGATGGCAAGGTTGAACCTTGCCATCTTTGGGAGGTTCAGCCAGTGATCAAGAGAGAATCGTCCGCTTCCAAGGATCATCGCAAAGAATATCTCGCCGAGGTAATTGGCGTAGGTGAACATGTAGATGTTGTATTTCGCGATTCCAGCGGCAAATATCAAGAGCGCGAGAGAGCCTGCGGCGCGCGTCCAAAGTCCAACAAGACTCAAGATGCCGCTTATATAGAGCGTGATCTGGATCATTCTTCCAAAGGTGCCGAAATCAGAAAACGGAAGCTCTGGCCCGAAGAGCGCATTATTATATGCACTCGCGATGAGGCATGCGCCGAGCGTAACGCGGGCAATTGGCGCTGCCCAGGGCTTGAGGCGCATGAGAAATGGTGAAAACGTATCCTGCACGCGGTGCGTAATTGACATCGTAAAAACAGTCGAGATGAGTATTGCGCCTATGAGAGCCCAGAAGAGGAATTGTTGCGGGTCTTGCAAAATGAGCGCGAGGGGATTTGGCGAGGGATTTACGATATCGCGCATGATGGCGGCTGAGTCGAGGACGTACACCTCGTGCGCGGAAGCACTGAAAGGGATGAGGAATATCGAATATGGAATATAGCGGAGGAATCGAGTCATATTTTCTTGATCATACTGCGTTCGATATCGGCAAAGGTCCCGCCCGTCTTTTTTCCCGGATTGAAGACACCTAGGGGGTCGAAGATGTGTTTTATCTGCGCGAAAAGCTCGATCATACGAGGGCTAAACATCGTGGGCAAGTACGGGGTGCGAATGATGCCGTCGTTGTGCTCGCCGGTAATCGAGCCCCTGTATTTCCCTACAAGTGCATAGACTTTGGGCATGAGTTCGAGCATTTCTTTGCGATCCGCTTCGCCGTTCATTTTTACAAGCGGAATGATGTGAAAATTGCCATCGCCGATGTGCCCAGCGATTGTGTAGATGAACCGATGTCCGCGGACCAGATTTTCGAGCTCGGGCAGGAATTTAGGGTAGTCCTCGACGTGTACGACAATGTCGTCGATAAAGGGTGCCGCATACCGGCCATGGAAATTCTTGCGCAGGAGCGCGAAGCTCTCTCGTCGCACTTTCCAGTACTTGGCCGACTGTGCCTCGCTTTTTGCAATGCGAGTCGAGACCGCGAGACCCTCGAGCGAGTGTCTCGCCATTCGCGCTTTCTCGACCGCTTCATCTCCCGAATCTTCGGCGAATTCAGCAAGTAGAATCAGTTTCGGAACACCTCCCCGGATTACAGTCCAAATATCCGGGATGAAGGCGAGTCCGAGTTTGAGCGCCGCATATGGGCCCATGTGCGAAAGCATTCGCGGCATGAGGCGTACCGCGAGAGAAAAGGTCTTGTCGTCATATGATTCAAATGATTCGGGATCGAAGGCGAGCACGCGAGTCACTATCTCGGGCAGTATGTGGAGATCCGCAAGGAAAACGACGAGCATAGCACGATGTGGTTTTGTCTTCACCATTTCGAGCTTGGCGCGGGTGACAAAGGCAAGCGTGCCTTGGCTTCCGACGATCAGCTGATTAAGATCGAATATGCCCTTTTTTTCGTCAATCACATTCCACAAACCGTATCCTGCAGAATTTTTGGTGACGGTGGGTCGGGCTTTCTCAATCTCCTCGCGGTTCTCATCAATGAGCGCATGAATCTGTTTGTAGAGGCGTCCTTCAAATGTTGCTTCTTTTTCTTTGGCGGCAAGTTCGTTTAACGAAATCGGTTGAATCTGCGCATGCGAACCATCTGAAAGAACAACGTCGAGCTCGCGTACGTGTCTATCAGTCTTACCGTAACGGAGATTCAATTCACCCGCAGAATTATTAGACACAATGCCGCCGATCGCGCAGAGATCACGCGACGCGGGATACGCCGGATATATAGTGCCGTATTTAGCTAGCGACTCTTTTTCGAGATCGCGGTAATACACACCAGGCTCGGCAACAGCATAACCTGTCCCGTCCTTTGCGTCGGGATCAGGCCCAATATCAATTATGTGATTCATATATTTCGTGAAGACGACAGAGATTGAATCGGTGAGAGGTCCGCCGGTCATATCGGTACCGGCGGATCGTGCGGTGACAGAGAGATTCTCTCCGTGGTCTCGCGCGTCATTCACGAATTTTACGAGCGCGGAAACATCATCCGCATTTTTGGGGAACACGACGACTTTGGGAGAGCGCTCAAAAATACTCGTGTCACGACTGTATTTCGCCCGCGTAAACGCATCATCCAGTACGTCGCCCTTGATAAGAGCGGCTATTCGATCTCGCAATATCATATCGGAATTATAGCCCGAAAATGATAGTATTTCTGCATGACACTCTTCTTGATCGCGTTTCTTGCTGGTGTGCTCACCGTGCTTGCGCCATGCGTGCTGCCGCTTCTTCCGATCATTGTCGGAGGGTCGGTCTCCGGCGGCGTCAATCGCGCTCGTGCCGTTACCGTCGCGCTCTCGCTTGGCGTGTCGGTCATTCTTTTTACACTTCTTCTTAAATCTTCGACGCTATTCATCGACATTCCGCAATATGCCTACGAGCGGTTTTCGGGCGGAATCCTGATCATCTTTGGTCTCATAACACTCTTTCCGCAAATCTGGGATCCTCTTCCCGTCGTGAATCGTCTGAATCGGAATTCTAATCGCCTAGTGGCTAGTGGCTATCAACTGCATTCATTCTGGGGAGATGTATTGGTGGGAGCGGCGCTCGGGCCCGTGTTTTCCACGTGCAGTCCGACTTATTTTGTTATCCTCGCAACCGTGCTCCCAGCGTCATTTGCGGTGGGGCTATTGGATCTTCTCGCATACACGATCGGACTCGTGCTCATGCTTTTGGTTGTCGCACTTGTCGGACAGAGACTTGTCGACAAGCTTGGGCTTGCAGCGGACCCGAGAGGCTGGTTTAAGCGTACGATCGGCGCGCTCTTCATCGTCGTTGGTGTCATTATATTCGTGGGCTATGAGCAGCCGCTCGAAGCATGGCTCATTTCACATGTGTATGACATCACCAAGCTTGAGCAAAATCTCCTGGAGAGACGAGCACAATCCGCAAAAAATCCGCTGCTATGTTCCGATGGTACCTGCAAGGACGCATCGTCTACTTCGGGAGTCGTCGGTGACGCAAAGAAGGCAATGCAGTTTGACAGAGCTCCCGAACTTGCCTCAATCGACGGATACATTAATACGGATGGTACACCGATAACGATCAGCGAATTCAAAGGGAAAAGAGTTGTACTCATTGATTTCTGGACCTATAGCTGCATAAATTGTCAGCGTACGCTTCCGTACTTGAGAGATTGGTACGACACATATCATGATCAGGGACTCGAAATAATCGGTGTGCATACGCCAGAGTTTGCTTTCGAGCATGTGCTTAGAAATGTGCAGAATGCGGTAACTGGTTTTGGACTCAAATATCCCGTGGTGCTCGACAACGAGTACAGCACGTGGAGGGCCTTTGGCAATCAGTATTGGCCGCGCAAGTATCTCATCGACATCGATGGCTACATCGTGTTTGATCATGCTGGAGAAGGGAATTATGACGAGACCGAGCGTGCAATACAGACTGCTTTGCAGGAGCGCGCACAAAGGCTAGGGATGGCAATGCCGCCTGCGCCCGCTGCATCTCTTTCAGGGGTGATATCGGTTGACGAAACTAAACTCGGTTCGGGAGAGACGTATTTTGGCGCGCTTCGCAACGAATATTTAGGGAATGGCATTGCCGGAAAGAGCGGCGTGCAAATATTTACCGAACCGGATACGGTGAGAAAGAACGCACTCTATCTTATCGGATCGTGGAGCATCATGCCTGAATATGCGGAGACACCTCCGGGCGTGGGGAGCAGCAGCGTCGGCAGCGATCGGATTGACTATCGCTACCAGGCCAAGAGCGTCTACATCGTCGCCGGATCAAAGACAGGGAAGGACATCGAGGTAGAAGTGTTGCGCGATAGCGAGCCACTGAATGCCGCGTCTGCCGGCAAAGATATTATTTTCAAAGATGGCAGGAGCTACGTGCGAATCAACGAGAATCGCCTCTACACTATTGTAAACGACACTGTCTATGGCGATCATTTGCTTGAATTTATTATTTCTGATCCCGGTCTACAAGTCTATACGTTTACGTTTGGGTGATATTGCGCATATAATTGCATGGTGAAGAATCATAAAGACAAGAAACTGTCTTGGCGAGAATTTGAGCTCGTAGGCGCGGCAGGGCTTTCCGTCGCGGCGCTCACTATCGTGATCTTTGTTGCCACCTCGCTCGATAAATATCTTATTGGCACTGCTCAGTACGCATCGGTCATGGCCGCGGTCTTGGTTGACATGGCCAACAACGATCGCAATGTCAACAACGTCTCGACGCTGACTCTCAATCCTCTTTTGGTTGCTGCGGCACAAGCCAAGGCCAACGACATGGCAGCTAAGAGCTACTTTGCACATATTTCGCCGGAGGGTGTCGATCCATGGCACTGGTTTGAGGAAGCTGGGTATAGATACAAATATGCGGGGGAGAATCTGGCGGTAGATTTTAGCGATTCGACGGATGTAAATAATGCATGGATGAATTCGCGCACGCATCGCGAAAATATTCTTGATCCGCATTTTACCGAAATCGGGATCGCGGTTGCGCAAGGCTTCTATGAGGGCCGCTCGACGACATTTGTCGTGCAGGAATTTGGCTTGCCCGCCGAAGCCTCGGCGAAGGCGGGTGCGCCGACCCATGAGATCACGCCGCAAAATCCCGCCGAGCCAGCGCTTGCAACCACTGCAACAGGGACGGTTGTGCTCGGTGCAAGCACGCAGCCAGCCGATCAGCTGGCGCCCGCACCGCTCACCGGAAAAGAAGTTTCTCAAAAAGATGTACTTGCTGCTTCGCCCTCGCCTGCAACCGTGCTTGATTCCACCGCAGGACAACCGCAGAGCGCGCAATCTGGAGTCCAGTCCGCTCCTGCGCCGCGATACGCATCATTCTGGGCGCACATGTTCGGTTCGCCGCGCTCGCTTTTGCAATACGCATATTATTTCGTGGCGCTCCTCCTCGCGGCGATATTTGCACTTGCGACCGGGCTTGAATTGAGGTGGCATCACCGCGGCAAAGCAATCGCCGCGGGCGCGCTTTTTGTCCTCATGGGCACTCTATTTGCAACAGCCGACAATTTCATCTTCACGCGGCCCACAGTGGATCCGAGCGCAATCACGGCTTCAGCAGCCGAGGCGTTTTGATATATATCGCTAGCTGATGCGGCCGCGGAGGCTAGAGATATACCTAAAAACAGCAATGCACGCCGTGAAAATGGCAAGGTCGAACCTTGCCATTTTTAACATATATCTCTCCTTGCGCGGCCGCGCAAGGAGAGATATATCTACTTTTCCACAGGTGATTAAGGTTCATTTGTTCATGAAGTGCCATAATGGCCGCCATATGTTGCGCGCCATGCGGTCGGGCGTTGGGGTTTTATCAGCATACGTCGCAATGGTCGCGGCCGCGTTTATTTTTGCGTTGCCCGTATCCGCGCACGCGTCGACTTTCATTTGGGGCGATGAAAATGGTGGGACGCCGACGCAGATCGAGATTTCGCACGGGGGCACCTATGAGGTACCGCTCAATACTCCCGCGCCCGCATATATTTTTGATCCGCTCGCGTTTGGGCCGGTCTCGGGCGTCTTGTATGCAATAGACAATTCGGGCGCGACGCCGGCGCGCGTGCAGATTGGTACGTTCTTTAGGCAAAATGTATTGGGCGATACGGAGCTTGCGTGGCCCGCGGAAGGCGAGTACGAGCTTGACGTCATCGAGGAGCCGGGGCCGGTGCTCAATTTCAATGATCGTCTCAAACAATTTCTGGCCGACATATTTGCTAAGTCCGCCCATGCGCAATTTGGCCCGCCATCTATCGAGACTCTGCATTTCACCATACAAGAAGCGGCGAGCAGCAATTTCACTCCCGTCATTATTATTCCCGGGATTTTGGGCTCTGCAGAGCACAACGGAGAGTGGCTCATCGATCCGATCGCGCATACCTACGACAATCTCATCGATACCTTGGTAGCCAATGGGTATGAGAAAGACAAAACACTATTTCCTTTCCCGTATGACTGGCATGTATCAAATCGCGACACGGCTGCGCTCTTGAAACAAAAGATTGCAGATGTAAAAGCGATATGCGGATGCGACAAGGTGGATATCGTGGCGCATTCAATGGGAGGACTCGTCGCCCGCCAATATATCCAATCTGGCGATTATGCCCACGACGTCCGCAAACTCATCTTCCTCGGCACTCCGCAAATGGGTGCCCCAAATGCATATTTGATGTGGGAAGGCGGGGAAACTGATGTGACACGTGAAGGGCGACTCTTTAAGTATTTTCTTTTAATCGAAGCCATAGAAAATGGATATACGAGTCTGTTTAATTATGTCAGAAGTAAGCCAATTCCATCAGCACAAGAATTATTACCAGTCTACAGCTACATTAAGCATGCCGACTCTTCAGCTATTTCATCATATCCAAATACGAATTGGTATCCCGGAAACCTTTTCTTGTCGGATTTAGACAATAACATGTCTGCGCTTTATAGCTCTGGCATAGCGATCACAAACTTTGTAGGGAAACTCACTAGCAGTACCACTATTAGCGTCATTCGAGTCGTTCCACCAACCACGATAAGCACCACTGCACTCTGGGGTTTCGGGAAGCCCGAGAATTTCGGGAAAGCATCAACCGATCAAGGCTTGGAAAGAGGGGTGGGAGATGGCACCGTTCCTCTCTCATCGGCAAGCTTCATTGCAAACGATCTCAACATTGTGAATTTTGAACACAACGAGCTTCCTACCGCAACCGAAGGATCGGTGTTCAAGAAGCTCGCTGGTCAAGAGGCGTCAACTCTCATAAACAACAGTCATGGATTGTTAGGAACCGCAAAGGGGATACTCATATTTCAGGTTCTTTCCCCTGCAGATATTGTTGTGATAGGCCCGGATGGAAAGAGGATCGGAAAAGAGTTCACAACTAGTCAGGAAATTAACGAGATACCAGATGCTTTCTATTCCGGATTCGGTACGGACGAAGAATATGTCACCATTCCCAATCCCCTGAATGGCAAATACAAAGTCATTACGCAAGGCACCGGGTCTGGCGGGTCTTACACGATTGCCGCCAGTGCGATAAATGATGCGACTTCAACCACGCAATTCTTCACCGGCCTGACGCAACCGGACTTGATAACAGAGCACGATATCAATGTTGGAGTGACTGGATCAAATGCAACGATTGGTAGCGTTCAAATAGTAGCTACAATCAGTAGTACTCAAAATGATGTCAATCGCGCATATAATGCCAGATGGATTAAGTCCAAGAAATTTAGAGACTCTTTTTTGAAGAGTCTGGGGAAAGCGGCGCAAATGAAGAAAAGAGGTGATAGAATTGAGGCATATGAGGATATGCTAGAAGATCTTCAGGATGCGCGAGAGGATCGAGACATCAACAAGCAAGCGTACGACTTGCTTGTTGCAGATATTAATTGGCTAGTCAGTCATTAAATTATGACGTCTGTCAAAAACGTGATCAGATATGCAATTTTGTTTGCGGCAGTAATTCTATTCGCAGGACTCTTGGCTAAGCAGAGTTGGAGTTTGTACAAAGCAATTTTCCACGAATCAGGAGGGGCTTGGCTTGACTTAGGCGACATTGTTGGACTGATGCTTAACTACATCTTCCTTATACCGCTAATGTTCGTACTTTTTGGTGAGCGAAGGAAATATATACTCGTTATCGTATTTCTGATTCCTATTCTTCTTTTCGAATGGGGTAGTAGTTCGCTTTTTTTGATGCAGGATCTTGTACTCGCAATGTTGGGGTTTGTAATAGGTCTAGTTTCTCGTTTTGTCGCGACCAAGATTCTCGGCAAAATGCCGCGGTTTGAGAGTTGGAAGAAATACTTCTAAATTTTGGAGATTAAATTACTTCATTTTGGTCGCTGGAACGCGAAATTCTCGTTTTTCGAACGCGGCTACAGGTGCGAAATGGCGACGAGCTGGCAAATGACGTCGTTGGATTCATGGCTCAAAGTGAGCACTCCATAAGGACATCCTCACGGACAGAGATTGTCTGTTAGACAGTCCATTTGATTTGGTGTCTGACGCAGAAAAAAATTGACGCGTGCGTGCACGGTAGTACGCTTGGGCATAGAAAATATTGAAAAAAATTATTACTCATCTTTTAATTTTCAGAGCGTATGGCGTTGAAAAAAAAGATGTGGACGATTTGCGGCACGCTTTTTTTGGTGCTTGCAATCGTCTCCATCGTCGTGGGAAACCAGCGTCCAGCTCGAGCATTATCAGCCGACAGTTGCCCGTTCCCGAATTCCGGGGGATGCATCGTCTGTATAGTTTTCACTGCAATAGATAGTCATGGTACACCTGTAAATCTTTTTCCAGATCAGTGCCAAGAGCAAGGCGGACATCAGGCACAGTGCTCGGACGGCATTGATAACGAACCCATACCAGACGGGTTCATCGATGGCGAGGATCCGGCCTGCCATACGGGAGGAAATGTCAATAATACCTACGACCCAACGCTCGATGATGAGTCGCTTTTTGTTCCGCAATGTCGGGACGGACTCGACAACGACGACGACGGACTCATCGATGCTGGCGATCCTGCATGTCACATCAATACGGGCACAGGTGGTTTAGGCGCATATGACCCGGACTTGGACAACGAGCTTCTATTTGTACCACAGTGCCGAGATGGGATTGATAACGACTTGGATGAAAAGATTGATATTCTTGATCCCGGATGTCACACCGATTTTGACGCGTCAAATTCGGCATCATACAATCGAGAAGGAAATAACGAAGCTGCAACTGCCGGCGGAGGAGGAGGCGGAGGAGGCGGCGGCATTCCAGAAAACACGCTCGCGCTTTGCTCCGACGGAGTCGACAACGATGGAGATGGTCTTGTAGATCTTGCCGATCCCGATTGTGCTGCATTCATTCCGCAGCTCACGGTGACGAAGCTCGTCGACAACTCCCTTGGAGGCTCGGCGACCTCGAGCGACTTCACCATGCACGTAACGGGGACAAGCGTTTCTAATTCGTCATTCACGGGAAGTGCTACTGGCACGACATTGACGCTCGGTGTCGGTGCCTTCAATGTGACGGAAACCGGCGGCCCGGGGACATACGCGATGACGCGGACTTCGGGATGTCAGGGCGTGATGGGAGTAGGCAGCACGAGCGTCTGCACCGTCACCAACACCTACAGCACCTCGACGGCTGATGTGTCGCTCGCAAAAGAAGTGAGCGAGGCGTCGCCAAATCCCGGGACGGGTGTGTTATACACGCTTACTGCGACCAACAACGGCCCCAACACTGCGGCGGGGGCGACGGTAACTGATGTGTTGCCAAGCGGCGTCACCTACGTATCCGATGATGGAAATGGCGCATATGCCACCTCGACTGGCATCTGGACAATCGGAGAGCTCGCAAATGGCTCGAGCACGAAACTGAAAATTGCCGTCACCGTTGGCAGCAGCACGGCAGGGGCTACCATAACCAACACTGCGACGATAACGAGCAACAACCCTGATTCAAACACTGATAACAACACGGCGACAAAGAGCTTCGTGTCCACTGCCCCTGGAAGCAGTCCTTCGACAGTCCCAGCGTCTTCGGGAGGCGGTGGTGGAGGAGGAGGCGGGGGAGGTGGAGGAGGAGGCAACGGCCCGATCGTCGGCTCACTTGGAGGCGGAGGCGGCTCTATCATCCCCACATTTGGAGTTGGCGGAGGCGGAGAAGTGCTAGGCGCATCCACGGTGCCCGCCGGAAGCTGTGGCGCATTCCTTACGAGCTTCATCAAAGAGGGAAGAAGCAACGATCGCGAACAAGTCTTGCGTCTTCAAGTATTCTTGAATGCTTTCGAAAAGAATTCACTCTCACTAAGTGGCATGTATGACGCGGCGACCTTGGACGCGGTGAAGAAATTCCAGGTGAAATACGCATCAGACGTTCTTACGCCATGGGGCATCAGCGAGCCCACCGGCTACGTCTACCTCACGACGCGAAAGAAGATAAACGAGTTGTATTGCGGAGGCGTGCCGTTTCCGCTTACCGCCGATGAGCAATCGATCATCGCTCGCGCAAGAGCAGGGGGTGCGGGCTATACGCCGGCAGCTTCGGGACCAAGGCAGAATCCAACGGGTACAACGGTAGATACGAACCCGTCGTCAAGCGTTTTCTCATCTTCGAGCACGAGTACGGCGACTTCTACCGGAGCTATGAAAGACGTGCGCAGTCTCTGGTGGCTGTTCGTTCTCCTTATCCTGATCTTGGCCGGTGGGTGGTGGGCGTGGAAGCGCTACTTCTCGCTCGAGTGACAGAGATCGAGAACCAGACTCAAAACTAAAAACGCCTCTGGAGGGGCGTTTTTAGTTGGGCCCATCAAGAAAGCCGCGCAGGGCAGGCGTTTCTCCGGAGTTCGCGATTTTTCTGCTGAAAAATCGCCTGTCCTCGGGCCAAGCCCTGCGGGGCCCCTCCGAGACACCTGCCCCGCAGGCCCGCAGTTCACCAAGATTTCATACGCAGTCAATAGGATTGGCAGAGGTTGCGCTCATGTCATTATTATCAGTGGCCATTACTCCTAAGGTTTTTTATAACTTAAGGAAACCAATATGCATACTTCGATTCCCTCGAAGGTAGCCCCGCTTATCAGCCTTATCGCTTTCGCACTTCTCGCGTACGCAGGGGTCACTCTCGCGGCAGGGCCTACGTGCAGTGTGCCCGGCGATTATGCGACGATCCAAGACGCGATAAATGACGCGGGATGCACGACGATAAATGTGGCAGCTGGCACGTATGCAGAAAATATTACACTCAATCGCTCGGTGAATCTGAAAGGCGCGCAAAACGGCGTTGACGCGCGCGGACGTGTTGCAAGCGAATCCATCATTGCTCCGGTCTCCGGGGCGGGTATCACACTGGTGACGGGTTCTGCGGGGGCGACTGTCGACGGCTTCACGATCTCGGGCGGCGCGCAAAGCATTCTTTCGACTAGCGGACCGCTCGACGGCTTGAGCATTCTCAACAATCGCATCATAGGATTTACCGGCAACGGAATGTTCCTCAACGACAGCGGCAAAGACATCAACATCGACAAGAATGAAATTGACGGCATTTCGCAAACGGGGAGTGGTGATGTCGTTCACTTGGACACTGACAGTTTCGCAGGACTTTGGTTTACCAACAACAACGTCGTTAATGGACACGCGACAGGCTTCTTCGTCGACGGCAATCACAATGTCGGTATAAGCGCGACGCCGCGCTCACCGAAGATGACCGGCAATTTGTTCCAGGCCAATGTCACCGGCGCAAATCTCGGCTCACGAGCGTTCGGATTCGGCGATATTTCCGGCAATACCTTCAAAAACAACTCGTTCCCTGGTTTGCAGGGCGGCATTCAGGACACCACGATCACCAACAATACCTTCGACGGAAACGGTCGAGGCGGACTTGAACTTACCTCCTTTGGCAATACGGCTGTAGATCGGGGTGGACAGCGAGACACAATCACTCTCAATACGTTTATCGGAAATGGCGCTACGCAAAGTGGCGAAGGCATCTTCCTCTCGGCGGGTCAGGCGGCAGGAACAATCTCGACAAACGTCATAAACCGCAACAGCATCGCCGGCAACGCAAAAGGCATCGCATATAGCGGCACTGAATCGATAAACGCCGAGTGCAACTGGTGGGGCTCTTCGAGCGGTCCCGGGCCTATCGGCCCAGGCTCGGGCGATTCGGTCGGCACGAGCGTCACCATCGACTACACGCCGTGGCTCACGACATCAGATCTTGCGGGCCCATGCAACGGGCCACTCCCACCGATTACGGTGAAGATCGAGAAATACATCGACGGCGCGCATGCGACTATCGCAAGCGGCAACAATTCCGACTTCCCGATGCTCACCACGTTTAATTCCGTTACGTATGGCAATGCGGTGGACGCGCCGTTTACCCTGGGGCCTGCCGGATGGGGAAGCGATCCGGCCTACGAGGCATCGTTTGCAAATGCTAATGCTGGCTCGGATTACGCGACGCATGAAGTGACCAGTGAGTCGGTCGTCGGCGCGAGCTGTGCCGAAGACAAGCCGTTTGCGCTCGAGGGCTACACCACGGGAGAGACGCTTTCCGATGCGCAGTCCGGGACTCCTTCGACCTCGACCATCCCAAGCTTCACAAATATCACGAGCGACAAATACGTAATCGTTTGGAACAAAACGTGCCCGCCAGCAACTCTTACGATTGTCAAAAAGACGCTCAATGGCAATGACACATTCAACTTCACAGTTACTGGTCCCATGAATCCCGCGGTCCCCGCACTCACGACCGTAAATGGCTGGGCGACATCTTCGCCGATGTCACTCAATCCAGGAACGTATGACGTCAACGAACTCACGCCTCCCGCAGGATGGACTTTCAAGAGCGTCTCGTGCGTGTACGAAAATCAGAGCATTGGCACACCAATCGCGGGTGGAGAGCAGATCACGGTACACAGCGGCGACGAAGTTATCTGCACGTTCGTAAACGGCAAGGATGTCAAAGTGACGATTGTTAAAAATATCAGTGGCGTGCATGCAACCGCAGGGAATGCTGGTAGCGCAGCTTTCCCGATGACGGCTAGCTGGAATGCGGTGAATCTCGGCGGCGCGGGAAGCGGTAATTATGCTTTGAGCACTATTGGATTCAATACACCGAATGCGTATGAAGCGGTGACTTCCGACATGACCAACGGATCGAGCTATACAACGAATGAAGACACAACGACTCCGGTCGTCGGCCCCAATTGCGCAAACGGCCAGCAATTCAAGCTTGTGGGTTACACCACGGGAAATACGCTCGCGCAAGCTCAAGCGGGGACGCCGCATACCTTGATCCCGAATTTCGGCAACATTACCGTGAATAAATGGGTGGTCGTGTGGAACACTCCATGCCCGCCTCCGCCGCCTCCGGCGAACGCCTGTACTCTTTCAGCACCGCCCACGGGCTACACTCTCCGGAATGGTTCTCCCGGAAACGACATCGTCACACTCGTCCCGTTTACGATGTTTAAAGGCAATGGCGGCAACGACGTCGTAAAGGCAGGCACGGGGGATTATATCGTGTGCACCGGAGCAGGAAATGACATCATCACTCTGGGCTCTGGGAATGCCACAATTGATGCTCTCGGTGGGCAAAATACAATCAAAACCGGAGATGGCAATGCATTCATCAGCACGGGTAATGGCAACAACACGATCTCGACAGGTGATGGCAATCACACGATCACGACGGGAAATGGAAACGATACCATCAAAACTGGTGGCGGGAGCGACATCATTAATGCCGGAAATGGACAGAACGCCGTGAATGCGGGTGGAGGTAACGACACAGTGACGACTGGCACAGGAAATGACGCAATCAATGGCGGACCAGGGATCGATAGCTGTAATCCCGGGAGCGGCTCGAATTCTTTGGTGAATTGCGAGTAAAATATATTACGAACTAACCGCACAAAAATGGCAAGGTTGAACCTTGCCATTTTTGTGCCGTACCTCCGTCATACTACGCAACGAAAAGAAATTGACACCCCCACTTCTTCATATAGGATGCCGGTCGATTAAGGTCCTTTTGTACGGACTTTCTTTGGTAGGGCTCCGAAGCGGATCCAAGACCGATCAGCTTTCGCTGGTTTCCCTAGGTTTTGGATCCACTTCGAATCCGTATCTTCGTTTGGAGGGAAATTATAGCACGGGAGATTTTCTTTGACAGGAAGTCAAGAGACCTGCGCAATGCGCCTTTCTCTCACTATTTCATTGACTTGTGTGCCAGACGAGTGATAATCCCAAAACGTTGCGTGCGCGCCCGAAAAGGCGAAGAAGCAACAAGCCCCGTAAAACAACTGCGTTGTCACGGGGCAAGGGGAACCAGCGGTTAATTATGACCGCAGGAGAAATAAAGAAAGTGTGAACAGCGAAGCGTATTCCGCGGTTCGCTGTTTTTGTTTGTTCTTTAGAAGGAAAAATTAAAAAGTGAAGCACACGACGTGGTTGGACTAGGGAGATCGCGTCGTGGGCTCCAGCCCACATTAATGGTCGATACCTGCAGGAGGTGTGCAAGCGCCTCTTTCAGGAACTTATTCATTACAAAACACATAACGAATAAAATCGATATGACAAACTCACTCAGAAAGGCGGCAGCAATCGCAACTATGGTTGCTACGTCTATGGGAACATTCGCATTCGCAGCTCCTGCGTTTGCGGCTGTGAATTCCACACACATCACGATCACGACCACAAACCGTGGTTCGATCGACAACACGACCTCTGCTCGCTCACACACTGGCGACAACACAGCCGGCGGAAGCACGGGCGGTACAGGCGGTCAGGGCGGCGATGTAACGTCGAACGGCTCTGAAAACAACGGCGGTGCACTCGGCGGCAACGGCGGCAACGGCGGCAACGGCGGTGCTGGCGGACTCGTCACAACAGGTGACGCGACGGCAACGGCTGGAACCTCCAATGACCTCAACAACACCGACACTGGTGTTGACCTCGGGGACTGCGGTTGCGGCGATATCAACAGCTTGACTCTTGATGTCACCACGGATAACAGCAGACAGTATCCGACCCAGAACCACATCGATAACGACACACGCGCCAAGGCTCGCACAGGCGAGAACACGGCAGATGGCTCGACCGGTGGTGCAGCTGGCAACGGCGGCGTCGTTGACGGTGGCGTAGGCAGCGAGAACAACGGCGGTGCCCATGCTGGCACTGGCGGGGCAGGTGGAGCAGGTGGTCTCGGTGGCACAATCGGCACTGGAGCAGCCTCTTCGACTGCAGGAACGATCAACATGTTGAACACGTCCATGATTCGTGTTCGCATCTAGTTTGATCTGACGTATCAGGCCCAAGGAATCGGGAACTGAAGAAGGTAGGGATATCGCTCGCTCGAGTTTTATCCCTCCTTCTCATGAGGTCTTTTTACCCTGAACAAAGTTGAAGGGCGTGGAAACGAGACTTCAGAGAGGGAACCATTACTAGCTTTCAGTTATCAGCTTCCAGCTTTCAGGGAAGACAAATTCGAAATCAGTATGAAAAAAACACTCAAGGCACTAGTTACCGGCACGACAGTACTTCTCACACTCTCTCCGCTTGCGGCGAGTGCGGAATCAAATGCGGCACTCGGTGGTGGTAACGCACTCGCACGCGCTCTTGGTGGGCAGTCGCAGGGGATAGTTCACGCCAATCTTGCGAGCGATCTTCTTGCGCATCTTACGCTCGCGAGTACTCGCGGTGGCAGGCCCGATGATACTCCTCCATCTCACAGTAATGCAGGAGGTAATGATGGCAACACGAACGAACCATCTCAAAATAATCCGAACGCAATCCCAGTAAATCCCAATGGTGATGGGAATGAAAATGGTAACGACAACAACGGCGGCCCCTCGAGCGGCAACGGCGGCAACGGCGGCAATGCCTCTCCCGGAGGACTGGTGAGAGCAGGGAGCGTGGTAACTAACGCGACCGCACTCAACGTGATCAACGCCAATATCGTGCGCATTAGTCTTCGTTAATTCAAGTCACATCTTTTTATGGCGTCAGCAATCAAAGGATTTGCGATCAGTACCACGGTTCTTATTGCGCTCTCTCCGCTTGCAGCATCTGCCGCGGTTTGTGTGAGTCTTCCACCACTCCCGGCAGTTCACCGGGACGCCGCGCAAGGATGGACGGCACTAAACGCATACATGGAGCGCTTGCGATAAAACAATTATGAACACCCAAAACACACGTATGCGCGCAGCAATCTTGGCAGTCGTGATCGGGGCGGTGTTGTCGCCGGCATTCTCTGCATTTGCGGATCTGCGCTCTGATCTTCGCGCTACCCTGCAGAGCGCACCGGTAAGCTCTTCCCCTGTGCCATCGACTCCCGCGACGCCACCTAATCCGCCAGCTGGCGGACCGCCTCCATCGGGAGGTATCACATCGACGACCGACGGTAGCGTAAATTCGGGTGGAAACACTGGCGGCACAGTCACCACTGGCGATCAGACTGTCGACGTGCATGAGACAAATACCGGTCCCGTGAACGATCCTCCCGCTCCTGCGGACGATCCGCCACCTCCTGCGCCAGCTCCCACGCCTGCACCCCAATGTGATGCGCGAACATCGGGTTGTATAGCGCCGGGAGCCGCACGTGCGCGATAAAAGCAAGGAAGGATCAGACAATGATCCTTCCTTCTCATGAGGTCTTGTTTGTGGTAAAAGGACGGCCCATCCGGATCCCAAAGGAGTCCTCATAGAGGGAAACATGAACAAACATCTGTCAACACCAATAGCTCGGACTCTCGCCGCACTTCTGGTGACGGTTCTTGTCTACAGTCCTCTTTCTCCCGTAATCACCAGTGCCGACCAGGTCTCCGAGAGGCTCCAGGCGGCGATTGATGCACACACGGATATCACTCCTCCGGTGATCGCAAGCATGAGCGACATAAGCGTGACCGCCGCGTCCTCGACGGGCATTGTGGTCTCATATGTGGCGCCGGCTACGTCCGACAACATTGATCCACCCGGTGTTGCCTTGTGCTCACCCGGATCCGATTCGAATTTTCCAGTCGGGACTACACTCGTCACCTGCACAGCCGCAGATGCGGCAAGTAATGCCGCGATACCCGTTACATTTAATGTCATCGTTTCTTATATAGATCCCACACCAATCTCACCACCGGATTCGGGAAGTGCAACATCAACCCCTCCAGATTCCGGCGCGTCGACAACCACGCCGCCGATTGCGACATCAACTGCGCCAACCGCGACGAGTACGCCGCCGACCGATCCGGGTTCTGGATCGGCATCGTCGACGCCGCCAACCTCGGGTGCCACGTCCACACCTCCGACCGGAGGAAGCGGCTCAACTCCCACGGCAGATCCTGGCAATCCGAATACGGCCTCGACTGCTTCCACGGGTTCTGGTGTCGTGCCCACGGGCCAGTCCGATACCGACAACACGGATTTTCAGAATGTGACGAGTGGCCCGCCGCTTCCGGGACCAAACGACACACGGCCCGTCTTAGACGCAAGCGCGACTTCGACAGAAGCGCTCGCGATCGATCCTTTGTTTAAAGTTGCGACCTCGACCGATGGCACCGGAGCCAAAATCGGCGGCACCATATTTACCGGAAGCGCAGTTGCCTCGACGACGGTGAGCAACATTCTCAACATCACACGCTCGAGCATTGACGGGCCGGGCGCGACCAACAGCTCAAGGATTACCGCCGATACGGAGAATGCCGGCGTCGTCACCACGAGCGACGAGACGATCGCATTTACCGGTGAGAACAAGGGAGAGGGAGGAGAAGGCGACTCTACGGTGCACACGGGATCGGCAAACGCTTCCGCGCAAGTCTTAAACGTCGTCAACACTAATTTCTTCAATTCCAAGGGACTAGTCTTGTTTCTGAAGCCGCAAGGGAGCGACAGTCTTGATCTGCGCGCTGCTGATCTCTCCTACCTCATCGGCGGAGGAGTAGGCGCAAGCCCGACACAGCTCGGCTGTACCATTCTCACGTGTCTCAATAGCGCGACGCTGCAAATACTCAACAAAAATGAGGGAACGGTCAACAATATCGTAGAGGTACGCGCGGCGACCGGTCGCAACTCGGCGACCTCGACGCGCGCAGGCAATATAGATATGCAGACCGGCAACGCTTACGCATCTGCCGGAGTACTCAACCTCGTCAACACGAATTTCATCAATTCGAAATACCTCGTTTCATCATTTGATAATTTCGGCGACATGCAAGGCGACATCGTTCTTCCAGATGCGAATTTCTTTAGATCGTTCTTTGAGAAGGGAAATACGCTGCCCGATCTGAACTCGAGCTCGTACATCGTGCAAAACAACAACAACGAAACATTTACCGGCACCACGACCGCAAACGCGATCACCGGGCAAAACGTCGCGACTTCGACCGCTCTCGGGCACGGCGAGATAACGACTGGCACCGCGCACACGTCATCCAATAGCTTCACCGCCGCCAACCAAACGCATGTGGGAGGCTCATCGGCGCTCTTCGTCTTCCACGTCTCGGGAGCATGGCGCGGCACGGTGAAGGGTCTTCCCGAAGGCATGAGCTGGCGCCGCACCGACTATGGTGTCGAGGTCTATAGCAACGGCGCGGTCAATTCGACGCAGGGCTCGCAAGGTATCTATAATTCGGCGAACTTCATTGCGTCGTCGACAAATAAAGCGATCGTGAATACCGACGTCAATGTGTGGGCCGAAACCGGCGCAAACACGGCACAGGTGGAGGATGGCGCCGCAAAAATCAAAACGGGTGATGCGTATGCGAGCGCCAATGTCGTGAACATGGTCAACACCAATGTCGTGAATCGCAATTTCATGTTTGCTGTCTTCAACATCGCGGGCGATTGGAACGGCGATATCGATTTCGGCGGCCACAGCCCCGATCTCAAAGTGACGGCCACCGTCGATGCGCCCAATCCGACCGCTCCGGGCACTGACGTCACGTATCATTTCACCGTCCAAAATATCGGCGATGTTGCCGCAAATACGGCGACACTGCAGGCGGCGTTTAATGCAAATCTTCTTGTCTTCGGGAGAAGCACGGTTCGCTTCACTAGTATTCCCTCGGGAATACAGTGGAATCTGGGCACGCTCGCGCCAGGTGCGACCGTGACAATCGACGCATCGGCGCGCGTGTTTGCGCCGGGTCTTACTTCGAGTGGCTTCGTGACGGCACCGCTTGTGGCATCGGTCGGCACCGGGTCGGACCAGCATGATCAGGATTCAAGCAACAATACGGCGACGATCAACCTCCCGGTCGGATTTTCTTCTCCGCCTGCGAGCGGTAGTTCGGGCGGGGGAACTTCTTCAAGCGCAGGCTCTGGCACTTCGGGTGGTGGGACAAGTCCCACATCGGGCGGCTCAAGCGGTAGTGGTTCCTCGGGTGGTGGAGGCCCGCCGGTTTCGAGCTCGGGCGGAGGGGGCGGAGGCAGTCCTTCCGGTTCAGAGGGCACTGGGCAAGGCGGCGGAGGTGCGAGTACCAATACCGAAACTGCAAACACCGGAGACACCGGTTCTTCTGGTTCAGCAGGCGGGGGTGGAATTGTAGCGGGAGGTTTCTCAAACAATGCACTCGGATGGTCCGCAGATCCAAAAATGACGGTGACCAAGACCTCGAGCATCTCCACCTCGACACTCCCCACCAAGGTGGACTACACCGTGGTTGTAAGTAACGACAGTAGCGCAGGCGCGCTCTATCATGGCGTCCTCACCGACACGCTCTATGATCCGGCGGGAAGCGTACGTTCACAACATCAGTGGGCGCTCGACACGGTAGCTCCCGGCGATCAGATAACGGTGACCTATACGATGGAATTTTCTGCAAGTTCGACGCCGGGTGTATATCACAACGTGGCCGAAGTCACCGGCACGCGGGGAAATCCTGATTCAACGAGCGACGCGACCTTCCTCAAACCTTTTGATGCATCCAATGACGTGCAGATATTTGCGGGAGGAAAAGTATTGGGCGTTTCGACTTCAAATACCGGCCACTCTTCTTCGGGGGGATGCGAGGCGCTCATCACCAGCAATCTCCAAATGGGCTCTACCAACAGGGCGCAGGTGACGAAATTGCAGACCTTCCTCAACAACACCATAGGTACCAAGCTTCCCACAAGCGGCTTCTTTGGGACGCTCACTCTTGCGGCCGTGCGCGCATTCCAGACCAAATATGCCGCAGATATTTTGAAGCCGCTGGGTTTGAAATCACCGACGGGAAGCGTATACGCCTCGACGATCAAGAAGATTAATATCCTCGCGTGCGGCGGAGTTCCTCCTTCGACACAATCCATCCCTCCTGCATCTCCCGCCACCTCAACTCTGAAGACTACCGGAAGTGCTATGCCCGCAGCTGCGGCAATCCCCATTGCGAAACCAAAAGTTCCCGCAAAACCGCAAACGACGAAAGCAAACGCAAAAGACAACAAAAATATTCTCAATGCTATTGGCGGTTGGTTCTCGAAATCCCACTGATAGCGGCACATTATAAATTATCGGCAACATCTATGAAATTATATTCCCGCGTTTCGCTCTTCAGTTTGGTCTCTGCGGTAGTCGCGATCTCCGCGATGCTCACGACTCCAGCATCGGCTTTTGCAATCTCCGTTACCGTCGTGCCAAAAGTGACCAGCACCACTCCGCTCATTCCCGTGCGTCCCGTCGTCCCTCGGGATCCCTTCGCACACACTGACCCCGGGAATTCTACCGGTGCAAGCGCAAATTCGGGCGGCAATACGACACCACCCGCTGGCCCACAAGGCGCAGATGGTGTGGCACCACCCAATAGCAATTCCGATGCGACTAACATAGTTCCGCCTGTTCCTTCCAGCAACAATAACGGTGGAGCGTTAGCTGGGAGTGGCGGCGACGGAGGCACGGGCGAGACCGGCGGGACGGTAAATTCGGGCAATACGAGCTCCGTTTCGAATTCCGTCAACCGGCTCAATTCCACGCTTATCATCATTCGCGGTTTTCAGGTACGCTAACGTGAAAGAATTTGGGTTTCGTAAACCCAAATTTGCCGCGCGTCACTGATATGGTAGGGTGGGGGTATGCAAAAAATAGGAACTCTCTTTGCGGGGTTTGCACTCGTATTTCCTGTCGCGGTTTCCGCGCTGGTCGTGCAAAACTACGGCGATACTAATACCGGCGGTCAGGTCTCGTCGGGGCAGGTGACGGTCACCGGAAATTCAGACGCTGATGCAGAAATCCATACAATGCTCGATGGTGATTCGGGCAAGATCGAGATTCGCGCTGCCTCCGACGGCGTTGTCCACAGCGCCACGATCATTACCAAGCCGCCGATACAAGCGCCCACCGTTTTGCCCCTCGATGCAGCTCAAGGTACACAAGCGAGTACTACTATCGATGTCCAGGCGGCCTCCACTACCGCCCACGTCAATTTCTTCATAAGCCTGTGGGTGCGCCTGCGCAGCTTTTTCAGCTTCTTCTAAACAATCCGTAGTAAAGCATCGAGTCCCCGAATGCGACTAGGCATTCGGGGACCCATCGAGACCATCGCATCCTTCGCTGGACGGGGGGACAGCAAAGGGAACGCAGATGTTCTCAACTAAGGTGCAATTTAACATACTCCAAAGGCCTCTTTGAATTTTCGCTTTTTAGGCGTATAACACATCCACATGACGAGAAAGGGGGTTTCCAATGCATCGTCATGAGTCGCCAGCGATCGAGATAAAGCTCAGGCTCTATCTCGACATCAAGGATCTGTCCCAAAAAGACGCGGAGCTTCTCTTCGAAGCCACGCGAGCCTGTCTGAACGGCAGGACGCTTCTTTGCAAAAAGAAACGAGACAGGGCAGAGCACCAATGCATGCTGCAGGAGATGATCCTGCGGTAGTTGACGACAGGTCGCTTCATTGCGACGGGGGGTGTGGCCATGTTTCCCTATGGCCACACCTTTTGCTACGGGTGATATCCCGATCCGGGTCCTTTCTTTGGGCCCGTTTCGGCTCCTGCGCTATGCATATCTTCTCCCCCTGGGATGAGCGTGTACGCGCTCTTTACAGTTAAGAACAAGAGTTGGATTACAAGATAGGGCGACTTGTGGTACCATACAGACATGAGCAAAAAGGGCATAGTTGCCTCGGGCATAGCTCTGACGACACTGCTTTTTGGCATGGCTGCCTTTGCCGATGTCGCGGGGAGGGTGGCTGATCGGATGCAGGCGCGGCAAGATGCGGTTTCAGAGAGGGATCAGGAGCAGTTTGCGCGACTGGATATCGAGAGCAGGTTTGGCGTACGTTTCAATCCGCACGTGGCGGTATGCACCGACGCAGCAGATGGCGAGACGCACTGCAACGCGCGCGTAATTGCAGACGCGGGACTTACGCCGCGTGCCTCATCAAAGATCATTGCCGGCTATGGCCCCGCGCAATTGCGCAGTGCGTACGGCGTGAACGGAATTGCGGGAAGTAAAAAGATCATCGCGATCGTGGATGCGTATAATCATCCCAATATCCAAAGCGATCTCGATACCTATAGCACCACGTTTGGTATTCCAAAATTGCCCGCGTGCGCAGGCGCGATTGCAAACTCTGCCGTGCCGTGTTTCAAGAAAGTAGATCAGCGAGGAGGCACTCGCTACCCACGCACAAATGCTGGCTGGGCGCTTGAGATTGCGCTCGATGTGGAGGTGGCGCACGCCATGTGTCAGAATTGCAGCATACTTCTCGTCGAGGCCGACTCTTCAAGCTACAGCAATATGATGACGGCGGTGGATCGCGCGGTCGCACTTGGTGCAAACGTCGTTTCAAATTCGTACGGCTCCAATGAGTTTTCGGGCGAAACGTCATACGATCACCATTTCAATCGCCCAGGAGTCGCGTTTACCGTCTCATCGGGAGATAGTGGCTATGGTGCCGAGTACCCCGCGTCCTCGCGCTACGTGACGTCCGTCGGCGGTACGAGCTTGTTCCTTAATTCCGACGGCTCGTATAATAGCGAGCTGACGTGGAGCGGTGCCGGAAGCGGATGCAGCGCGTTTGAAGCAAAACAATCCTGGCAGACGGATACGGGTTGCGCGCGCCGCACAAATGCGGATGTCTCGGCCGTTGCGGATCCAAATACCGGCGCGGCAGTGTACGACAGCGTGAACTACTTTGGCCAGTCGGGATGGTGGCAAGTGGGAGGGACGAGTCTCTCTTCTCCCATCATAGCCGCAGTCTATGCGCTCTCTGGCAATACTTCTGGAAATGCCAACCAAATCCCATATACGCTTGGAAATTCAAGCAATCTCCACGACATCGTAAGCGGGAGCAACGGCAGCTGCGGAGGTTCGTATCTCTGCACTGCCACGGCAGGATTCGACGGCCCCACAGGCCTCGGCTCACCCAAGGGCGTCGGTGCGTTTTGAGATCTCTGGGAAGACCTGATTAAGACCATGCCTCGGGTTTCTTGAATGTCCCGATTTCATCCGCGAGTTCATCGGGAAATTGCGAAATACTCAAGACGCCTTTGCGGATTTTTCTTCGTGAGCTGGCAACTTTGGCGAGAGCCAGCGTGTTTTTCTTGAACGGACTTATTACAACGACGGGCCGCTTCAAATCCTCTACGACCATGCGTATTGGTTCCGCGAGGTCGGCATCGTTCGAGATTACTGCGGCCATTTCATATTCATCCCTATGTCCGTCGTGAAGTAAATGCGCGGCGAGTTTTACGTCGGTTCCTTTTTCTTCAGTCTTGATTACATCCACAAATCCTCGACCGTCTGCTCGTTTCATTGTTACTTTGTGGGTTAGAAAGAAGCCCTCGACAATCTCAACATTGGGGAGCGTCCGGAGTGCGCGTAGATATATCTGTTGGCGATTCGATTTGTCGTGGTCTTCTCCATCGCGAATTTTCATGGGCGCAGTGAAATATTTAATAGTTTCAATCTGATGCCCTTGCAACAAATATGCGCAGAGCTTTGAAATATCAAGCCATTTATACGGGCTTTTCTTGAGTGCGCCATAGAACAGATTAAAACCATCGATGTAGACGTAGGTTTTCACTCACATAGCATATCGAGAAATGCAGAAGCCGCAACAAAGTGCGGCTTCGCGTCCTGCCACCGAAGCAACAGGAGTTATGCCTAAGATAGTACAGACTAGGCACGAAAAGTCAACTAACTGTAGGTTTTGGTTGTGAATATCGCCATCCGACAAAGGTCTCGTGGTTGACGATATCAACACCCTATCAATATGCACGCATGTCAATGGTCGCGGCGCGATATACTTACTTGTGTTAGGGGAACCAGCGCAGTCAAGCGCCATGGTATATCCATTTTCACGGTTCAGAAAAAATGCAGGAAAAACTGTAAGGGACGTGCGAAGTTTTGTGGTGCCGCATGTGCATGCACGCGAGCCACTCAAGATTGCGCAAACGAATGTCTGCGCAGTCATTCCAACGTATGCGCCGGGTCCATTGACCTATCGGTTGGCAGCGGATCTTGTGCGGTGGAATCCCGGCATATACATCTATATAGTCGATGACTCGACACCGCGCCAGTACCTCGATTGCATGAAAATTCTTGAGGACGTCATCTTGATTTCCGACAAGATCCGCGTCGTGCGCACACCCGCAAACAAACTCAAGGCCGGAGCCTTGAACGTCGCCCTCTCACACATCTGGAGCGATACGACGTATGTACCCGATGTTATCCTCACGCTCGATGATGATGTGGTGATAGAGAGAGCGACGATCTCAAATCTCGCGGGCGAGCTTATGAGTTGTGCGTGCCTCGGTGCCGTGTGTTCGCAATGTCGCGTCTTGAACAAGAACAAGAATCTTCTCACGCGCCTCCAAGGATTGGAATACGTCGGCTTCAATGCCATACGTCTTGCCGATGAGGGATTTCTAAACGGCCCCCTGGTGATGCACGGCATGCTCACCGCCTTTCGCGCGAACGCCTTAAAGGAAGTAGGCGGATTCAGAGAAGGTCATCTCATCGAAGATTATGAAGTAACGACGCGCCTCAAAGCGAAAGGCTGGAGTGTGAAATCCGCCAGGCATGCGCCCGCGTGGACGATGGTCCCCGAACGTCTATCGCGATTTTGGCGGCAGAGGACGCGCTGGTCGTACGGCGGCATCACGGTCGTTGCCCGGGCAAAGAGGCTCTCATCGATATTTCAGGACATCATGGGGCATACCGTGTTTCTTGCCACGCTCGCCATGGTTGCGTATCTTCTTTTCTTTGCTCGTGGCGGCGGCTTTGTTCCTCCTACGGTGTCGCGACTCATAATTACACTATCGTTTGTGCAACTCGCGGTGTGGTATATCTTTCAGATTTGGCTCATGCGCCTCTACGAAGAACGCGATGGATATGATTGGCTCTTGCGCTTGAGTCTCATTCCGGAATTCGTGTATGGATACGCGATGACGTTTGCGCTTTTGGGGTCGTACGTATTTCTTGTATTCAATGGCGTGCGTCATACTGTCAAAAAAACGCGGTTCCGCAAGATCCACGGATTGTTCGACACGGGGCGGCACATATTCCGCATATGCGGATATACTGAAGGCGCGTGGGGGACAAGGGTACGATAACATCATACGATCATGCTTAACTTCAATGGCGGCACGGTAGGACTCGGAACATCTATTTCGCCTCTCGGCGTCTACGCCGGATATTTGCTTCTCCACTCCGGAAATTATTGGATCGCAGTTTGTTTCCTCGCGCTCACCGCTACCTATTTCATCCTCATGGCAGCTATGATCTGCCGCTACATCATTAATTATCGCCGAAGCGTTGCATGATGCCCGTCATCAATCTGTCGGCCGGCACAGGATGGCAGGTGAAAAGAGAGCTTTCGAAAGGTGACGTGTCAATCATCAGGCTCGTCGAGGTCTTAGTCAGCGATGCCTACGCTTCGCGCGCAAGTGATATCCACCTTGATCCGCGAGGAAGTAGTGTGATGGTTCGATTCAGGATCGACGGTGTGCTCCAGGATATTCACGAGATGATTCTATCAACCCATCTTGAGGCGATCGCGCGCGTGAAGATTCTTTCGGGCTTGCGTACCGACGAACATAACGCAGCGCAAGATGGACGTTTCCGACTCGCACTCGACATAGGGGGAAGCGTTGATGTCCGCGTCTCCATTATGCCGACGTACTATGGCGAGAACGCCGTCCTGCGGTTACTCTCGGATCACGCGGCAGAATTCACGCTCGACACGCTCGATTTTACGCCAGAAAATTATGCGAAAATCGTTCGCGCCGCCCATATGCCGCATGGCATGATCCTTGCGACAGGGCCGACGGGAAGCGGGAAGACCACGACTTTGTATACGATCGTAAAAATGCTCAACGTCCCTGGCATATCGATTATCACCATAGAAGATCCGATAGAATATTCGATACCGGGGATCAATCAGATTCAGGTTAATACGCGGAGCGGCCTAACGTTTGGCAGTGGGCTTCGAAGCCTGCTGCGGCAAGATCCGAATATTATTATGGTTGGAGAAATTCGGGATGTAGAGACCGCTGGACTGGCAGTGAATACCGCGCTCACCGGCCATCTTCTCCTCTCGACCTTACACACAAGTGACGCACCGACGACTCTACCGCGGCTTCTCGATATGAAGGTCGAACCATATTTGATTGCCTCCACGGTGAACCTTGCGATTGCGCAGCGGCTCGTTCGTCGTATCTGCCGCGATTGCAAACGCGAGCGTGTCGTCCGCGATGCAGAACGTGCGAGTATCTCCGAGATACTACCTCGGGAGAACATTGTAACCGACGCGACATACTATTGCGGCGCAGGATGCGACGCATGTAATGGTACCGGCTATCGAGGACGTGTCGGCATTCATGAGGTACTTGAAATCGATGACACGCTCCGCGAGGCAATAGTGGGGAAGGCTTCGGCGAACGAGCTTCGCGTCTGCGCTCGCACGAAAGGAATGGTGCCGATGATCGAAGATGGTTTTGGGAAAGCGGCGCGAGGGGACACAACGATTGAAGAGGTGCTCCGTATGCGGCACGAATGAAAAAGATGCAAAAAAAGAAACCAAGAATACTGCGATTTTCCAATCAAGATCAGATTCTCTTCACCAAACGTCTCGCCATGATCCTGAAAAGCGGTATGCCGATCATGCAGGCTCTCGCGATGCTCAAAGACGAAGCGCGTACCCGCTCGTCTATCTTTATATTTGAGAGCCTGATTACTGACGTCTCACACGGGAAGGGACTTTCTGAGGCAGTCTCGAAGTTCAGAAGGGCGTTTGGTGAATTTTCAATTCAGATTATTCGTGTAGGGGAAACGAGCGGCACCTTGCACGAAAATCTCGAATATCTTTCGCAAGAACTTAAAAAGAAACAAGCGCTCCGCAGACAGGTATACGGCGCGCTCATCTACCCGGCACTTATCGTTGCATGCACGTTTGGCATCACAATCATGCTCACGGTATTTATCTTTCCGAAGATTATCCCGGTTTTCCAAAGCGTACACTCGACGCTTCCATTCTCTACCCGCGCGCTTATTGCGATTAGCAAATTTCTTAGTCATTTTGGACTGTATCTTATTGCGGGACTCGCAGCGCTTGTCATGTTCACCATTGTACTCATGCGATACTCTACTGGATTTCATCTGCTGCTTGATCACGCGCTTTTGCGCATACCGATTTTGGGGAAGCTGTCTCGTACGTATAATCTCACGAATATCTGTCGCACGATGTCGCTCCTTCTCAAAAGCGATACGCGCATTGTGGAGGCACTCGAGCTTGTCGCCGCCTCGACTAAAAATCTTGTCTACCGTGCGCAATTACTAGCCGTCAAAGAGCGCATGATGAAGGGTCAGAGATTTTCAATGCAATTCAAAGGCAATACAAAACTCTTTCCGGTAATCATGGCGCAGATGATCTCGGTAGGCGAGTCGACCGGAGATCTTGCCGGTACGCTTTCATATCTCTCGCTCATGTACGAAGACGAGATAAGCGATCTCACGAAAAATCTCACCACACTTCTGGAGCCAATCCTCATGATCGTGATGGGGCTGATTGTCGGGTTTATCGCAATATCAATCATCACCCCGATCTATTCCATTACGTCCAATCTCAACCCCCGCTAGGTATGTCTCGTTCCAAGCAATTTATGGACATGCCATGTCCATATATGGGGAATGGGTTCACTCTGATCGAAGTGCTCCTCGTGATGGGAATGTTTGTGATTATAAGCAGTTTTGGGCTGCTTGTGAGCATGGAATCATATCGAGGTGCCACATATCATTCGGATCGGGATCTCTTGCTTGCGCTTCTCCAGCGCGCTCGCGCGCAGGCGATCAATAATCTATGTTATGGAAGCGATTGCGAAGATGGCAAACCGCACGGTGTCCATATTCAGCCCGACAAATATATTCTCTTTCAGGGCGCTGTATACGATGCGGGGGACGAGATGAATTCTTCGTTCGAGACGGATGTAAATGTCACTCATTCATTTAACGGCGACTTCATATTTACGCAGCTCTCTGCAACGACGTCGGGCCCGATCACGATCACACTTTCGGGTGAGAGCAAGACATCGGAGATCACCGTGAGCCCTTTGGGCCAGATCAGTTGGACGAATTAACTATTGATATGACATCCAGATACTCGGCAGGTATCACTCTTATCGAGACGCTCGTGTATCTTGCGCTCTTCACAATTGTGATCGGCGGCCTCCTCGCATCCGCGTATGCGTTTTTTGAGTCTGGGGGTCGTAATCAAACAAAAGCCATGATGCAGCTCGAACAGGATTTTCTTGCGAGTAAGATTAATTGGGCGCTCGACGGCGCAGAATCGGTTGCTGTGCCAAGTGCTGCACGACTTTCCGTCACAATGCGAGACGCGTCTGAAGGAAATCCCGTACAGATCTGCCTCGCTGGGAGCGACATGCGACTCTCGGTGGGAGGCGTGACGTGTGCATCTGCAGAGACACTCAATAATTCCAACGTACGTATTAGCAATCTCGTTTTCATACGCACGCAAGCGCGTTTAGAAGTTGGATTTATCATCAGCGCAACGACTTCCAATGGCATGATAATTTCACAAACCGCGTCGACGACGCGCTACCTATACCTGTGATATGAAAGATGACACTCGAGGATTTATTGCACTCATGTCGGTGATTATCATTGGTGCCATACTCTCGATTTTTGTCTTTACTCTTGGCGTCTCGACATTTTATGCTCGGTATGGCATTTTGGACGCCGAAAACAAAAAGATGAGCGAGGTACTTGCGGAAGGATGCATGCAAGCAGCAGCGCTCAAGATCGCGCAAAACTCTACCTACACGCCGATCTCCGGGGGAGAGTGTGTGAGCGTGGGTGGTACATGCGGCGGGAGTGGTGTGCAAAAGGTTTGTAAGATCTGTAGTGTCGTAATTACCGGCACCACGGCGATGATGCAAACGCGTGCTACCTACAACGGTGCATATACCAATCTCGTAGCTTACATTGATACGACGTCAGGGGACTTTTCCGGCGGGTATCAAGAAATACCCACATATTCTGGACCGTCCTGCGTTGTCCCGTAGTCATCGGGTACAAAGTCTATCCGAAAAGATCTTCGTGGGTGCCGGTGCGCCAGAGAGTTATGGTCTTGCTGGTTATGGTGTATATCAAGAGCCAATCGAAACCGATATGAGATTCCCAATAGCCTTCCCAAACCCCCGTGAGTTTATGCGGATGCGCGCGCGATTCCGCCTGTCCGTGCTTTTGCATGTACGCGATTGCTCGCTCTGCACTTGCAATATCGTTGCCGCGCTTCTGCATCGTGGCGAGGCCTTTCGCGAACCGTTTTGTATGGATGACGGTCCACATGTGGGGCTATGATCGCTTCTTTCTCCAATTTTTACCAAGAATATCATCGAACATCTTATTGACATCGGTGTACCTTTTCGCTTTCGAGAGATCTTCACGGAAAGCCGATTGCGTTTCCTCGTTCGGGATCTTAACGTCGAATGGAAGACCGTCCTGCAGATATATCTGGCGCAAAAATACCGAGACCGCATCGGTCGTACTCATACCAAGGCGATCCAAGACGCGCTCGGCATCCTTCTTGATCTGTGGTCGAACGCGCGCACGAATATAGGCACTTTTGTTGGTTGAAATACTTATATATCAATTGTATCCCATATAGGATACATTGTCAACAGAAAGTTGTCCCCTAGGGCTTGTTGTGCATGGGAATCCTGCACGGTATAAATCTCGTAATTATTGGGGTCAACTAACATCTTCCTACAAGTATGTTCAATGTTGGTAAAAAGAAAGAACGAGCATTTACGCTCATCGAGATTTTGGTTGTTATCGGTCTTATTGCGATTCTTGCAGCAATCGTGCTCATCGCCATCAACCCGGCGAGACAGTTTGCTCAAGCTCGCAACTCTCAACGTGAATCGAATATCAATACGCTTCTGAATGCAATAGGTCAAAACACTGTCGACAATAAAGGTTTATTCAAGTGCGGCACTATCACGATTGGTGTTTCAACCTCCACGATCGGTACATCCGGAGCCGATCTCGCTTCGTGCCTCGTGCCAACATACATCCCCGCATCGCTCCCCATGGATCCAAGCACTGGGACTCTAGCTGACACAGGGTATACCGTTTCGTTTAGTTCGTCGCTTGGCAGGTATTTGGTTTGCTCGGAGGGATATAAGGAATCTGCATTAGGCATTTCAAGTGCGTACTGTTTGTCACGCTAACAAGAAAACGATGTTGGAGGTGTTTGTGACTGATCACGGTTTCTCGATCATCGAGATTGTCATTGCGATGGCAATTGGGGTGATGATGATCACGGCCGTCGAGATCGCAGCGTTTGGAAATCAGACGTCGCTCACGAGTTCGGTGCAGAGCGCAGAGGTGGTTTCCGGTGCAAGGACGCTTATCGAAGAGGTGCAATCGCTTGCTCGCAAGGATTTTAATCTGGTTAATCCGACCTCAACAATCAGTGACTACACGAAATCTGTTTCCGTGACGCTCCAGCCAGATTTCGTAACCAAGCTCGTGACGACGCGTGTCACCATGACAGAAAATCCGGCGATTGCCACGAGCTATATGACGCTTGTGACGAATATCGAGAACGTGAATTCGCCGGATACATGTGACTCCACGCCATCGGGAGATTGGTCGAATCCGAGGATTGCCAGTAGCACAATTTCATCGCTTCTGGGCACGACAAGTCTGTTCTCGATAAGTGACGTTGACGCATATAAGGGAAAAGTATACGTCACCTCGGATCGACGATCATATAAAACAGACCCAGTGCTTTTCATCATCGATGCCTCGATTCCCAGTCATCCGGTTATTGATACGAATTTCAGCAATAAGGCATCTGCGACGCTCGGACCAACTGCTTTGCGCGTCGCTGATGATTTTCTCGCGCATAAGCGATAC
Source organism: Candidatus Kaiserbacteria bacterium (assembly GCA_016217975.1). GTDB lineage: Bacteria > Patescibacteriota > Minisyncoccia > Phycocordibacterales > UBA2100 > UBA10103. The sequence continues at coordinate 26,444 of JACRFH010000028.1, read as the reverse complement.
GCATATCTTGCGAGTAAAAATTCATCTCTCACGCACACGCCACAGTTTCAGATAATGGATGTCACGGATGGCACTATCAGCATGGTTTCGACGACGACGACTGGAGGTGGAGACGGGAATGCCATCAGCTACCATGATGGATATGTTTATTTGGGCCTCACGTCGGAAGCTGCTCAGGAGTTGCAAATCATTGATGTACACTCACCTGCAAGTCCCGTCTGGAAAGGTGGATATTCACTCGGGCATGACGCGAACTCGATTATCGTACGAGATAGACATGCATATATAGCAAGTCCAGGTTCTGAAAATATGGCAGTGCTCGATGTCATCGATCCCATGCATCCATCGTACTTGGGAGGTTATACGTCACCATATCCACCAGGCGTAGGATCTAATTATGGCGAAAGGTTATATCTTGTCGGAGATAGTATCTATCTAGGCAGATCGTTCGGAACGAATGAATTGTATGTTCTTGATGTCTCAGATCCGACGAGTATCTCCGCGCAAAGTAGTTTTGATATAGGCACGAACAATCAGACAAGCATCTATGGACTACGAATTCGCGACGATTTTGCGTTTATTGCGAGTAAGACAAAGTTTATCGTTTTGCATAGGAATGCGGACAATAGTTTTACCGCGATAGCATCAACTACATTACCCTCAAGTGCTACATCAATGGATTGCGAAGGGAACACGCTCTATGTCGGATCAAATGACGTAAGTGGGAATGGCTGGATTTCTATCATTTCGCCTGGATGACGTCAGAAATTGGGGCGGCGGCGCTCAAGGAGGTAGGTGCGCAGGAGTTTGAAGAGTATGTACACAATTGCAAGGACTGCGGCGTAGAAAAGCCATTGGATTTGGCAGATAAAAAGCAGTGCTTTCAAAATGGCCTCCCATATATTTGAAAAAAGAGAACCGGACGACGCGGTTTCTGCTGCCGTGCTTGTGCCCAGCACGAATCCTGAGCTCTTTGGGTTTTTGTTTAAGGCACCCTGGAGACTTGCAACAGCAGATTTACGGACAAATTCTGCGGTGTTTGCGATTTTGGATGCGGTTTGGAGCGCGATCGGTGTCGTGCTTGCGAATGTCGTTTGCGCAGAAGTGATCGCCGCCTGCATTCCAGATGGAGGCGCTGGAGAAGAAACCGCGAGAGATACGCTTTCAGCGGAGGCATTGGAAATCGAAATCGGTGAGCCTCTGTCGTCTTTCAGCCCATCTATTCGAGCGGTAAACGCGTGTGCTCCTTCTTTTGCGGTCCAATCAGCAGAAATAATACTGCTATCGCCGGAGGCAAGCTTGAACTGCTGCTGCGCAAGAACGGCGTCGTCGACAAAGAACGAGACAGTTCCTGAAATCGCAGCTGTGCCGCTATCGTATACGACGGTGTAGATTCGGATGTTTTCACCGGCAGACGCATTAGTCTTTGAGAGCCATAGAGAATGCGGCGGGAATCCTGCAGAAAGGATCTCAGCTGATGTGGTAAACGGGATCGCCAACAGCACTCCACACACAATCGCGATTCGTTTCGCGCTCATGCACTGATTGTATCACTTTGCGGCTTGGTATTGCGCGAGCAGACTATCGATAATTACGGCAGTTTCGGAAGGGCCTTTCGTCGCCTGCGTCTGTATCCCGGTCTGCTTCACGACCTCGTCGTTGCCGCCCGGGAAGAGCGCGTCACCGATGTAGAGCATCTCCGATGCTGGGATACGCAAATGTTCTGAGAGCCAGCGCACGCCGTACGACTTGTTGATGCCTTTTTCCGTAACATCGATGGATGTTGCGCCGCCCATAAGCACGTCGAATTCCGGGAGCTTGGCGGCGATAGCATCTCGAAGCGCTCTTCGGCGGGCGTTGTCCGGATCCCAGGAATATTTCAGATTACCCGGGACTTCGACACCAAGCGCGGCGAAAGCAACCATTGCCCGCTTTTGCACGAACTGCGCTCCGGATATCGCGAGTCCGTCAAGCACGTTGGTCTCACGAACGGACGTTTCCACTGCCTTACGGATGCGTTCACGTTCTTCGGGCGTGATCGATTTTGCATACCAGTCTTTCCATGTGGTGCCGTTCCACTGGAGACATTGCGCGGCACCCTCTGGGAAGAGAAAGAATCGGTCGACATGCGGAGCGAGTGTCAAGGCCGGCAAAAAACTCCTCTCCATCCACGGAAAATCGCGACCAGTGATGATGGCAACGGGCACCTGATCGAGCATGCGCATCACGCGCTCTATAATCTCGGGCGTCGGTAACTCAAAGCTCTCCGCGAGCGTATCATCGAGGTCAAAAAGTAGGGCACGAGGAAGCGGCATCAGGAGAGGTTAGCACAAACATGACATCCACCAAAGGTATATCAGTTTCTGCAGCATTCGTAGTCCATGTTTATTGAGATATTACACAACAAAAATCAGCTCTTGGTGTCCGAGGTCGAACCTCGGACACGAAGAACCTCGGATGAGAAGTTGACGAAATTAACGGATGTGCAACTATTCACTCATACAAGACTAGTTTTTTACTTTATGTCGAACGAAGCACCGAAAGGACCAGATTTTGACGGCATGATTAAGGGGCTTGAGAATAAGGCAAGGGAAATGTTACGAGAGTTAAAGCGCGTTAAAGATCAGGTTGATGCTTTGCCAGATGATGAGCGAAGTCAATTTTGGAGCAAACTTAATAAGCGCGCCGAAGGAAATCTTGTCATCGGATCAGTAAGTGACTGGTTTGACCAAGTTGAAAATCTCGACGAATAATAATTATGCAACAAGAACCAAATACAGGAGAAAGTGGAACACTGGAAATACTTTTTCAGGAAGTAAATGCCTTGTCTGATCGCTGTGAACCGAATATGGATATGTTTGTCCAACAGGAGATGAAGGCTGAATATGTACGAATAAGAGAGGCGACGGCCGACGTAGATAAGACGCTCGATAAAGCTGCCATGAGTCCCGAGAAAGCACGAGTATTGAGAGTTCAGCACAAACTTAGAACAATAGCGGGGGCACTAAATCTTCCTGAGACCGAGTGGCCTGTCTCAAATTGATCGGCAGCATTGTGAGTACTAACTCTGATCTCGAAATGGCAAGGTTGAACCTTGCCATTTTTTTCATGACGGAAGAATTTGTACACGCCGGTGGTACAATGGCGTGAAGATGTTGCGTAAACCATGAAAACTCGCGTTTTGATGTTTGGTTGGGAATTTCCTCCGCACCATAGCGGAGGGTTGGGAGTGGCATGCTATGGACTCACGCGTGCCATGACAAGCTTGGGCGCGTCGGTGTTGTTTGTAATGCCGAAAAAGCTCGATGTGGGAGCGCCGTGGGTAAAAATGGTTTTTGCAGACATTCCGGAAATCGCGGCGCGCATCATCAACTCGCCTGTGAGAGCGTATGCGTGGAACAAAAAGTATGCACGGCCAGAGGTATACGGTTTTGACTTGATGGAAGAGGTCTTGCGTTATGCTCAGGCAGGTAGAGAGATCGCACTTGAGGAACAATTCGACATCATCTATGCGCACGATTGGCTCTCGTTTGGTGCTGGTGTCGAAGCCAAAAAAGCGACTGGGAAGCCGCTCATCGTGCATGTACACGCGACTGAATTTGATAGATGCGCTGTGCCCGCCGAAGCCTCGGCGAAGGCGGGGTGGAATAAAGAGAGCATCAACGAACAGGTGTACGAATTGGAAAAAGAAGGAATGCAGGCTGCGGATGTCGTTATTGCGGTGTCGCAATTCACCAAGGATCTCATCGTGCGGGAATATGGGATACCAGCAGAAAAGATCCGTGTGGTTCACAATGGTATCGACGAATCGACGGCGCCTACAGGAAGTGGCGCGCTCCCGCGTCTGCGACAGCTCAAACACGCTGGCTATAAATTGGTTCTTTTTCTCGGGCGAATTACCCTTCAAAAAGGCCCTGATTATTTCGTGCGCACCGCAAAGCGTGTAAGCGAGCGCAACAATAAGGTACTTTTTGTGCTTTCTGGGTCTGGGGATATGGAGTCACAGGTGATGGATCTCGCGGCACGGCTCGGTATCTCCGACAAAGTACTTTTCACGGGTTTTGTTGGAGGACATGAGCGTCATGAAATGTACGCGGCGGCTGATCTTTTTGTGATGCCTTCCGTCTCAGAGCCTTTCGGTCTCTCGACACTTGAAGCTATGAAGCTTGGAGTTCCGGTATTAGTTTCAAAGCAGTCGGGGATATCGGAAGTGGTGCGCCATGCGCTCAAGGCCGATTTTTGGGATATCGATGAGATGGCCAATAAGATTCTCTCGACACTCAAGCACGCGCCGCTCTCGAGTTCACTTTCCAAGAATGGCATTCGTGAAGCCGATCGCCTTACCTGGGAGAGCGCGGCTCAAAAAGTGGATAGCATTATCCATGAATTGACCGCGTAGGTTGTATAATGATGCGATGTCAACGGCCTGCGACCGAGCGTTTTTGCGTTTAGCTATACCCTATACCCTATACCCTATACGCTTTTTATGAAATCAGTCTGCTTTTATTTTCAAGTTCACCAGCCGTATCGCGTCAAGCGCTATCGCGTGTTTGATATCGGCAATGATCCAGAATATTTCAACGACCGCTCCGACACCGATCTCAATAATCGCCGCATCATCGAGAAGGTCGCACGCAAATCCTACGTCCCCACGACGCAGTTGCTTCTCGACCTGCTCAAAAAACATCACGAGATGCGCGTGAGTTTCTCATTTTCAGGAGTTGTCTTGGAACAGCTTGAGCGGTATGCTCCGGATGCCCTCGCACTCTTTAAAGCCGTGCTTGATACGGGGCAAGCCGAAGTATTGGGAGAGACGTACTATCATTCGCTCGCGTTTTTCTACTCACTTCCCGAATTTGAGCGCCAGGTGTCGCACCACCGCTCCCTCATCCAACGACTCTTCGGGTACTGGCCCAGAGTGTTTCGCAATACCGAACTTTCATACAGAAATGACCTGGGTTCTTGGGCAGAGAGGGCAGGCTACGACGGCATCTTGGCGGAAGGTTGGGATCCAATCTTGGGCTGGAAGAGTCCCAATTATGTTTACCAACCCGCAGGCGCATCGAAAATCAAGTTGCTTCTCAAGAATTACAAACTCTCCGACGATGTGGCATTTCGCTTTTCATCTCGCGATTGGAGCGAGTGGCCGCTCACGGCCGAGAAATTCGGCGCGTGGCTCTCCGCGACGGAGGGCGATACCGTAAACCTCTTTATGGATTATGAGACTTTCGGCGAGCATCAATGGGAAGCCACCGGTATTTTCAGTTTTCTCGAGCATCTCCCCGAAGAGGTCTTCAAGAATCCCGAGCTTAAATTCCGGACGCCATCGGAAGTGATCCGTGCGCATGATCATAAAGGCGAGATTGACATGCCGCACATCGTCACCTGGGCCGACACCGATCGTGATCTTACCGCTTGGGTGGGGAACCCAATGCAAGAAGCAGCGATCAAAGCGATCTACGATCTTGAGGAGCCGGTGCTTCTTGCCAACGACCACAAGATCATGGACGATTGGCGCAAGCTCCAGACGTCGGATCACTTCTATTACATGTGCACCAAATGGTTCGCCGATGGCGACGTGCATGCCTATTTTTCTCCCTATGAATCACCCTATGACGCCTACATTGCATATATGAATGCCCTTTCGGATCTTAGATTGCGCCTGGAGAAGCGCAATCTCTAATATGGATTCAGATCCTAAGAATGAGAAGAACGGTCCGCGTTCGGAGATCACTCGAATGCATATGGACCCTGATGCGGCGAAAGATTCATATAGTCTCGACAGTCGCTATGGTAAAAAACGCTCTGATTATAATCTTGAAACCGCTCAAGATATGGCGCGCGTTGATGATCTTATTCAGGTGGCAGGTATAGTGCCAGGCGACAATTTCGAATTGCGCATAAAAGAACGAGCTCCCAATATAAACAAGAAAACCGGGACATTCGAGAGGCGTGTCTGGCGCAGCGCAGGTGACCGTGTTTTTGTTGAGGTTGATAACGGAAGATTTCTGGTTCGCGGCGCTCCGGGATCAGGAGAAGAAAGTCGTGCCTGGCACCTGATATCTCTCTCAATGATCGTCGGCATTCGGAAAGTAAGACCTAAAAAGAAATAAGTGTCTTCTGTTCTGCCGTTCTACCAAGGGGAGTTGTGCGCAGACCTTAAGCTCGCACGGAGACATTCGGGACGAGAGTGAAGGGTACTCCAGTCGGAGCATTTCTCGTCTTGCGCGACGCATTGAGGAGCGTAAATCCACGCACGCGTTTCGTGCGAGGACTTATACGCAAGAGTACATCATCGCCAGCCTCGATGGTCTGATCAAAGGCGCTTGGCGTGCCCTGGGAGAAGTAAAAGATATCTGCTTCTTTGTCGTAGAAGTACTTAAGCATGGTCATAGTGTATCTTGTTTCAGTTTTCTCGCAAGATAGGCGGTCAGGATGAAGGGTCTCGTCCCCGTCTTTACGACGATCGCCAGATATCGCTTTCGTCGCGGTATATATTGGTAGCAAATGACGACCGCGGCATCGTGCACGGAACGACTTTCATATTCAGGCTTCGCGAGAGTATCTACGAAGTATCGCAGATACATTCTCACTTCAGGATGAAATTCAAGGATATGCCGCTTGCGCTCGTCTGTGAGCAATATTGATCCATATGGAGAGCGAAAATGCTGCATCGCACTAGTGTATACTATTTTCATCTATGTCCCGCTCGATTGTTCTTTCCAACGGCGAATTGTGCGTAGCGCTTGATGACAAGGCTGCCGTGCGCGATATTTATTATCCGCATGTGGGGCTTGAGGATCATGTGCGGGGGCACTACGTCCACCGCGTTGGCATTTGGGTCGATGGTGAAATGAGCTGGCTCTCACACGATAGAAATTGGCAGATACGCGTGGGATGCGAGGAAGAGGCGCTCATAAGTCGCATCCACGCGCTTCATCCGAGGCTCCAGGTGTCACTCGAATTTGCCGATGCCGTATGCCACGATCATGCCATATTTCTTCGACATATCACGATCAGAAACGACGGAGCACGAGGTAGAGAAATAAAACTGTATGTCGGTCACCAATTTGAAATCTACAAATCACACGGGGGAGATACCGCGTACTACGATCCGGAAAGTCATTCGATCGTGCACTACAAAGGCCGCAGGGTTTTTCTCATCGGCGGCACGATAGATGGCGCACCATTTCAGGATTATGCGACGGGCCTTGCTAATTTCGCCGGGCATGAGGGCACGCACAAGGATGCAGAAGATGGGCAATTGAGCAAGAATCCTATTGAGCATGGACCGGCGGATTCAACCGTCGGATTTTATGAGCAGTATGCGCCGCAGCAATCGCGAACGGTCGAGTATTGGATAGTAGCGGCCGAGAGTATTCCCGATGCGTGCGAGTTGGACAGCTATCTCAAGAAAGAGACGCCGGAGAATCTTCTGATGACCACTGCCGCGTATTGGAAGACGTGGCTCGATTCAAGATCGCACGGTTTCCATGGATTGCAGCCTGCGCATATCGCGCTTTTCAAGAAAAGCCTTATGTATGTGCGCGCTCACGTAGATCGCGGCGGGGGCATTATTGCATCCTTAGATTCCGACATGTTGCAATACGGACTCGATACCTATTCATATGTTTGGCCACGCGATGCTGCCTATGCGGCGATGGCGCTCGGTCAGGTGGGAGACACCGAGACGGCGTCGCGTTTTTTTGATTTTTGCAAGGAGACAATATCCAAGGATGGTTACTTTATGCACAAATATCTTCCCGATCGCTCTCTCGGGAGTTCGTGGCATCCATGGATCAGGAATGGCCATTCGGAATTGCCCATTCAAGAAGATGAAACCGCGCTTGTGTTGTGCGCGCTCCATAATCACTACACGCACAGCCATGATGTCGAAATGATAGAAAGTTTGTACACGTCGCTCATCGAGAAAGCGGCGGATTTTCTCGTCTCGTATCGTGATCCCACGACCGGGCTTCCTCTTTCTTCGTACGATGTATGGGAAGAAAAGCGCGGCAGCTCGACATTCACCGCATCTGTCGTATACGGGGCCTTGAGCGCGGCAGCAGAGCTGTCGAACATCATCAACAAGAAGAATAACGAGGAGCGGTATCGCTCTGCCGCAGAAGAAGTGCGTGACGGCATTCTCGCAAATTTATGGGACGAGAAAGAAGGCTACTTTATAAAGCACATTGACAGAGAAGGAGAGACTATAACGAAAGACAAGACGCTGGACATATCGAGTGCATATGGGATATATGCATTTGAAATCCTGCCACCGGATGACGAGCGACTTATTCGTGCGTTTGAGATAAGCGTCAGGCGTCTCTCTCTCGGCATATCTGTTGGTGGACTTGCTCGGTATGAAGGGGACAATTATTATCGTCGAGATAGGGAATCGGCGGGTAATCCGTGGATCATGACGACGCTTTGGTATGCGCGATACTTAATAGCTCGCGCAAAGAGCGACGCAGATTTGGAGAAGGTACGAGATATTTTTACTTGGACCGCGAAGCACGCACAGCCCTCGGGCGTGCTCTCCGAGCAGTTGGATCCTCATACGGGTGCGCAGATATCTGCCGCACCCCTCACCTGGAGTCACGCCGCCTATGTGCATGCCGTTTTGCGCTACCTCGAGAAACTCAAAAGTCTTGGCATCACGACCTCTTGAGAGTCATATAAATATCCTCGAGTGCTTTCACGGCGTCACCCGCGGCGATGTTGTTTTGATGATAGAGGCCGTCGGTGCAATCGCCCGCGGCCCAGATGCGTGGGTGCGAGGTGCGCTGGGTCATCGGGTCCGTTACCACTTGTTTGATCGCGTTCAATTTTACGGTCTCTCCGAGCCATCCGGTATTAGGCAGTAGTCCTATCTCGACGAAAATACCGGTTACGTCGAGTTTCTTTTCTTCATCTGTGTGTGCATCCTTATATCGGAGGCCTGACACAAATTGCGCACCTTCCACGGCCGCCGGTACCGCATTCATAATAATGCGCATATTTGGATGTGCTTTTGCGGCCGCGACCGTTATTTCATCGGCCCTGAAAGCCTCGGTACGATTCAAGAGATAGACGGTCTTGCAATAGGCGAGGAGTTGGAGCGCTGATTCAAACCCGGCGTTACCGCCGCCCACGACCGCCACATCTTGGCCAGCAAAAAGCGGGCCGTCGCATGACGCACAATAGGTGAGGCCCTTTTGGTCATACTCGGCTGCTCCCGGCACATCGAGTTTGCGGCGGCTGCTTCCCGATGCGATTAAAAGTGCCTTTGCTTCAAGTATTTCTCCCTTATTTGTTGTCACCGATACCTTGTCGTTTGCCGCAAAGAGGCCCGTTGCCATCGCAGGAGATTTGATCGTAAGATAGTCACCAACGTGTTTTTCCGAATGTCCTTTCAACGCCTTAGCGAGATCAGCACCGGATATCGATGGCGTTCCGATCCAGTTGTGAATGTCGGCCGAGACGTTGCTCTGCCCGCCCCACTCTTGGACGATGAGTACGGTCTTCAATTGTTTGCGCGCCGCGTACACCGCAGCAGCTGCGCCCGCAGGGCCTCCTCCGACAATAATCAGATCATACATAGAAAAGTAAAAAGTGAACAGAGAACAGCAGGATACCACAGGATTATGCATTTCCTGTTCACTTCTCTCTAATCACTATTTACTTCCTTCGCAAGAAGGACGGTAGTCCTCCCCATGCTTCGTCGTCTGCACCTGGTGTCGCTGGCTGCGGGGGATTCTGGCGCGGCATATGATCGGCAATGCGGAACGGGTCGCGTGCGATGGGTCGCTCTGATTGCTCTTCCTTTTTTTCATCGCGTACGACGCGCACTGGTGCAGCAGGAGGTACGTCTTGGTCTTTTTTCGAAACCGTACTCAGGCGTGTAGTGCCAGGGAATAGGCCACCACTTCTGAGTGACGACTCGGGGAATCCTGTTGCGATGACGGTGACGCGGACCTGGCCCTTTTTGAGGCTCTCGTCTTGGATCGCGCCGAAGATGACTTTGGCTTCCGGATCGATTGCTTCGGTAATAACATTGGCGGCATCTTGGATCTCGAGCATGCCAAGATCATCGCCTCCCGCAACCGAGAAGAGGACACCTTTTGCCCCGTGAATGGAGACTTCGAGGAGCGGAGAATTGATTGCGGCACGCGCGGCAGCCTCTGCACGCTTCTCGCCGATGGCGGTGCCGATACCCATGAGCGCCGAGCCTGCATTTTGCATGATGGTGCGCACATCGGCGAAGTCGACATTGATAATACCGGTCTGCGTGATCAAATCCGAGATTCCCTCGACCGCTTGCTTCAAAATGTCGTCGCACATTGCAAATGCGTTCTTGATGCCGGTCTCACGGCTCACGATCGCGAGTAATTTGTCGTTAGGAATCACAATTGACGCGTCGACGGCCTTCTTCAGCTCGGTAAGCCCCTGCTCGGCGAGGCGCATGCGCTGCTGTCCTTCAAAAGCAAAGGGACGAGTGACGACGCCGACGGTGAGTGCTCCTAGCTCTCGCGCAAGTTTTGCGACGACTGGTGCGGCACCAGTACCGGTGCCTCCGCCCATGCCGCAGGTGATGAATACCATATCACTCCCCTTGACCGCTTCTTGAATTTCTTCGCGCGTTTCCTCTGCAGCCTGTTTGCCCATATCAGAGTTCATGCCTGTGCCGAGGCCGCGGGTAAGAGTTTTACCGATGTGTATCTTCTTCCTCGCTTTTGATTTCGCAAGATCTTGCGCGTCGGTGTTAATCGCGATGAAATCGACGCCCGCCACATTGGACGACATCATGTGATTGATGGTGTTGCCGCCGGAGCCGCCTACGCCTATCACTCGAATTCTTGCAAAAGATTCCACATCGGGCTTGACCAGCTTTGTCATACCCGGTCAGTACAATTTCGAATAATTCTTGCCGCTGTCATATTTGAGTATGTGCGAAAATACGACGAAATTAGGCTACTGGAACTATGTGCCGGGAGACCCATATCAAGGCGATTCGAAATTGTTCTACCGGGCATAGTCGGGCCACTATATCACAAGGGGGGAGCTCTGAAAGTTGATTGAAATCCGGTATTGATGCGTAATATGTGAGGTGAAAAGCTCTAGGGGAGGAGCGATTTGAACGCGCCTCGCAGGGAATCCCATCCTCCTTTTAATACTTCACTTAATGAATGGCCTTTGCCCGAAATTTCTTCTGCATATGCCCATCTGCAGAGGCCGTATGCGACAGCCCATGTGGCGTCTATTGATGACGAGCGCGCCAAGGAGCCGATGACGCTGACTTGTGAAGGCAATCTTAGAATGGTGCGTGCGACGTCGGAAGCACTTGCAATTGATGAGCCGCCACCGGTAATGACGATGCCCGCAGGAAGCAGACGCTGACGATTGATCGTGCGCAAGTGCGCATTCACCAGTGTAAACATTTCTTTGAGGCGCGCGCTCATAAGCGATTGGATTTTTCTCCCCGGAACGTCGCCACCCAATACCGCGCCGCGCTTTGCCTGCTCGGCTTCGGGAAGCGGCATCTGGAAAGTGAGCGCGATCTTTTCAGTGATATCTGCCGCGCCAACAGGGAAAACTTTTACCGATATGGGTGTGTCATTGTCGTAGACGATGACGGAGAGTGTCTCGGCACCGATGTTGGCAAGGACGACACCTGCGGTTTTCTGCGCCTTGGAGAGTGTCACAAAACTCGCGGCAACGGGAGATGCCATGACACCTTCGACTTCCACGCCCGCACTTTCGACTGCCTCAAGAATGTCGTCGTGATGTTTGGTGAGCATCGTAATGAGGAGGACATCGACGACGAGCTTGGTGCCTTGGAGGCCTAGGGGTTTGCCAAATACTTTTTCGCCGTCGAGGCGATATTCGAGCGGTATCGCATGGATCACGCTTCTATTGATGAGTTTGGATGCGGCACGCTTTTCTGCTTCGCGCACGGCTCGCTCCATCAAATCTGTCGTGACGATACCGCCCGAAGCTGTGAGCGTGACATCACCGCTCGATCTCACTTCGTCGAGCCCTACGCCGCCCACCGCGACGCGCGCGTGACTCACCCGTATGCGGGCAGCAGTCTCTGCGCGCGACATGGCCTCGCGCACGCTCTTGCCCACTTCCTTCACGTCGATGATGTAGCCGTGTCGCATGCCCCGAGAGCCTGCGGTGCCGCTACCAAGTATTTGCATCGGTGAGTCGGGGGATTCTGGTGCGGCAGCGATGACCACTTTTACATGGTACGTGCCTATGTCGATGCCGGTGTATGTTTTTTGTGCCATGTGCGCAAGAGAGAAGCTTGCGCGGCGTTCACTCGAATCCGAACTTGCGCAAAACGCGGGCCTCCTCGCGCTCCATTGTACGCCCATGACGATACCCCTTCAAATGAAAGCAACCGTGGACAAATAAAAGGGCCATTCGGGCGCGGTCTGAGATGCCTCCCACACGCGCTTCGCGGCTAGCCTTGCGCACATTGAGGAATATCTCGCCCTCGATCTTGGAATAGGGGAAGGAGAGGACGTTGGGTGAATAGCTCTTCCTGCGGTATTTCATATTCACCGTGCGAGCAAGCGAGTCGCCGCAGATGAGGAGAGACAGGTCGTAGTTTTTTCCAAGAACGGCTGTAGTGATCTCCTCGTAAGGGAGCGATGGCGCAGAGCGTACAGTACGTCGAATATCGAGCATTGAAAAACTAACGAGCGATAGGAGTGTTTTCGCCGAGGCCGCTGCCGGAGGTGGCCGGGCGGGGAGTTGGGGCGGCATCGCGGAATGAGCGGCGATGCTGTTTTTCCTCGGCCTTGCCTTCTTTTACAAGCTTGCGGAAATCAGAATGGCTCTTGATGCGCTTGAGTGCGCGCTTTTTCTTTACCGCCTTAGACATATCGCGCTCGTAGTACCTTCGCTTGCGGGAATTCTTGATGAGGCCAGTGCTCTGCACCTTGCGGCTGAATTTGCGAATGGTAGAGAGCGCGCTTTCGCTTCCGCTCTTGGTCACTTCTGCGTTTATCATGTAGGCGTGAATATACCACGTCAGTCCATTAGCCGCAAGATAAAAGTTACGCGTGGATTTCGCGGCTTCCCATGCGGCGGCGCTTCAGATAATTGGCGAGATCGTCAAGCGGCACTTGCTCTTGTGAATTGGTGGCGACTTCGCGTACCAGTATTGCGTTCTCAACGGCCTCTTTGTGTCCCATGATCAATATATAGGGTACTGCGAGCGCGCGCGCCGTGGCCATCTGATCGCCGAGGCGCTCGTAGGTAAGCGATTGGTGCACGGGTATTTCAGAACGCCGTAAGTTCTCCATCACCGAAAGCGCACGCCGCCTCGCTTCCATCCCCAGATGCGCAAAAAAGATCCCAGGAGTTGAGCGCGCCGCCTTTTTAGGGCGTACGCCGCCCCGACTCTCCACAGTGATGCCTATCATCGCCGCGCTCTCCGGCTGCCTGGCAAATCTGCTCATCACCGGATCATAGCGGCCGCCAAAGGCAAACGGAATGCGTGCCTGTGTCTCCATATCGACCGTTGAAATTTCATAGAGAGAATTTGACCACACATCGCGGCTCCCGAGGACATGCCCGCTCAATTCATACGGCAGGCCAAACACTTCGAGATATTCAAGAAATTCCCAGAAACGTTTGCGCTCGTCTTCAGTGAGATATTCCATCGCTTGCGGTGCGCGCGAGATCGCGGGGTGCCCGCGCTCGATAAGCTGCACTAAAGTGCCGATCGGATCGTGCGCTGCACGCGGGCGCAGCGTCGGCGAGATCGATTCGATGTGTTTGCGCAAGTAGGCGCTTACATCGCGCACGTATCTGCCGGATGATTCGCTTGAGCCAATGTTGTTGATGGAAAGTACGCGCGTTGCAAGGCCCGCGGCTTCGGCAATCGCATTTCCGACGACGATGAGAAGCGCTTCGGCCATGGCCGAAGCGTGTCCGATTACGTGAAGCTCAAGAGAGACGCCCGGAAGTGAGACACCGGATTGCACAACGCGCCACGCAAAAATCGCGTTTCCGATTTTTCGCGTCGAAAGTGCGATTCGGCGCGCGATCGAGGGGAGTGTACGCTCATCGCGCCTGGCGAAGTTGAGTTGTTCTTCGATTTCAGCAGTCGCCGGTGGTTTTCTCGTGAGTGTTTCGTTTCGTTCGAGACTCTCGAGCGGAACAAAACCGTAGTACTCGGCAATCTGCACTGCGTCCCCCAAGAGGCTTGCCGTCGAAGAGTGTCGCGTATCGCGTATACGTATCATTGGATTGTGTTAATCCTGATAGTGAGCTTTTCCGGGAAAGAGTGAGATCATGCTGAACGGGAATAATCTGACGAAAACCCTGCCGACAATGTCTTTGCGCGGCAAGACTCCCCAAATGCGCGAGTCCGAAGAGACACGACGATTGTCGCCGAGCACGAAGTATTCATCGGGCCCAAGTGTCACACGCATATTTGTTGAGCCGCCTAGATTTTCAGCTGAAAGATACGACTGATCGAGCTTGAAGCCATTGGGATGAGTAGCATTAATGATGGTGACATCGGGAGCTTTCCCAGAAAGGACGACTGTCTCTTCCGGAAGCCCTATCACGCGCTTGATGAGGTCGCGCGAGGTCTCTTGCGGAAGTCCAAAGACGACCACATCGCCTCGTTTGGGAGTAGAAACATCGTACGTAAGCCTATCGATGATCAAATAATCGTGATTTTCGAAGACGTGCTCCATCGATGCTCCTTGCACGATATAGGGTGTCGCTATAAAGAAGCGAATGATGAGTGCCAAAACGAGCGCAATGAGCGCATAAGAGAACAAAGAACGATCGTTTTCGATCGACGAGTCCGGTGAACTTTCTTTTTGCATCACCGAATCAGGCATGTACACGGCATTCTACTAGCTGTGCATCCCGAGTCAAGTAAATGTGTATTCACTTGCTACTTTCGCGCGTGTGGATGATACTTGCGACTATGACTTGGGTGATTGTTGGTCTTGGGAACCCCGGAAGCGAGTACGAAAGCACGCGGCACAACGCAGGCAGGATGGCCGTGATGCATTTTGCAAAACAAAACGGTGTCGAAGAGTGGAAAGAAGACAAAAAAGCGAATGCGACAGTCGCAAAAGTTGGCACTACTATATGTTTGTTACCCAATACATTTATGAACAAGTCGGGAAGCGCAGTTTTGAAGTATGTAAAGCCTGCCCGCCGCGAAGGAGGGAGCGCAAAAGCGGCCGAGAAGATGATTGTGGTCTATGACGACCTCGATTTGCCGCTCGGAGTCATGAAAATGTCATTTGATAGGGGATCTGGCGGGCACAAAGGACTCGAGAGCGTCATGCGCGCGGTCAAAACCAAGAAATTCACACGCATCAGGATCGGCGTCTCGCCTGCTACTGCAAAAGGCGTCGCCAAAAAACCGCATGGGGAAGGTGCCGTCCTAAAATTCATTCTCCAAAAGTTTAAACCATCAGAACTAGACGACCTGAAAAAGATTTTCAAGCGCACAAGTGAAGCGATAACCGCAACTATTAATCAAGGACCAATGATGGCGATGAATGAGTTCAATCGCTAGAGTCCAGTTCTACATTGACAATGAACTCATGAGGTCGCCTTGGATATGACAATCGGTGTAGGATCATTTCTGGGACCATGTCTGTACTAGAATCTTTGAGACCGTCCGCTTCGGGACCATACCGAAGAAGATCAAGAAAATGATTTTCGTCACGTGCTTGTACGCGATCCTCGCTTTTGTTTTTCTTACTTGAGAAGATGACCATTATTGGGTACTTAAAATTCAGTTCTCGCAAATGGCGTTGCACTGCCTTGCTTGTTTCTGACCTCGCACTTCCACCAGAAACAAGATTTCTAATGACGCCAACAATTCGCTGACGTTGCTTTTCTGTTAGCGGAGCGGGTTCTTTGTCCATTGAAAGAGTATACAAGATATCGATGTGTATTGAAAATATCGCCAATCATATTATACCACGAGATACGAACCTGCGTGTCCGAGGTCCGACCTCGGACATTTTGAGTTAATCCAGTTTCAGATCGAGCCACTCTTTGATATGTTTCTTGAAATGTTTTGGGCCTGAAAGATATCCAGGTAGCGCGTACATGTCTACCAATTTGTTTTCCGGACGCTTTGTGCCTATATAGTCCAGATAGCTCGAATATCGATATTGTTTTAATGATCGTACCGTAGATGAGAGTTTGTCTTTCTCAAATACGTTAGTCAGTGTAGTCGGGTTCAGATGTACATATGCCATGAGGTATTGGAGGTAACGATCATCCTTTGCATGAGCCGCTTTGAATTTCCCCTGAAATAAGACACCACTTCGATCATACTTTTTATTGAAATACATGGTGTAGCCCGTGATGACCTTCTGCATGTATCGACTTATACCGCTCCCGCTGATTTCGCGCAGCACAAGATGGAAGTGATTGGGCATCAGGCAATAGGCAACGATATTCACAAGCGGTGAACCTTGGGGCAACTCCAATGCTTGCGCCAAAGTATGCCTGTTGAGACGCTCGTCTATTCGCTCCTCCTGATTGCAAAGATAAAGGAGCGTCAGGAAGCGGTCGTAATCCCAGCGGGAAAGAAATACAATGCGCTTCTCGGTACCGCGATTGTAGATGTGATACAACTCATCGCTCGCAAACTCGATTTGTCGCGTCATTGCCAAATTATACTACACCACAAACTGACACTCACGGTGTCCGAGGTCGAACCTCGGACAAATGACGTTTCCAGAGCGAGACGAAGGTGTGATTAATTCGCAGGCTTCAAGGTCATCCGGCGATCTTTGGGTTCGAAGAAAGTAATCGTAAACGGATATACCTTGCCGAGTTCCAATTTTGCGCGCAGATCCGCTTCTGATGCGAATTCGGAAATGTGCACGAGGCCTGCAACGCCCTCCTCGATCGAAGCAAGCGCGCCATGCTTGTTGTACTTGATGACAACTGCATCCACTTTCTGATCCTTGACGTATTTTGCTGCTGCAGCTTTCCACGGATCGTCCTTGAGCGCTTTGATCGAGAGTGAAATCTTGCCTTCCTTGATTTCGATCACCTTCACGCTCAATTTTTCACCAACCTTGTAGCGCGATTTTGGATTCTCCACGAGCGCCCAATCCATTTCCGAGATGTGCACGAGACCTTCAAGCCCATCTTCGAGCTTCACGAAGACGCCGAATTCTGTGGCGCCAGTGACGACACCTTCCTGCACGTCGCCCACATGATATTTCTCGACGAGATTTGCCCTCTCCGATGAGCCAGCACCTTTTTCGGAGAAAATAAGCTTCTGCTCCTTGGGCGAGGCAGTGATGATCTGCACATCGAGTGAGGTGCCGATAAGTTTCTTGAGCTCGACAAAGATCTTGTCCTTATCGCCATCAGGCACGCGCGGATAGTGCGAGGCTGCCAGTTGCGAAGCGGGAAGAAATCCTTGGATGCCGTTCCACGCGATGATAAGGCCGCCCTTGTTGGCATCGGTGATCGCAAGCGTGAATGACGTTTTCTTTTGCATCGCCGTCTCCGCCTCGCCCCAGATGAGTGCTTGGCGTGCTTCGCGCAGCGACAATTCTATATAGCCTTCGTCGTTGTCGGATCCGACGACCTTGGCGGTCACAATGTCGCCGACGTTTACATTCTTGAGAGAATCGCGGGCCGAGAGATATTCACGGCCATAAATAATGCCGGTCCCATATGGCGAGAGATCGACAAATACTCGCGCGCGGCCGATAGCCACTACGGGGCCTTCGACAACGTCGTCAATTTCAGGGCGCGCGGGCGAGCTCGCAAGCATCTCCTCCATCGGCCCCTTTTTCGCTTCTACTATATCTTCGTCCATCTCTACTCGTGGGTCGCGTTCATCTGTTGCTGTTACCATTTTGTTGTCGGAACCTACGGTGGAGCTCTTCGCTCTATTAATACCCGTACGTTTTTATCCGAACTAGCTGTTAAAAAACATGCCCCTTGGGGCGACCCACACTATATATTGTATTAGCCTTCTGCGCAAGGTATACTTTTCGCTCATGATTCTCACCTATCACACAGGCGCATGCATACGGGCCTCCGCAGGGGACACGACAGTCGTATTCGGGCCGGTCTCAAAAGACTCAAAGAATTTCAAGGCAACCAATTTTGGCGCCGATGTGGCATTCATTCCGCTCAATCATCCAGACATGAACGGCGCCGACGAGGCGAGCCGTGGTGATAAAAGACCATTCGTCGTCTATGGCGCAGGAGAATATGAAATCAAGGAAATAACTGCATCAGGATTTCCCACGTCGAAGTCATCGGAAGGTGATCTCATCAATACGGTGTACTCGATCAAATTCGACGGGCTAAGTGTGTTGTACCTCGGCGCACTCGGCACCTCTGAACTCCCAAAAGAGCTTTTGGAAATGGACGAGCCCGACGTGCTCATCATTCCGGTTGGCGGTGGCAAGATGCTCACACCGTCCGACGCACAAAAGCTTGCAGTGAAGCTCGAGGCCAAGATCGTCATCCCCATCATGTACGACGACAAGTCACTCAAACAATTTCTCAAAGAAGCGGGCGCCGAGGGCACAAAAGCCGTCGACAAACTCACTATCAAGCCTCGCGACGTGAGCGACAAACAGAACGAAGTCGTCGTGTTATCATCCTAAGATGGTGGTGCATCGCACTCTGCAAACCATAGAAAGTCTGAAAGGTAGGCCCAGGCACGAGCGGCGCGCCGTAGCTCTTATCTTTGCGGCAAGCATCACGCTTGTACTTTTCATCGGGTGGCTGTTCTTTTTTGTACGCAACATCCATAATCTTGCATTGCAAAGTACGTCGCAAACAGCGGGAGCAGGAGTCGTCGAGATTAGGTAGTTTTCCTCATAATTTTTCTTCGCAATGAGTGGCGAAATCTCGTGTTTTTGCTATAATGTGAGACCTCTATGGCGCGAAAAAGCACTCCGGAAACATCATCTCCCGCGCCGCAGCCCCACAAAGGAGTGATCGCACGTTCGATCACGACAGAGATGCGCGAGTCGTATCTCGATTACGCAATGACAGTGATCACCGCACGCGCCCTCCCAGATGTCCGCGATGGACTCAAGCCCGTACACCGGCGCATTCTCTATGCGATGCAGGATGTCGGTCTCACGGCCACCGCAAAGACGCGCAAATCTGCGACCGTGGTAGGAGAAGTCTTGGGCAAATATCACCCGCACGGCGACGCATCTGTATACGACGCAATGGTAAAGCTCGCGCAAGATTTCACGATGCGCTATCCGCTGATCCTCGGCCAGGGCAACTTCGGCTCGATCGACGGCGACAACGCAGCGGCCATGCGATACACGGAAGCCAAGATGAGCAGGCTTGCCAGCGAAATGATGCGCGATATTGAAAAAGAGACGGTGGAATTTCGCCCGAATTATGACAACACCAAGCAAGAGCCAACGGTGCTTCCCGCCGCGATCCCAAATCTTCTGCTCAACGGCACGCTCGGTATTGCCGTCGGCATGGCGAGCAACATCCCGCCGCACAATTTGCGCGAGGTGTGTGGGGCGGCGATTCACTTAATAGAAAATCCCGACGCGACGACCGAGGACCTCATGCAATTTGTGCAGGGTCCTGATTTTCCCACGGGCTGCATCGCGTTCAATCAAACCGATATCAGGCATGCGTATACTACTGGCCGCGGGCCGGTCGTTGTGCGCGGCGACGCGGAGATAGTCGAGGGCAAAAAGGGGGACTATCAAATCATCGTCACCTCGATCCCTTTCAGAGTCATCAAAGCCGATCTCATCACCAAGATCGCGGATCTCGTTCACGAAAAGAAGCTCGAAGGCATACGTGATATCCACGACGAATCGACCAAGGACATCCGCATCGTCATCGAGCTCAAGAATAACGCGCATCCGCAGACCGTCTTGAATTATCTCTACAAGCACACGCAGCTCGAAGAAGCCTTTCACTACAACGTCGTCGCGCTTGTCGATGGCGTGCCGCAGACGCTCTCGCTCAAGGCGCTTCTCGAATATTTCATCGCTCATCGCAAAGATGTCGTCATCAAACGCACGAAATTTGATCTTGAGAAGGCCAAGGCGCGCGAACACATCCTGCTTGGGCTCAAAAAGGCGCTCGATCATATCGACGAGATCATCAAGCTCATCAAGAAGTCAAAAGACGTGGATGACGCGCGAGCGGGATTGATGAAGACATTCAAATTTTCTGAATTGCAGGCCAATGCGATTCTCGACATGCGCCTGCAAAAGCTCGCGGGTCTCGAGCGCAAGAAAATCGAGGACGAACTCAAGGAAGTGCAGAAATTGATTGAGGAGCTTACGGCGCTTCTCAAGAGCGATAAGAAACTCATGACGGTGATCAAGGACGAAACACGCGAGATCATGGAGAAATACGGCGACGATCGTCGCACCAAGATAGTGAAGAAGGGCGCGACGATTCTTTCTGCCGAAGACCTCGTCGCTGACGAAGAATCTGTCTTGGTGCTCACGCAAGGCGGCTACATCAAGCGCACGAATCCCGCGGAATACCGCAAGCAAAAGCGCGGTGGCGTCGGTGTTGTCGATCTCGATACCAAAGAAGAGGATTTCGTCACACAATTCTTGACCGCATCGGCGCACTGCGATCTTCTGTTCTTCTCCGATCGCGGCAAGGTCTACCAACTCAAGATGTATGACGTGCCGGAAGGCAAGCGCGCGACCAAGGGCAAGTCAATCATGAATTTCCTTTCGATTGAGCAAGGTGAAAACATCACATCGATTCTTGCGATGCCTAAAGCCGTGTCCGCCAAAGGCGGATCCTCCTCCGGAGGAAAAGCTGAAGACGAAGTTGCTCTTTTCATGGCAACTCGAAACGGCACGGTAAAGAAAACCGCAGCCGTTGCGTTTAGAGAAGTGCGCCGCTCGGGTCTTATCGGCATTACGCTCGACAAGGGAGACGCGCTCATCAGCGCGCAATTCGTTCGCAAGGGCGACGATGTGATGCTCACGACTTCCAAAGGCCAGTCAATCCGCTTCAAAGAATCCGATGTGCGCGAAATGGGCAGGCAAGCAGCGGGTGTACGCGGCATGAAGCTTGGAGCAGGAGACAGTATTGTTGGTACCGGAATTGTGCCGAAGGATGCAAAAGATGCGCAGCTTCTCGTTGTATCAAGCACTGGCTACGGCAAGAAGACCAAGCTTTCTGAATACAAATGCCAGGGGAGAGGCGGCAGTGGCATCAAGACGATGTCGATTACCGCGAAGACCAAGCAACTCGTTGGTGCAGCAGTCCTCGTTTCAAAAGGCGGCGAACTCGTCGCGATGTCCAAGAAATCTCAAACCATCCGCACGGGCCTCGACGAAATCCCAACACTCTCTCGCGCCACGCAGGGAGTGCGCGTCATGAAAATGCGCGAAGGCGATTCTGTCGCATCGTTTGTAGTATTTGAAGCGCAGGAAGTGGCGGGCGCATAAACTCTTTCCCCAGTACCTGCAGCGGTTCACTCCTGGAGGATATATAATTGAACGTAATGGGAGCGCATATCGCTCGTTCGACAATGCCGAATACGGCGGGTTTCGCGCATCCCGCGAGGAATGTGGCAGCGCTTGGCGTGGAGCCGGGGATGACGATAGCTGATTTTGGGTCAGGCTCGGGCGCGTATGTAATGGAGATGGCACAGCGCATGGCTGGGAGCGGAAGAGTGTACGCTATCGACATTCAGAAAGATCTATTGCGCCGCATTCACAACGATGCACAAAAAAAAGGATTAAGCACGGTGCACATTCTCTGGGGTGATCTGGAGAGACCGCAGGGATCGAAACTTGCCAGTGCTTCCTGCGATATCGTGCTTGTTTCTAACCTTCTCTTTCAAGTTGAAAACAAAGATGCACTCCTCGCGGAAGCAAAGAGGGTACTCAAACCTCGAGGCAAGCTTGCCATTATCGATTGGAGCGAATCTCCGCCAGCGGGCGGATGGCGTATGGGTCCGATCAAGAGTCATGTGGTGAGTAAAGACGCGGCGCTCGCTATTGCCAAAGACGCAGGATTTGGAACGCACAAAGAGTTTGACGCCGGTGCGCACCACTATGGGCTCGTATTCAAGATTGCATGAAAAAACTTTCTAATTTTCAGATAACTCTTCTCGTTGTCTTTGGCTCTCTTTTTGCCGCGGGCGTGCTTATTTTCGCACTCGCGACCGCGGGCGGGAATTCAAAAGCCATTGCTCCTGTCACAATGTGGGGCACGTTCGACGATACGCTTGTCGCGCTGGTGATGCAGCAGGCGATTGATGCCGATAAAAGGCTCGAACAAGTGACCTACGTGCGCAAAGATCCAGCGACGTATGAGCGAGATCTCACTGAGGCACTAGCGGAGGGCGGTGGCCCCGACATGTTCATCCTTCGCGGCGACTATGCGCTCCATGATTCTGGCAAAGCGATGCACATTCCGTATTCTTCATTCCCCCAAGCGCAATTCCAAAGCGCGTTTCTCGATGCCGCAAGCTCGTATCTTGCCGACGACGGAATCATCGCAGT
Source organism: Candidatus Kaiserbacteria bacterium (assembly GCA_016217975.1). GTDB lineage: Bacteria > Patescibacteriota > Minisyncoccia > Phycocordibacterales > UBA2100 > UBA10103. The sequence goes on along the minus strand of JACRFH010000028.1, from coordinate 3,957 downwards.
GCCGCTCGTCGTAGATCCACTCGTCCTATTCTGGAATCGCGACATGCTCGCAACTGCCGGGTATGCGAATCCTCCCGCGTTCTGGGATGAGGTAGCGCCCATGGTGCGCAAAATGACGAAGCGCGATGATGGCGGCTCGATCATAAAGAGCGGAGTTGCGCTCGGTGAACACCGCAATATTCACAATGCCAAGGATATCCTCTCCACGCTCATCTTACAGGCGGGCGGCACTATTACTGGCCACGATTCCCGCGGCGTCCTCGTCTCGACTATCTCGCCACAAGGCTCGACGCTTGCCGCAGCGTCGCAAAACGCTCTGGGTTTCTACACGCAATTCGCCGATCCCGCAAATGATGCATACGCATGGAGCCGTGCGCTTCCCGAGAGCCAGACGTCATTTGCTGCAGGAGACGTGGGGCTCTACGTGGGCCATGCGAGCGAAGCGGCAAACATAGCGAAAACCAATCCGAATCTCAATCTCGCGATGGCGCCGTTGCCGCAGATTCGTGCCATGGATCGTACGCTCGATACTGCGCTGGTCTATGGAATTGCCATTGCGCGCACGAGTCGGCACCAGACCGACGCGCTCACCGCCGCCTACCTCATTGCAAAGCAGCCGGTTTCGCTCGCGCTTGCGGAGCAGTCAGGCATGGCGAGCGCGCTCCGAAGTGCCGTATCGCTTCCGGCGCAAGGGAATGCCGATCTCGTCAATAAGGCGGCCATCATTTCACGAGCGTGGCTTGATCCCGATCCGGTAGCGACGGAAGACCTCTTTCGCGCTATGATTGAAGACACCGTGAGCGGAAGCTCGAAGATTATCGATGCTGTCTCGCAGGCGGATAAGCTTATGAAGCAGATCATAGGCGAAGGCGAAGGAACATGAATCCCGTTGAGAGCAACAACCGACTGATTAGAAAAGTCATAAATTTTATGAAAGATCTTGTACATGCATCTCGCGGGATGAAAAAGAAATCTCTCATGCTTGCGCATCTTATAACTGCCGCTGTTGTTGCACTTCCCGTAGTGGCCGCTGCACAGGGTGTCCAGAATCCACTGAACTCCGCATTCAGCACGATTCCGACCTTCATCGCAGGATTTCTGAAAGCGATGGTGATGCTCGCACTTCCGGTCGTGGCGCTTTTCTTGGTGATATCGGGTTTCAAATTCGTATCCGCGCAAGGCAACCCCGGCAAACTCTCGGAAGCCAAGGAGAATTTCGTGTATGTCATCATCGGCGCGCTTCTCATTCTCGGTGCGTGGGTGATCGCGACACTTATCAACGGCACCGTTTCCCAACTCGTGAACTAATTATGAAAGTATTTCGTATCATACTGCCGGGCATCGTTTTTCTGCTTCCCGCCGTTGCTGCCGCACAAGGCGCTCCGCAGACATTAGGCGAGCTTGCCACACTCGTCGTAAAACTTATCTCGGCTGCGACGGTCGTACTCATCGCGTTTGCGATCGTCGTATATTTCTACGGGATCTTTTATAACATGTCGACATTCACCGAGGGCAGTCCAGAGAAACTGCGCGCCTATTTCTTCTGGGGCATTATCGCTCTTTTTATTATGGTCTCGATATGGGGCATCTTGAGCCTGCTTTCGCAAACCGTCTTCAACGGCAATCCGCCGGGGACTATCAATGGCTAGTATGCGAGGATATTCGCAACAAGGGTCTATGACAGCCGGTGTTGTCGGAGCAGAAGCTGCACCTCCTGCGGGCGCACAGGATGGTGGCGCTACACTCGCACAAGCAGTAGGGCTCCTCAACGTGCTTGTCGGCCTCATGCTGGTCGCCGCAATACTTTTCTTCGTCGGAGGCTTCATCGGCTGGATCACACGGCTCGGTCTTACCGGCCGCGAGCAGGGGCTGCAGTTTATGTCCTGGGGAGTCTCGATTTTGTTCGTGCTCGTTATCGGCCTCGGACTCATCAGATTTGTGCAATTCCACACCCAGCTTGTGCTCATGCTGCTCGCGCTTGCACTCGTCGCACTCGCCGCCTATGTTGCGATTCAGATTGCGCGAAGTTCGGGCGAAGCCGAAGAGACGAAACGATAATACGACGATATCCACACGATACCCGGGTGGCCCTTGTTTTTTGGCACCGTCCCCGTACCATTAGGAGACTTACGCAATTTATAAATTATTGAACACGCTTGCAATTAATTATGCGCAAAATTATAGGGGTCTCGACGCTTGTTCTTGCTAATCTTGCACTTCCGGTTGCGGTACTGGCCCAAGCGACCACCGGGACGGGTGCCGGGCTTTTCGGCGCGCTATCGCTTGTTGCGGGTTTCCTCAACGGTCTTATCGGTATCCTCATCACGCTGGCGATCATCGTTTTCTTCTGGGGACTCGTGCAATACTTGGTCAATGTGGGCGAGCAGAAATCTGAGGGCCTTAAGATCATGTTCTATGGGCTTATCGCGATATTCGTGATGGTATCTATCTGGGGAATTCTTCGCATCATGCAGGCGACCTTCGGCATCTCAAGCACCGCTTCGGCTCTCGTTCCGCGCGCCGTACCGCCTCCGTCGTACTAAATATCTTAAATCTTACGGCCGTCCCGCGGCTTCCATACTAGCGCATGCAAGCCTTCAGCACGGTGCTCGATAAGTTTGAACGACTCATCATCGGGCCCGTCATGCAGGTAGTATTTGCCGCGGGATTTCTCCTGTTTCTGTGGGGTCTTGTGCAGTTTCTCTGGAATCTCGATGAGAGCTCGAGTCACGAAGAAGGCAAGCAGCACATGTTCTGGGGCATCATCGGCATGTTTATCATGGTATCGATCTGGGGCATCATCGGCATGATAAACAACACCTTCAATTTGGGCGTGAATTCCGGCGGCTTCAACGACGGCACGGGGAATCTCCCCGGCGTCACCGGGAATCTTTTTCAGTAGGCGGCTTGCCACGAGTAAGCGTTGCGAGTTGAGTGGGCAGGGAGAGACTTGAACTCTCACGCCTTGCGGCACAAGGTCCTAAACCTTGCGTGTCTACCATTTCACCACCTGCCCGTCGGCTCGCCGAAAGTCCACCGAAGGCGGCCAACATGCGGAATATACCATGACAGGGCAATGATTCGTGATATTATCATCGTCGTTCCCGCCCGTAGCTCAGTTGGTAGAGCAGATCCCTCTTAAGGATAAGGTCGTAGGTTCGATCCCTACCGGGCGGACAAGACAATATGTGGCTTCCCTTTGCACTTTTGAGCGGACTCGTATTTGGGATACGACGCATCTACGACAAGAAGCTCACGGGGCAATACGACAATTTTTCTTTAAGCTTCGTACAGCAAGCCTTCTCACTCGCGCCAACGCTTCTCCTTTTCCTCTTCTTTCCTATACCATCCAATTTCCTTGCGCTCTCGTGGCAATTCTGGTGGCCGCTTCTCGTGATCTGGTTCATTCTATATCCAGTTCAACAGTATTATCTTTTTCGCGCAATCCGCGAAGGAGATCTTTCGCATGTGACACCCGTCCTCGCACTCGTGCCTGTGTTCAACGCGGCGACATCGTTCTTCATCATCGGCGAGCACGTCTCGATACTCGGACTCTCGGGGATATTCGCGATCGTGTTTGCGACATTTTTGCTCCTTATCGACACCCATGAAGATTCTGATTCGAAGTATAACAAGCCTGTTCTTTTCATGCTCATCTCCTGCATCTGCATGGCGATAGGCTCCACGATGGACAAGATTGCAATCGGTGCCTCGACTCCGGTCTTCTATAGTTTTGTAAATCTTTTGGGCGCAAGTATCATTTTTCTTGTACTTGCTTATGCGTACGGACAAACAGGGGAGTTGCGACAGGTAAAACACTGTGAATAACGAAACCCCCTAAACGTGGGCTTTTCAAGGCATGCAAAAACTCCTCCAGCGAGGTTTTGAAAGCGAACACAGATTGTCACCTTGAAGCACGAATAATTTCTTTCAACTGGTTAGGCAAGCACGAACGAG
>JACRFH010000027.1 GCA_016217975.1 Candidatus Kaiserbacteria bacterium | reverse complement strand
TGCTTCGAGTGGTTCAGTTTGAAAAGAAATTCCAGACAGGCGTCCTCCGAAGGGAACTGCTTTCGCAGACTGCGTATGCCGAAACGTCCGCGCATGCCAGAAATTATATGCCGAAATTATGCTCTGTGGGGATACTCACCTTATTATCCACATTGTATTCGAGCGGGCTTGTGTGGATGCTATACTGCTTCCATGCAAGGAGTTTTGAAAAAGAGTATCAAAATCGCAATGTACAGCGCGCTCGCTCTTGTCGCACTCGCCGCGTCCTTTCTCGTAGGAGGCAGTAAAGGTCATGGAGCCTCTTCTGCAACGGGAGTTTCGTATACCTACGCTGATGCACCAGGCAGCGGCGGTGGCAGCGTCTCCGGAGGCGGCACCAGCGGCGGCAGCGAAGGCGGTTCCAACGGTACCTCATGCGGCAGCAGCGGTTCCTGCGGAAGTTGCGGCGGCACCAGCGGCGGTAGCTGCGAGGGCACCGGGGCGGGAAGCTGCGAAGGAGGCAGTAGCACCGGCGAAGGTGCAGAAGGTGCAGAAGGTGGAGAAGGCGGCGGTGGGGGCGATTGAGGTAGCAGTGGATAAGCGAGGAAAGTTATCCGGAAGAAATTTTGAGATTTTTGTTTAACATATGCCACCAGATTCATCAGGACCTCTCGGTGTTCAGCATAGCGCGGGCGCGTCCCAGCTTCTCGCGATGGCTGGCATTTTGGTTATGGTTCTGCTTGGTTTTGGCGCATGGTATTGGTATGTGCAAAATAACGCTGTACCGGCAACGCACGCTGATTTCTATAAAAAGCTGAGCGTTCAAAATATCTCGTTTGCAGATGCGGAAAAGTTGTCTGGGCAGTTGCGCTTTGCGGAAGCACTGCCTCTCTATCAGACAGCGTTGCAATCTGCAACGAATGATGATGAGCGGCTTCAGATCAAACTCCTGATAGCCCGCGCTACGGTGCAAACGGGCGCGTATATGCAGGCCGTGCTGCTCTTGAAGGAAATTGTTGCGACGAGAGACAACCCGCGCGCGTCGCGCGGACGCGCGGCGGCTGTGGAAGAAATAGCCGACCTATACCAGCAAGGGAATCCTGATCTCAATAGAGAAATATTTAATGACGAGCCTTTCAAATCGCTACAGGTTGCGAATCAGGGGGGAGTGACACTTCGACGTTTGCATGAATACGCCGCTTCCATCTATCCGCTTGCCATTTCGGAACTGCGCATCGCGCAATGGTATGCGCTTCAATTGCCACAAGAAGGCAAGAAGTCAAAATTATCGGCCGAAACGATTCAAGAGTACCGGACAAAAATAGGGCAGTTGGTGTCAGCCGCGGACAGAGACGTCTCTTACTTGCGACAAAATAGCGCGATGATCGCCGACCTTCGGTATGCGCTCCTCGTGCGTGCGATTGTCGTTGGCGTTCTTAATCGGAAAGGCGATACCTCGCTTGGCGACGCGAACGAGCAATTTGTGAGCGCAATCGATGCGTACGCTACCGCAGGCCCTGGGCAAGACGGCATTGCCCGGTACTATTATGCTCTCTTCATCGCGCAAACGTATGGCGCAAGCAAGAAGGAGGATATTCGTGCTGTGCTTGCCCCGCTTTCGAGTGAGGAGTACGCAAACGCGCCTGTCAAGAAGTTTCTTATGAATGCGCGAACGCCATTTTATGGCGTATTTCCGACATTACTCGCAGGTATCGACCCGGATTTCAAGAAGTTTCTCATGACGCTCGGGTGGACCGAAAGCGACTTTTCTTCGTGAAAAATCGGCATATCGCTCGGGTCGTATGTGCAGCGATTATCGGCGTAGCTCTCTTGTGGAGCGCTTTTCCACGAACCGTCCCTTACGCATATGAAGATGTTCGCTACCGTCTAGATCCGACTCCCGCGCGTGCCTTTGCATACGGTGAAAGACATTTTAACGCCACGGATCCGGCGCACTATGACCTTGTGCGAGCCGAGAATTTCTTCGAGAAAGCTGCTATCGATCTTTCGTTGCCGTACGTAAACCACGAACTCGCGCGAATATCGTTTCTCAAGGGCGATTTTGCGAAGGCGCTTGCGCAGATAGATTTGCAGATCAGTCTGCACGGTACGACGACGCCGAATTCATATTATGTCCGCGGACTCATCGAAGGGTTTATGGGCCGCTACGCTGATGCGGTGAAGGACTACAAAACGTATATTGAAGCTGACCCCACCAACTGGGCGGCGACCAATGACTTGGCATGGGTGCTCTTGAAAGACAAACGTCCGGCAGAAGCCCTTGTGGCAATAGATAAGGTGCTGCCGCTGTGGCCTCACAGCGCGTGGCTCCTCAACAGCCGTGCCACCGCGCTTTTTGAATTGGGGAGACTCAAGGAGGCAAATGCTGCAGCACGCGCGGCAACCGAAGCGATCAAAAACGTAACCGAAGCCGACTGGCTCCAGGCCTATCCGGGGAATGACCCTTTGATCGCACAGCAGGGCATTGCCGCCTTCAAGAAAGCGGTCGAAGAAAATATGCACACCATCTCGCTTGCGCTCGAGAAAAGCACCAAGGGGAGGTAATATTCATTTTGATATCTGTCAGATGAGTGGTATAGCCGACTGTCTTTCTCCGAGCTGGTCGGTCGCGTATTGGTGGATGACGGACGAGATGAGGGTTTGATAGGGAAGTCCCTTACGCGCCGCCTTTTGCTTGATGAGCTCTATATCGCCCTCGCCGAGCCGCACATTCAACGCTTTCTTTTTACGCTGCGCAATGCTGTTTGCGGCGATTTGCTGCCAATATTTTTTCTTCTTCTCGGAAATTGGTTTGATTTTTACGTTTGACTTTTCAAACGACTCGATCAGGCCGCGCTCTTCGTCGTCGAGGTACTCTATCGCATGGGAATCAACTTTCGGTTTATTTTTCTTCATAGATATATTAGTTGGCTTTTAAAAATCGCCTTGCATATTTCCTGCTCGGATATGCGGTTTTGAGGAAATACGTTTTCTCGTCTTTCTGTGCGCAAGGCACGCCGTAGACTTGCGCGCCGATCCGGACGGCGAGCATTCTTTGGTGCGGATACTTTTTGCGATTTGGGTGCGGAGTGTCGGCAAGAAGTCCGCCCGTATGCACTACACGCTCGATATCTTCAAAAGATATGCCGCGTTTTTCTCGAAGAATCGCATCCTTTTCCTCACTCCACTCAAAGAGCTTCATATCTTCTGTGGATACATCGTATACGTACCGCTACGGCTGTCAAGCACATGAAAATGGGTGAAAATGAGGGCCAGCGTCGCATTCAAGAAAGTCGTCCTAGAGAATATGCACACCATCTCGCTTGCGCTCGAAAAAGCGTCACTGGATGTGCGATAATCTATTCATCTATGGGGAAACATGAGCGAATCGCATTGATAGCACCGAGAGAACGTTTACTTTTGTTCATCGCTGGCATTCTTTTGCTCGTGCTTTTTTTCATGCAGCAGGTAGGAGACCGCGCGCCGATCTCTTCCGCCGAAACGCGCTTCGTCGAGAAGTCGCTCGGCGGCTTACAAATCGTGCCCGCCTCGTGCGCATCGGTACCGCCGAATCCGCATAATGGCGGCTCGTGTTCCGGCAACGGCGGGTGCAATATTAGCTTTAGCCCCGATCCTGTCGCGCTGGGCCAAAGCTCGACCGTTTTCTGGAACGCTCCAAGCGGCGGCAGTTCGTATACCTTGTCATACCCGGGAGGATCTAACCCTGTCTCAAATGCCGGTAGCGGTGCGGTCGGCGGTGAGAGTAGCAAGACTTACACGCTTTCGTACAGGGCGGTGAGCGACTCGGGTGCAGGGAGTGAGGGGGGTGCAGGGAACACTGTCTCCTGCTCCGCAATCCTCACCGTCTGCCCTGCAGGGCAGACGGTGCAAAACGGCCAGTGCGTGCCGACGACCAACCAATGTCCTTCCGGTCAACACCTCTCCGGCAGCAGCTGCCTTTGCGACAACACCAACCAGTCTCCGGTTAATGGCCAATGCATCAACAGCGGCAAGTCATGTTCCATGTATTGGTCGCCTTCGGCGGTGGTGCAAGGACAGACATCCACTTTATTCTGGACGATCGCGCATCCGGGTACCTTGTATTACCCAGGCGGCTCGTTCCCCGTATCGACAAGCGGCAGCGGTCCTGCGGACGGCGGAAGCCAATCAATGACCTATCGTTTTGTCGACGGCACGAATGGCGATCAGTGTTCAGCCACACTTACCGTCTGCCCCACAGGACAAACGGTGCAAAACGGCCAGTGCGCCCCCGTGCAGCAGTGCACTCCGTCATATTTCTGTCAGGGCAACGATTTGTATCAAAAGACCGCGCAGTGTAACAATCAATTCGTGCAGGCATGCGCCTGGGGCTGCTCGGGCGGCGCGTGCCTGCCTCCACCAGCACCAATTGCGGCCATAACAGCGAGTCCGTCGCTCCTGCATGTGGAAGACACGAGCGTCATATCGTGGACGAGTTCGAACACGCGGTCATGTAATGTGACGGCGACGAATTACGACGCATGGAGCGGCACCTCGGGCACCGAGACTTCCAAACCAATAGTGGCGCAGACTGTCTACACACTCACGTGTCTCGGTGTAGACGGCTCGACGATCATGAGACGCGTCATTATAAATATCATCCCCAATTTCCAGGAAACATAATATGCCGTTGCGCACTGCCATCTCATTTGTTGCAGCCTCCGCGTTTCTTCTGCCGTTTGCCGCGAGCGCGCAGGCACCCGCGCCACAGGACGATCTCCATGCCGCGATATGGGCGAGTGTCCTTACGGATCCGCGGGCGGCAAATATACCGCCGGCGCAGATGACAGTACTCGTTGATGATCTTGCCACGCAGGCGAGTGCCCAGCATATGACAGCTTCCGATATACTTTCTCGTCCCGGAGAAGCGAGCACGCTCTCCGCATCTGCCGCTTCGGGCGCAACATCGGCCTGTGGTGCCGGGCTCTCCGGCTATCTTTGCAATGTCAACAAGAGTCTCGGATTTGGCGGAGACGACATGCTCGTCCCGGCGCTTCTCTTTGGCTCCTCGGGGCTCCTTCTTGTCGTCATCCGCCGCATGCGCATCAACCATCGTGCGACGCTTGCCGCACTTGCTGCTGCAGCCGCCCCCCCTCCGTGGCCTCCGCCACAGGCTTAGTCGCTCGCTATTGCTTTTCGGCGCGAGCCAGCTTATAGTTCGCCTCACGCTACCTCCCTCAGATAAGTCTGCGCTTCGCGGCTTGGGGAGCAATGGTCGGGGCACGCCCTCGCCATTGGGGCGTTTTCATTTTATGACCAAGTTTATGTTGGGCACAAAAGGCAGAATGACGCAGGTCTTCGACGATGCGGGAGTAGTGACGCCTGGCACTATCGTCACTGCCGGTCCGCTTACCGTCACCCAGGTAAAGACCAAGGAAAAGGATGGCTATGCATCTGCACAAGTTGGATTTGGAGTGCGCAAAGAAAAGAACACCAACGCAGCTTTAAAAGGTCACATGTCCGCCGCCGTCGGATCCGCCTCTGGCGGAAAAGATATAGTGTATCCGAGACACATGCGCGAATTTGCGCCTGATGCGGAAATGAATCGGGGTGACACGATTGATGTATCGATTTTTGCCGTCGGCGATGTCGTTGCGGTTTCTGCTGTATCAAAAGGCAAGGGATTCCAAGGAGTCGTAAAGCGCCATGGGTTCCACGGAGGCCCACGAAGTCACGGTCAGAAAAATAAAGAGCGCTCTCCCGGATCGATTGCCGGTGCGGGCAGGGCCGGGGGTCGCGTCTCACTTGGTATGCGTATGGCGGGGCGCATGGGAAATGATCGCGTCACGGTGCGCAATCTTCGCATCGTGCAGATTGATAAGGACACCAATACGCTTGTCATTTCTGGCGCGATTCCGGGGAAACCGGGGACTCTCGTAGAGATTCGAGGATAATTATGGAATCAACTATTTACAATGCACAGGGGAAGAAGGCGGGGACAATCGCGCTTCCCGATAATATCTTCGGGCTTCCGTGGAATGCATCGCTCATGCACCAAGTGGTTACCTCAATGCACGACAACGCTCGTACCAATGTGGCACACGCCCGGGGTCGCGGCGAGGTGCGCGGCGGCGGCAAGAAGCCGCATCCGCAGAAGGGAACTGGTCGCGCGCGCGCCGGATCAAGCCGCTCTCCTATATGGAAAGGCGGAGGAGTCACGCATGGTCCCAACAAGAACGAAGTTTTTTCGCGACGAATTCCTAGAAGCATGCGCGCAAAGGCTCTCATGCTCGCGCTTTCTCGCAAGTTCAAGAACGGCGAGCTTGTATTCGTTGATTCCTTCGGCATCGATGCGCCCAAAACCGCACTTGCAAAGAAAGCACTCGCAGCGCTTTCAAAAGTGAAGGGAATGGAAAAGCTTGAGACAAAGCCCAAGAACGCCGCGCTCATCGCGCTGTCCGATCCGACGCCTGCCACCGAGAAAAGCTTCCGCAATATCGGGAGCGTGGCCTGTGTGGCCGTGCGAAATCTCAATCCGCTCATGATTTTGGGCAATACATACCTTATTTTCGAAAATCCAGAAGCAGCAGTTGCAATACTCTCGACGCGCGCGGCAAAGCTCGGCGGTGGAAATGTCAAAGATGCCGCAGATGCGAAACCGAAGCTCAAGAAATCTTCTCCTAAAAAGCTAGAAGCTAGAAGCTAGCACCTATATCATATGGCCCTCTTCAGCAAAAAAGCAGAAACAAAAAATGAAACCGCGGTAAAAGCGGGAACACCAAGCGTTTCCGGAGGACACGACTTGTCGCACATCTTGCGCCATGCCCGAATTACCGAGAAAGCGTCACAGCACATGGAGCGGTCGGTGTACGTGTTTGATGTCGCCGATCGCGCAACCAAAACCGAGATAAGGGCAGCGGTGCGCAAGCTCTATTCGGTTATTCCCGCAAAGGTTCGGATCGCATCCGTGCCCGCAAAGACCAAGCGCAACTCGCGCACGGGAAAGACCGGGAGCACAAAAGGCGGCAAGAAGGCCTACGTATACTTAAAGAAGGGAGAGACGATAAACCTATAACTATGCCCGGTAGGACAATTTTGAATCGCTCACTATGAATACAAATCAGACCAAATCGAGAAAAACAACTGAAGCTGTTATTCTTGCGGCCGCTGTTATTACCACGCAAGGGAATTATTCGAAATTGTACTAACCGGGTATGAAATCATACAAACCAACAACAAAGACCACGCGCGCTCGCACGTCGATTGAATTTGCGAAGCTCCTCTCTGGCCACTTCCCGCACAAAGCGCTTACCTTTGGCCGCAAGCGCGATGTGGGCAGGAATGGGCAGGGCAGGATCACGATGCGTCACCGCGGAGGCGGACACAAGAAGCTTTTCCGCGATGTCGATTTTTCTTTTAACAAAAAAGACATCCCGGCCAAGATCTCGTCGATCGAATACGATCCAATGCGCTCCGCTTTCATCGGTCTTGCAGCGTATCGCGACGGCGAGAAGCGCTATGTGATCCTCCCCAAGGCAGTGAAAGTCGGGGATACGTTTATCGTTTCTGCGACTGCGCCGATCAAACCAGCCAATCGTTTGCCGCTCGGATCAATTCCGGTGGGAACTTTTGTATTCAATATCGAGCTCAAGCCCGGGGCAGGAGGTGTCTTGGTGCGCTCGGCCGGTAATTTTGCAGAAGTCGTCGCACACGATGCGGGCTATACGCATTTAAAGCTTCCTTCGACAGAAATCCGCGCCGTCATCTCGACTGCGTGGGCATCGATCGGCGAAGTCTCGAACGACGAACATCGCCTGGTAAATCTCGGCAAGGCCGGCCGCAGCCGCTGGATGGGAATACGGCCGACAGTGCGTGGCACCGCCATGAATCCGGTAGACCATCCGCACGGTGGAGGCGAAGGCAAGCAGGGCCGTGGGTCGAGGCGCCAAAAGACCATGTGGGGCAAGCCCGCAGGCAAGGGCCAGAAGACAAGGCGCCCAAAGAAGTACTCAAATATCCATATCCTCTCCCGCCGCAAGGTCGGGAAGAAGTAGGGACTTTTCCGAGGTTCAACCTAGGAAACCAAAAATCTCCGGTGGCTCATTTCGGCCGAAATGAGCCGCAACTGCCCGGAGATTTAACCTCCGGAGCCGGATTGGAAAGCGTAAGTAATTTCTTTGAATATCGAAATGCGCCAGCCCACGAATGTTGATAGAATACAAGCGGCTCCCGAATGGGAGCCGCTTGTATGAACGAATCAATCACCGTCTACCAAAACCTCAAGACAACAGTAGCACAGATATTCAGCTCATTG
>JACRFH010000026.1 GCA_016217975.1 Candidatus Kaiserbacteria bacterium | reverse complement strand
TCACCCAAATCCCGAGTGAAAAATCACTTTTTCACGCAGGATCTAAGTACATAGTGGTTTAATTATAGCATGCGTAGTGCAATCATTACAATGCTCAGTCTTTATGCAATCCTGCCGAATCTCATTTGCTTTTTTTGAGAGTTGTTTGAGAGTGATCTATTTAAGAAACTTAAATGACGCGAGAATTTTCTGCTCTTCTTTGGAAATCTCTGCGTCGCCATAGAATATGATGTGGTACACATCACCGCCGTAGCGCACTCCGAAATCGACAGAAGGCGACCCTTGATGTCCTGCATCGCCATATCCCGTTGTGGAAACTGCCTTGTAGCCGCGTACACCACCGATCATGACGTCCTTTGATTTTACTTCTGTATCCAAATAGCCAAAGTTGACTCCCATTTCTGGAACAGTATCTTTTTGCAGCCGCACTTCAAAGTACTTGCCCGGCAACACACCAAATCCCGAGAGCCGATTGTATGCGTCGTTTAACTGAATACTCGGCGCTGCATCGCTCGGATATTGAATAGAAAATCGCAGACTCTTGTACGTATAGGTATTCCAGCCCTTAATGAATGATTCTACATCAACATCAAATGAATCAATATCAAAATCTTCTAGGTAAATAGGCTTCGCAATATTCAATTTCTTTTCTTTCATTTTCTTCCCAGAACATGTTTGCGTATATACTCGGTTCTCAAAGTTATATTTATTCACGCATTGATAACTTGAATCCAAGAATCTAACGGAACAGTTGATGAAAGACCTCATAAGGCGTTGCCCAGTTCAAGACCTTTCGAGGTCTGCCGTTGAGCAGGTGTTGTACATGCTTCACCGCTCGACGGGAGATCTTTGAGAAATCAGTGCCCTTCGGAAAGAATTGCCGAACGAGACCATTCGTGTTCTCGTTCGTCCCGCGTTCCCATGGCGACGCTTTGTGGGCGAAGTACACCTGCATCTGTGTGGCTTTCGTAAACAGCGTGTGCTCTGCCATCTCTCTGCCTTGATCGTAGGTCATCGAAAGACGCATTGCCTTTGGCAGTTTCTTTGCTTCTTTGGCGAACGCCTTCCGTACCGTCTCCGCTGTTCTGTTCTTGAGCGGGACAAGAATCGTTGTACGTGTCGTGCGTTCCACGAGTGAGCCCAGCGCGGATTGTCGATTCTTTCCAATAAGCAGATCGCCTTCCCAATGACCCGGAACGATACGGTCGGCAACCTCGGCAGGACGTTCCTCAATGGAGACCATGTCCTCAATGTTCCGCTCTACCACAGGCTTTTCTCCACGATGTCGCTTGTGCCGCCGCTTGCGTTCGCGACGGAGACAGGCGAGCAATTCCTTTTTGAGGGCACCTTTCGGAAGAACGTAGAGGTAGGCGTAGATCGTTTCTGGTGCGATGCGCATGGTCATGTCGTCAGAATACTCCTCGACGATTCTGTGTGCAATCTCTTCCGGGGACCAACGGAGTCGAAGCTTCGCATGAACATACGAGCGCAGTGTTGTGGAAAGAACGATCTTGCGCTTCCCGTACTTTCTTTTCCGTGCATGCCGCTCTGCACGTCGATGGGCGCGTGCCGCACGATAGAGGTACCGATTGCATCCACCGGCGCCCACCTCGTTGCTGATTGCGCTCACCGCTCTCTCGAGCGATCGGGCAATGGCTCTCAAAGAACATCCTTGGGCGAGCATACGACTGATCGTTTCCCGCTCGTCATCACTTAATCGATGATAACTCATAGGTCTAACGTGTTACCAATAATACCGTTCACGGTATCACAGGTGTTCCGTTAGATTCTAGAGTCTAACTGATATTACAATTATACTATTTTCATACTTTGTGTCAATACGGTGTAAATGGAGCTACTCAAGTGTCACAAGCACTACGCGGAAATATTGATCGAGCGCATCGCCGAGCCCCGCGAGTTCTTCGCGCGTGTACCAGCGATATTCGGTTCCATACAAAAATCTATTGAAAATAAAATACTCCGCGAAGATAACGGTCGACGGCGCTCTGACTCGCGCCAAAGTGCGGGGTTGGAAGATGCGCAGGATCGCACCAGAGCCAGCCCTCGCATTTAACCGGTTCCATCACGGTGTGTTCACCAGAAAAATCTGTTGCAAGCAGCACGATGGAAATATAGTGCTTCCCTTCTTGAAAGAATGTGTCATCAAGATTGTTCGTGACTGCAATCACACGCGGATCCTTGATCGTGAGCCCAGACTCTTCCTGAATCTCACGGATTGCACAATTTTCAAATGTCTCTCCGGCGTCGAGATGCCCGCCTGGAATCGAATAATACGGCGAGTGACTCCCTTTCCGTTTGCCAATAACAGGACTTACGCACATTGAAAAATCATTGAAAAACCGAGATAATTGAGGGAAAGAGTTAAAAACAAAGATAAAAACTATGCTTACCTTTTCCTCGACGTCTCGTGGGGTGTTTACGTACCTCACCGGTCTTTTATCCGTTGCAGAACGAGCAACGTGCGCCGCACTGGTGCGAATGCAACGAGGTATCTCGCATGACGGTCTCACTAGACTTTTGCAGCGCGAGACGCTTGACTGGCAAACACTCCTCTCAAGCATCGTTGCGAGCATCGTCGGGAGACTGTCAACGGGATACCTCATCATTGATGATACCGTCATTGACAAGACGTTCGCAAGGGCGATTGAGGGGATTGCGTGGGTTTACAGTTCGAAGGAAAACCGGTCGATCCTCGGGCTGTCGGTTGTTGTTCTGTGTTGGAGTAATGGAACGGTCACCGTTCCATTGGGCCTTCGCATCTGGCGGAAGGACGATGGAAAGAGCAAGGTTGATCTCGCGGTTGAACTCCTGCGTTGGGTGAAGAAATTGCCTTGTTTCTCGCCACAATACGTGGTGTTTGACTCGTGGTATGGAGCGGAACGACTCATGGCAACCATTGAACGATTTGGCTGGACGTGGGTCACGCAATTGAAGCGGAATCGGAGATTGAACGGCGTGCAACTGCGCGCCCTCCACCGCCATCCCTACTGGATGGAGGAGGGAACACTCGAACACAGTCATCACGTTCTCGTCGTCCGTCATGGAAAAAAGTTTTTCGCGACGAACGATACCTCGTGGGGAAAGAAACAACTCCTCGAGATCTATGGAACCCGATGGCCCATTGAAACGATGTTCCGCGTCCTCCACAATCAGCTCGGACTTGGGGCATGCGAAGCGCGGACGATCCGCGCGCAAGCCGCGCATATCACACTCTGTTGCATGGCGTACGTTACCCTCGAACGAGAACGACAGAGCCGAAGCCGCACTCACTACGCGCTCAGACGGGAATACAGATTCCACCCTGAACGCGCAGAACGTGCAGTCAATTCAATGATTTTTCAAGGTGCGTAAGTCCTGCTGTTAATAGAGAATAGTTGATTGTGCCTAGAAAGTCAACCGTTTGACATGAGATAGAGGAGCCGATATGATAATCCCAGTTTTAGGCTGGGAATAAAATGTCATCCCGGCCCCGGAGCCGGGATCCACGATTT
>JACRFH010000025.1 GCA_016217975.1 Candidatus Kaiserbacteria bacterium | reverse complement strand
GCGATATTTCTTTTGTACGCAACTGCCGGAATGATTCTCGAGGGCGATTGGCAGAGATTCCTGATTGCCGCGGGCCTCTTTGCCTTGAGTATCGGAGCTATCCTCGGTTTCGGAATATTAAGCGAGGGCTAAGGGAGCGATATATCGGCAACGCGAAAGAAGGCTCTGTCTTTCGGATTCGTGAGTGCCGCCGCGACACTACTCGGCGCAACCCATCTCGCTTCAGGATGATGCGGATCTTCTGGGACGAGATCATTTTCGAGAGTCGTAAAAAGAAACATGTGTATGGTCTTCTCTTCGCTCATGTCATCGCCTCCGTCGTCCAGACTCTTGAAACGTGTGTAAGAACCCAGTGGGCGTACGAGCGTCAATTCCTTGAGACCTGTCTCCTCTCGAATCTCGCGCTTTGCAGCCGCAAGCGCATCTTCTCCCTCATCAATGTGGCCCTTGGGAAACCCCCAAAAATTGCCCTCATGCTCCACAAGCGCCACCTCGCCCTTAGCATTCAAGATAATGCCGCCGGCCGATGTAGTCTTTAGCATATGCGCGATAGTAGCATGCCCCGCTAGAAGCCCGCTTTTAACGGGGCATGGCCCCGCTGTCCACATTAGATTCGACGACACTTGAATAAACCCTTACAATGATATATATGAAAAAACTCTCGGTGATTCTTTCAGCGATTATGTGTATGCTTCCTGCTCTCGCACTCGCCGATACGTTTACTCGTTCGCTTTCCGTGGGTTCTCGTGGCCCCGAAGTGATCAAACTTCAAGAAACACTTGTGTCGCTGGCCTTTCTCAAAACCAACCCAACAGGCTATTTCGGAGTTCTCACCAAGGCGGCAGTGATCTCATTCCAAAAAGCCAACGGGCTTCCGCCAGTAGGCCTCGTCGGCCCGAAGACGCGAGCATTGCTCAACGCACAAACTGCTCAAACAAGTACAACATCAAGCGTAACTCCAACATCCTCGTCAACGATCCCCTCATCTTCTTCAACAGTATCCACTGCTGCAACGACATCCGCGGCAAATACGGCTCCAACAGCTTCCATACCCACGACATCTTCGAGTGCGCTCACAATCACGATGATCTCCCCCGCCCCGACACTCCCCGCAAATACCGCATACGCGACACTCACCATCGCAACCCAGAGACCCGCCACTTGCCGCTGGGGCACACTTCCTAATATGGAATACCAAAGCATGTCGTCATTCGGAGTGACAGCCGCGACCACCCATTCGCACGAATTCTCTGCACTCGCGCCCGGCGGCTGGTATATCTACTATATAAAATGTGAAGACAGCGCCACGCTCGTTATTTCGCCAGATACCACAGTGTCGTTCTCTGTCGCAGCACATTGAAGCAAAACTCGGACCGAGAGCATCTTACCAGCGCCAGTACAAAAACGGCAGTCGTCTTCGTATATATGGATCCAGGCTGTAGTATCGCCAGGATCTTCCAAGCCACAGAGCGATAAATACTATGATATAGATGATGGCCGCGCCGATGTCGGTGGAGCCTGCGACATAGGGCCCACCGAGCCCCTCCGCGGTCGACCAAATGACAAACGAAAGTGCGATGCCGCCAACGATGCCAAGTTCGGTAAGGAATCCAAAAAGAAGGCTAAACGCAAGCGCTGTTTCTGCGACAGCCACGACAATCGCAAAAAAGTGCGGATCAACGCTCACCCCCTTTACCCAGAGATTGATCCATGCCTGAACGAGCGCTGGCTGGTCCGTCGAGCCCTCAAGGATATAGTTCGTAAAGTTGTTTAGAAATTCCGGACTCCATTTGAAGAACGCGTCGATGAGCCACACGACGCCGAAAATAATCCGGAGGACCGCAAATGATTTATCTTCTGCTGTATTCATGATTGTGGCCGCTACCCTACGGCAATGAGTGAATACTAGCACCCTTTTGGCGCCAAAAATGCCCTGTATAATCAAGTCTGATAAATCCCCACCTTTCTATTTGAACTTGTCCGGAAACTACCCCTTCCCAAGTCCCGCCCCTGCAACACTAACGAAAAAGACGCCTCTCGGCGCCTTTTTCGTCTTTACGTGTTGCGGGGGCGGGACTTGCACCCGCGACCTCAAGGTTATGCATACCGCTTCGGCTTTCGCCGCACCTCGGCATTTTGCCGAGGCTTCGTGGTCTGGACTATACCTTCACCCTTTCCATCTTGCGATAGAGATAGGGGCCTGCCATCTAGTCTCTACACCTTCCCGACACCACTTTTGCCATCACGTAAAGGCAAAAGTGGTGTCGGGCTTGGCTCGGTATTATCACTCTCATTTCAGAGGAGACTTCACCGAATTTGACAGAGTGTCCGCCGATCGTTACCAATCGACGAGCCCATTATGAGCCTTGCGAGCTACTACTGCTCCACCCCGCTCTTAAGAGTATACACCTTCAAGATATACGGACGCAAGCAAAATATATTACTCGATGAACTTAAACTCGCGGAAAACTTTTTCATAGAGAGCAATTGCGTGCCGCACGTCGATTGCAGAAATGGAGTGCATCGAGCTTTCGTGCGCAATGCGATTCCGGAAACGATGCGCTTCCCACGCGAGATCGATGGTATTGAAACGCGTCTTGTCGACCACACGCATTTTGTCGGCCATGGTCTCGCCCCGATAGCCAAGGGACTCGAGAAGCTCCTTGAGCATGATGTCGGCCTCCAAGACGGCAAGGCGCCAATTCTGCACGTTGTCTGAATTCGCCTGATCACGCACCCTATTCCATCGGAGATGCACCTTGGGCACGTCGCCCGCAGCAACCGATTCGGCATACGCCTCAAAGCGCCGATATTCGGCTCGACGGATCTGAAGTATGCGTACGAGACAATAGATGAGAATAGACGCGAGAATAAGCGAAAGCACAATCGAAATCGCAACGAGCGAGCTCCATGCGCGGAAGAGCTCGTCATAGACGCCCGGCGCAGAAGACGCTCGGAGAAAATCCGCGACCTGAGTCACCGTCACGGGATTGGTAATGGCGGGCACCTGCGGAGCAGGAGCAAATGCGGAGCCAGCGTGCCCGCCCAAAAGCGCAACTGCAGTACCGGGCAGCCACTTAAAGGCAAGCTCGCTCGAAAACCAAAGCGCCCATCCAATTGCGCCGGGAAGCGTTGTATCGCTTGGCATCGACGAATTATACCCCGAAGGAGAAGATGGGCTACGCTTTCTCCACGTCGCTTCCGATTGCAAAAAGTGTCGCCTCTCCCCGGTGCGGCGCGATAAGCTGGAAACCGAGAGGAAGATCATACCCCTCGCGATTCACGCCGCCCATCGGCACCGATATCGCGGGAACGCCTGCAAGATTGATCGGCACCGTAAAGATGTCTTCTGCATACATCGCGAGAGGGTCGGATGTATTCTCCCCTAGCTTGAACGCAGGCGTCGGCGTGGTGGGGACTGCAATCGCATCAACTGTATTGAAGACGGAGGCAAAATCAGCACGCAGCACTTCGCGCACCGCGCGCGCTTTGCGATAATACGCATCAGCGTAGCCTGAAGACAAGACAAAAGTCCCGACAAGTATGCGCCGACGCGTCTCCGGCCCGAATCCATATGAGCGACTTTTTTCATATACCTCGCCGATCGTAGCCGCGTCGGCTCGTACACCATAGCGAATGCCGTCATAGCGCGCGAGATTGGTGGAGACTTCCGCGGGATTGATGATGTAATACACTGCAAGTGAGTACGGAAGACTTGGCAGCTCGATATCGACAATTTCGTATCCCCGCTCTCGTAGACGCGTAAGCGTTTCCTCGAAAGCCGTGAGTACATCTGCATCCACTCCTTTCTCAAGAAATTTCCTCGGCACGCCTATCTTTTTTGGTTTGACGCGCGTGAGGAGTGAATCAGGGAGAGATGTGCTGTCGAGATCGTCGTGCCCGCGAATCGCCTCGAAAAGAATCCGCGCGTCTGCGACGCTCTTGCCCAGCGTCCCAATCTGATCCAATGACGATGCTGCCGCCATAAGCCCTGAGCGCGACACTTCGCCATAGGTAGGTTTTAGTCCGGCAATTCCACAAAAAGCGGCAGGCTGCCGGATAGATCCGCCGGTGTCACTTCCCAGCGCCGCAAGCGCCATGCGCGCCGCGACAGCTGCGGCAGACCCGCCCGACGTTCCTCCCGGCACGCGCTCCAAGTCATGCGGATTTTTTGTCGGGCCGTACGCTGAATTCTCGGTGGAAGATCCGAGGGCAAACTCATCCATATTAGTGCGGCCCAGAAAAACTGCACCCTGTTTTTTCAATTTTTGAATGACAGTCGCATCATATGACGCGACGTAGTTCTCCAAGATCTTTGATGCGGCCGACGCGACGCGGCCATGAATCAGAATATTGTCTTTTATTGCAAGCGGAATGCCAGTGAGGGGTTTCGATTCGCCCCGGGCAATCGTCGCATCGGCCGCGTCGGCTTCCATGCGAGCTTCTTTTCCCCATACCTCGAGATACGCATGAATGTCCTTGTCTTTCTTCTCAATCTCATATAGATACGTGTCAGTGAGTTCTCGCGCGGAAAACTCTTTCGCGTCGAGCGATGCGCGTGCGCCAGCGATCGTGATATCGGATAGGTTCATATTCCATCACGCTCTTTCCTAAAAACACTTTTAAGGTCACGACGTCCATGCAGAATGCGCACGATCTCGACTTCCTTTCCAGAAACACGGTAGAAAATAACATACGGTAGTACAAGCCGAAGTCTTATTCCTGGTAAGAATTCCGCCCTTTCCCGTCTTAAAAGCGCTTGATGGCTGAGCTCCGCACACGCAAGTGTTATTTTCATCGCCATATCTTCCGACACGGTCTGTGACGCGCGTTCGAGAAGATCGGTACTGATTTCTTCAAGATCTTTCTTCGCCGGAAACGAATACCAGACTTTTCTATTTCTTTGTGACATATCGCTTGCGCATTTGAGCGATAAATTTTTTCGGGTTTATCTGAATGCGCTGTCCTGCGTCGAGAGCACGCACGCCCTCTTGCAGCTTCGCGCGCACCTCTTGCAGGTCGGCAACATATTCAAGTAACTCAAGGCCGATTTCCTCTTGGGCGGCATCTGGCAATTCACCGACTTTTTTCAATGCGAGCGAAAGTGTCTTTGTCATAATTGCTACTATATCATATCCTCTATTTTCTCGATATCACCTGCTTCACCGCGATCTTATCCCCTTCCCTTCCAGGAACTGCAGCAAGAAGCGTTTCTGTATATGCGCCGCTTGCATGGGGACTCGCGTCGTCGCGCATCACATTGCGAAGAGCCGGCTGATGCGCAGGAACATCGGTCGCCACTTTTTGCACCGTTTCTACGAGCGATAGAATGCCGGGAATCTCTCTCTCAAGCTTCGCGACTTCTGCGTCAGATACTTCCAGCCGGGCAAGCTTTGCAAGAGAGCGAATATCGACTTGTAGGACACTCATCGGGCAATCATACCCCGAAGAAGAATTTCGGCAAAAAGTCGTGGAGTCCGGTATATTAAGTGCTAATTACCATCAAAAACTACGACTCCGTCTTGTAATTGCGCCCCCAAGAACTGCTTGCTGTCGCGTAGGTAGCGGGCTGTTACGGATCGCAATATCCACTTGTTGAAGTTCGGCCGGATTCTTGGCATTGTTAATGAGATCGCTGAACAAGATAGTGTACCGATCATAAACAACTGCATAGAGAGTTGCCTGACGTCTTGTAGGTAAGACGCTCGCAAGAATTGCATTGTATATGAGTCCGAGATCATTTGGTGTCCTCGCATTTTTTATTTCGTCTCCAAATATGTCAACAAACCTATCATAAACCACCTCATAAAGAAGAGCCTGTTTTCTGGTGGGTAAGACACCTGCGAGAATAGCGTTGTAGACCCGCGTGAGACCTGCGGCACTGCTAGCATTCTTGATGTGGGCCTTGAATATTCGATCGTACTGATTGTGCACAGCTTCGTAGAGGGGTGCCTGACGCCTGGTAGGTAAGGCACTGGCGAGAATCGCATTATGAACGCGTTCCAAGTCGTGGAGAGAATTCGCAGCATTAATAGCAGTTGAGAATTGCATTTCCGTCGCATCTGGCCATGGAACAGGAATTGGATTGATCGATTGTGGCGGTGCGGCGGGAGCGGTGGCCGCAGGTGACTCTGACGGGAGAAATTCTTGAGCAATTACTTGCGCGGGATTCTTTTTACGGATATCCCACGGATCGAGATCTGCAAGTTCCATGATCGGGACACGCACCTCCTTACCGGAGTACTCGACTAATTTCTTAATAGCTTCATCATTACCCCGCTGTTGTGTAGCCGCGTCGAAATTGAAGACATCGTCAGGCAGACCCAGGCGACGCGGTGAAATGGTACGCAAAAGCCCTTTTGAAGCAAGAATCTTGGCCGCGAGAATACGATCGGCTTCGGAATATTCTTTGAATGTAAGCCCTATTGATAGTCGTAAATCGAGAAATCTCGCAAAAGAGGTGGTTGCGCCCAAACGCTTCTCCACCGTCCATGCTTCGAGAATTGCCTCGACAGTTCCTTGTGTCATTACGAATTTCTTCAAACCCTGAGCTCTCCCGCTAATCTGCGTCTGTGTCAGACGCGCCGTTTCAGGCCGGAGATGGTCGTAATATGCAATTTGTATTTCCTCAAGAGCTTCGCAGAATTTCGGAAGTGTGACGTTGAGATCGTGCCACGACATTTGCACCGAGCCATCAAAACGCATGAGCCGGGCAAGCATAATATCATACGCTTCATGCTTGGGTGTATAGAATATTTCCAGGTTATTTTGTTCGAACTCACGGGCGATCTCGGGCGGTAACTCCTGTCGCTCGGGATTCTTCTCAGATTTGAGATTCGCGGTAAATATCATCTGAAAGCCGTGAGCGATCGTCACTCTGCCATTACCGACGATATTGACGCTGTCGCCCGGCTTCGCATTGAATATGCCCTTGATGGCCACCATCTGTTCACGCGGAAGCGCCGTGAATTCATCGAATATAACTGGTTTACCTTCCTGCATTGCACGTGCCAGTGGACCAAAGATGTCTACAGTCTCGATAGCACCACCGCCCGCGGGACGTATACCCGTTTTCCCCCATATGTTACTCTCGCGTGTTTGCGGATTGCAATAAATCATCTCGGGTGACTTGCCGCTCATGCTTTCGGCGGCGCGGCGGGCAAGCGAAGTCTTCCCTGTTCCCGTTGATCCATGAAGAAAAATAGGCTTACCGGTCAACATTCTCCGCTCGATATTCCCCAAATAACCGATGGTGGATTGTGTCTGTGCGATGTGACCTTCATCGTGCAATTCACGAACAAATGTAGTGAGTAAAAAAGCCTGATACTCGCGCGGGTGCTTCTTCTCAAGCTCGCGATAACGCTTATATATTCCTTCTCTCTCCTGGCGAGCGGCGCCGATAAGCTGTTCCCCAACTTCCTGCGCGCCGCCAGATGTTCCCATGTCTCGAAGCAAAGCATGATTTATATCTCGTAATCCAATAGATTCTCGTTCGTTTTGCATTATGTCATCAAAGACGGGTCCAATCTCCGTGCGCAGAATCGCATCATCGAGACCACCATAAAATTCGGCGCTACGCCCACTTTTAAGTAGTTCTTTCGCCTTGGTACGACCGCCAAGTCTTTTTATCGAGAAGCTCTTTGCTACATTTTCTTGAGCGACCAAGCCTTGCGCGGCAAGATCGGCCAATCTCTTCCGAGGACCTTTCAGAGAATCAAGTCCTGAGGGACTCTTTCCCGTGCGAATATCTTTGAGTGCGTTTGTCGAATCAATTCCTGCGGCAGTGAGCGCTTTCCTAAGTGCCGCCCGACGCTGCGCTACTTTCTTAAAATCCGGTGTGTCTTCCGCCATATCAAGATAATCCTAGCACGTACTATACGTCCGCAAGATGCTCTTTTAGAATATCCCCGAGTACCCGCGGGAGGTCTTCGGCCCTAGGCGCAAGCACTGCATTTGGTGCATATGTATCTAATGCAGGTCGCCCGCTTTCCGTAATACCGATGCCAATTACGACGACACCTTTATCCCGCAATGCTTTAACTGCGCGCTTCACGCGCGCTGGATCATCGCTGCCGCCATCAGTGCTGATTTCGGCAATCTTTTTCAGATCACCGTCGCGAATCTGCTCCTCTATTTCTGGAGTTACCCCCGCGAGAATCGCTTCAAGAGGCAGAAAGTCGGGCGTGGACCCACGCGTAGAACTAAACGCTTTTGCCACTTCGATCCGTTGCTTTTCGGTAAGTTCTTTGCCCATCGCTTTCAAGGGAGTTGAAGCAAAAGAATATATCTCCGAGTGAATTTCAAGAGGCATGTCCATACGAGTTCGTTCGTCATCGGCACGCTCATTCAGTTCTTTGAACGTTTCCATTGTCATCACGATTTTCTTTAATTGCTCGCGTAACTTGTCTCCTGGAGGATCTGCCATTGATGTCGAGGGGTCTCCAATCATCGTCCATTCGACCTTGCCACGTCTTTTTCCTGTACGATCCTGTATCTCCTGCGTTTCCCATACTTTGGGCTCCAAATTACCTGCCTTCACTTCGGCAACAAGTTCTGCGGGATCTACAAGTTCTTCGCCCTCTTCAACGGGATAACGGGGCGCTTGCATAGGCTTTAGACGTCTTCCAACAATGCGTTCAATCAAAATACGAAGTTCTTCGACAACTCTTTCGTTAGTTGCGGGGTTAACTATCTTGTTTAATGACTCCGCGATGCCGCGATAACGCTGAAGGTCTTCCTTCGGTATTCCGAGTTTCTTGGCATAATCGGCATCTGCGCTTTGTAAAGGATCACCTCCCTCACGCCACGCTTTCAGTGCTTTTTCTTGTTGCTCTATCGGCACCGCATTCATCGTCTTTTCTTTGGCGCGCTCATATGCGTCGGCAAATATCTTATTGGGGTCAGTCTCGCTCGGCATCGTGGGCTGCTTCGATGGTTGAACTAATTCTCCTTTCTTTTTTCTCCAAAACCATCCCCGCTTTTCTTTTTTCCCTTGCTGCGATTGACCACTACCCTGACCTTGCGGATTTTTCTTGTGCTCATCTTTGTCCTTTTCCAAGAGTTCTTGTACTGCGGGCCAGATATATTTATTTTGTAACTTCATGCGCGTGGACATGGGAGTATCTGGGTGGGTCATGACGTCGAGAAGCTTGGTCCCGTCTTTCCCTGTCACTGCACGAAATTCATCGAGTTTTTGCCGCACTTCTGGCGCAACGGTACATTTCTCTCCTAGTACGCGCGACTCACGTAAAAGCGCGTATGAAAATTGTATGTGTTTTGGTTCTTTCGTAAAATCAGTATTCGCAAAAAGATCTTTCTTGTAAAGCTCCTGTTCAAGTTCGCCAAAAGCTGCACTTGTTTTTGCAACTACCGCACGATTTTGGCGAATGTCCGCAACACAATTATCCATCACAGAATACGCTTGTGAGGTTTTAATGCGCTCTACATACTGTTCAAATACTTTTGCACCTCCGCGTTCAGATAACAAATCTTTCTTTTCTTGAAAATGCTCCACTTCATGACATGTGGCAAAGGATGTTTTTTCATCAGAAAATCCCCGTTTTTTATAAAATACAGAATTGACATAAATATCGTTGGAATTGAGATCGAACGCGAATGTGCCGAGGCCGGGAGGAGCGGGTTTAAACGACACTTTCCCGCGTGCGTAATGTTCGAAGAAATCTCGATGCTTGTTGACGAATTCAACAGCCTCTTGATGAGTGACATCCGTATGTTCCTCCTTTCCGGCCATCCAGATGGTTTCAAGAGCGGCGATCATGATTGAATTATGCGCAGAAATTCTAATTCTGTCAGCACCGCGACGCCAAGAGAGCGCGCCGTGTCGAGTTTCGATCCCGCATCGCTCCCTGCAACTACGTACGATGTTTTTGCAGACACCGAGCCTGGAGTTTTGCCGCCGAGTTTGCGGACTTGCGTCTCCGCCTCTTCGCGAGACATTTTTTTGAGAGTGCCAGTGAAAACAAACGTCTTGCCAGCTAGTTTTCCACTTTTTTTCTTTTCTGGCTTGAGGATGGTGAGATGTTTCAAAAGCCGATCGACAAATGCAGCATTCGTTCTGTTCTTGAACCATTTTACGACAGCATCTGCCACAATATCGCCAACACCATCGATTTGTTGAAGCTCTTCAAGAGTAGCATGTCGTAATCTTTCCACAGTACCGAAATGTCGGCCAAGGTCGCGTGCGGTTTCCTCACCTACCTGCGGTATGGAAAGCGCGGTAATGACGCGCTCTAGTGGGACATTTTTCTGCGCTTTGCGGATGGATTCGACCGCTTTTTTGGCAGAGAGTTCCGCAAAACCAGGAAGTGACTCGAAGTCGCCCTGCTCCAGTTCAAAAAGTTCATCAAAGGTAGAGATGACGCCCTCTTCGATGAGGAGCGCGGCAGTCTTTTTGCCAAGACCCGTTACGTCGAGTGCGCTTTTTGAAATGAAATACGCAAATGCTCTTTTTCTGCGCTCCGGAGACTCGATGTCGACGCAACGCCATGCGGCTTGCCCCGGAATACGCTCAATTCGCCCGTCGCCTCCGCAGGCGGCAACGTGTATCGGGAATGTGTAGGGTTTGGTATGCGCGGGACGAAGATGTTTGAATACTCGCACAATATCTGGAATGACGTCCCCCGCTTTTTGGAGAATTACCGTGTCACCCACGCGCACATCGAGCCTTTTGATCTCATCTTCATTATGCAGTGTCGCACGCGACACTATCGTGCCGGCCACCTGCACTGGGAAGAGGTGCGCGACCGGTGTGAGTACACCGGTACGACCAACCTGAAGCTGGATGCTTTCGACTATTGTGGTCGCCTGCTCCGCGGGAAATTTGAACGCTATGGCAAAGCGGGGAGCTTTTCCGGTATAGCCAAGTCGCTCTTCATACCGTTTCTCGTTTACTTTTACGACGACACCATCGGTCCAATATTCTTGTGTTCGTCCTTTTGACTTCCAAGCCTCCCAAAACGCGATCACTTCGTCAGCACCAGGCGCAAGCGCGTGATGAGGATTGACCTTGAATCCGAGCTTCTTGAGATATTCGAGTTCTTCGAGCTGGGTGACAGGAAATTCCTCGGATGTCTGTGCAACGTCGTAGATAAAGACGTCGAGCTTGCGACTCGCCGTAATAGTAGGATCAAGCTGACGAATAGAACCTGCAGCGACATTGCGCGGATTCGCAAAAAGTGGTTCACCCTGAGCAAGGCGCACGGCATTCAACTTCTCCAAATTCCTCGAGCTCATCCACACCTCCCCTTCCACAACAATATCAATTGGCCGTGAGAGTGACAGTGGCACTGACTCGATGGTGCGGATATTTTGCGTAACGTCTTCACCGATGACTCCGTCGCCTCGGGTTGCAGCCGTCACAAGGATCCCCTTTTTATAGGTAAAGACTATTTTCAAACCATCAATCTTGAGCTCGCATACATACGTTGGCGAATCGCTCTTAAGCTTTCGCTTCACTCGCGCATCGAATTCTCGGAATTCCTCGGGTGTAAAACAATCGTTAAACGACCACTGCGCCACTTCATGGCGGACTTTTCTGAATTGCGGCAGGGGCACCCCCCCCACGCGCTGAGACGGAGAATCGAGGGCAATTATTTCCGGGTACTTTTCTTCAATCTCAACAAGCTCGTGTTTCAGGGAATCCAGCGCCGCATCGGAAATTTCCTGTTTGTCGTAGACGTGGTAGAGCGTCCGGAGGCGATTGACCTCCTTTTTGAGTTTTAAGTAACGTTCTCGTATCTCCTTGGGAATCATTGCAATAGCATATAGCTTCTAGCTTCTAGGTGCTAGGTGCTAGCTTCTAGAAGACTAAAAAGAATCCGATATTAACTAGAAGCTAAAAGCTAGCGACTAGAAGCTAGTTTAGTAATGTAACTCTACCGAGCGCTGGAGTGCTCGCGGACTTGTGCTTTGTGCACTGCAAGTGGTATTGAATCCGTCGGCATGAATGGCCGTGCGGACGACTCCATTAGAACCGAGAGATTTCTGTACCGATACCGTCGCACAGTTGCCTCCCGCTGATGCGGCAATCGAGACGTTGGGCGAATACGTGAATGTCATGGTATATGGATAGTATGGAGCACTGATGGGTCGACCAGATACCTCCAGTGACTGGCCATCACAACGCGGGTCAGGTGAGACCACATTTGCCGGCGAGGAGGTCGCAAAATAGAGATAGCGCAGATCCCAGTAGAGCGCGCATTCGGCACCCTGATCCGCTGCATAAAAGGCAAACTGTGAATCGCGGCCAATCGAGGAAAGCGTCACTTCTCTCGAAGCTATCTCAAATATCGATGCGCCGAGCGCAAGCACGATCGAAGAGACAAGCGCAGCAAGGAGAAGAGTGAAGCCCCGCGAACCACTAGCCACTTGGGGATAGGGTTTAGGGAAGAGTTTTCTTATAAGTATTTTGAGTTTCATATGTTCCTAGTGGCCTGTACCTTTTGGCTAATCCCTACCCCTGTGCTCCGCTACCGTCGTTGACCCAGCGGTAGAGATCTTCTGCGATAGAGAACGATCGCTCCTGAAACGCCCCGGACCTCCATGTGATGACGACCGAAATCTTCACTTCGTCGGTGCCGCTCCCTACCAGAATCGCACTCACGGAGCGCGTAAATTGCGTCGTTGTCCAGCCAGAGGCACCGCCACCGTAGCCATAGAAATTGCCGTCAGTCT
Source organism: Candidatus Kaiserbacteria bacterium (assembly GCA_016217975.1). GTDB lineage: Bacteria > Patescibacteriota > Minisyncoccia > Phycocordibacterales > UBA2100 > UBA10103. Next base: position 12,261 of record JACRFH010000025.1, on the reverse strand, counting down.
CAAGCGCAGGACACCCGTTTGACGGACAGAGCGTTATTGCGTTGTTACGAGTATCTATAGTAAATGGCGACATTGACACCAGAGAATTCCCATTATAAGAAAGGAGATCGACCTGTGTGCCTTGCGAATTGAGGAGAATATTTCCATCTCGTACGCTCCGTACCGCCTCGATTGCCTCCTGTGCAAGGTATGAGGCGGTGATTTGGTCGCGCGCATAGTAGGCACTTGCGAGCGATTGCGCAGTCAAGGACATGGGCGCGACAATCGCGACAGTGAGGAGCGATATGGCAACGAGAGTCTCGATGAGAGTAAACCCAGCACTTTCTAATAGTCCGATTTTCGCGCACAAAATCTGATACTTGCAAATGAACCGGTTTCTCCAGATATGTAGAAAATGATGGGTCATAGATCAAGAAGTCGTTGTGTGGCAGTTACCTGGATATGGAAAGTCGATCGCGCTTTGCTATTTACGACGGGAGCGGTGCCCTTGATAACAATCACAACCTTGGGCTGCGCAGTGTCGCATGGAGACACCGTACATCCTCGCGTTGATCCGACAACGTAAAAAGTCATGCTGTCGATGATGATCTCGGGGGCAGTGATAGCAATAGGTGTGCCACCGTTTTCCGAACGGTAAAGCCGCTTGGTGGTGGGATCATAGGTATACACCCAGGGGATATCTGCTGACGTGGAGCCGAAGGGTTCAAATGCGAAAATGATATCGCCATTTGCGCAATCATGCGTCACATTGGTGGCGCCGCTCCCGCAATGAAAGTTGCTTCCCATGCGAATCGCGCGCACCATGCCGTCGAGCGTTACATTGAGATTGTTCATGACGGACTGGAGCGCATGCACCTTGCGATTTGCGCCCACGAGTGCGAGAAGTGCGCCGACACAGATGAGCATCACGACAGAAAAAAGCGCGACCGAGACTATCATCTCGACGAGGGTGAAGCCGCGCGCTTGCGCGCGGCGTGAAAAGTGAAAAGTGAAAAGTGAAAAGAGCGAGGATTTGAATCCAGACTTTTCACTGTTCACTGTTTTCTGTTCACTCATATCTTCTTCACATATATCTGGCCGTTGGCCTCGACGACCACCGATGTTTGATCTCCTCGTGGCGATTGCAAGACGATGCGGGCACCTTCCTTGCACGCACTCGAAAGCAGAATGCATGAAGAACCGTCGGCACTTATCCATGCATCGGGCTCGGGCCGCAGGAAACTCACGTCGAGCCGCGTATAGCCACACACCTCGGTCGCATCGGTCTGCGTCGCGCACAGAGATACGACGCGATAGCCGCGTTGGAAATCGGTCGAGCTCACGATCTCGCCCTGGTCATAGAGACCGTTTGCATTCACCGCATCCGCAAACAGGACGTAGGTAGCCGGACTCCCGGTATCGAAATGCATACCATAGCCCGCGCTATAGATACCGGATCCAAAGCGCGCGACCGATACGCCATAGACCTGCGCCTCACGCATTGAGAGCGCCATATCATAGGCCATACTCTCAAGAAGAACCGCCCCGCCGAATGCGGTGTTGTTGGCAAGGATGACGCCCGATACGACTACAAGTATCGCGCAGATAACGAGAAGCTCGATCAGGGTAAACCCGGCAGAGTATGAGCTCCTCAAAAAGGAAGAGGCAGTTGGACGCCATAGAGTTGTGCGAACCAGAAAATGAGACATGACAAAATGAGGAACGGCCCAAAAGGCACCTCGCTCTTCATTGTAAGCCCTCTAACCGCCACACTAAATCCCCGCATGTGGGTAATCGCTCGCTCTGCAAGCATGAGCGGCACAAGTATCACGGTTCCAAGAATGAAGGAAAACATGACCGCTTCGAGGCCGACGATCGGACCGAGCAACCATCCAATGCCAAGAGAAAGTTTTGCATCACCCAATCCCATCCACCGACCGCCGGAGACCAGCCAGAGAAAGAAAAGCGGCGATGCTGCTATCGGGCCTGCGAGAAAAAATTGCATCCAGGGAAAATCGATTGGCAATGGGGTAAGAAGTTGGGATACAAAGGCAAGAGCTCCGAACGAATACGCCCAGCCGTCAGGAATTATGGTATGAAGAAAGTCGTATGCCGCGATCGCGACGAGAAATGCCACTATCGCAAGATAGTCCAACACAAAAAGTATATCGATCGGAAACGGCAAAGAGAATCCAATAATGCTGATCGGAGCAAGAAGCGCAAAAAGTATCGCCGTCGAGGCTTCGACGAGCGGATATTGTATAGAGACGCAACTTCCGCACTTTCTGCAGCGACCGCGAAGTGCGAGCCATGAGACTATCGGAATCAAGTCATACCAATGGAGCGTATACCCACACGACATGCATGAACTTCTCCCCGTTATGGGTCGTGCGCCCTTGCGCAATACGATGACGTTGAGAAAACTCCCAATAATCAGGCCGAGGAGACCAAATACGAGTATTGTCATGGAAGTAGTATCGCATGAAAAGACCGCCAAGAGGCGGTCTTTTCATGCCCTAAACCCTATTGGCTAGTGGCTAACTCCCTACCTACGGCCTCACGTCGTAGCAACCGGAACCCGAATCGGTCGATTGGCACTTCGCGGTATCGCCACTGTTGAAACTGTAGCTCGCCGGCGCGCCAGTGGCGGAGCAAAGTGAATAGCCGGTTGGGACGGTCGTCGGCGTGGCACCCGAGTCTGCGTCTGTATTGAACGCCGAATGCCCTGCGGTTTCAAGAGATGCACCCAAAACGTAGCTTTGGCAGCTTGTACTCGGCGTGGCACCAGAACTTAGTGGCATATAGTCATATACGACACTATTGGACGGATCAGATGGAACCACCGAGATGTATCCGGGAGTAACAAGATTGGCAACCGTGAGTGCGGAAGGAAACGCGTTGTTGGCATCATAATAAAGCTCGAGCGCGAGTTGCAGCTGCTTGACGTCGGCGATGCGCCTTGCGTCACGGCCCTTCTTCCTCGCGCTGTCGAGACTGGCAAGAACAATTGACGCAAGTATGCCAATGATGGCGATAACCACCAAGAGCTCGATGAGGGTGAACCCCCGCTGTTCGTAAAGTTTGGACATAATATTATTATAGAGCGTACGCGCTTGACTACTACTAATAGGCCCTCTCGGGCATGTACGCGTATCTGCATTGTATACGCTCCTGCGAGTTTCGGGGGAACTTTGTGTGGATAACCGAACTATACGCTAGAACGACGAGGCTATGTTGTATATCGGAAGCAAGACCGACGCGAGAAGGATCGCAACACCAACGGCAAGAATGACGATCATGATAGGCTCGATCAAGCTCACCAGTGTGTCGACGGCGTTATCGACCTCGCGACGGTAGAAGCGCGCCATCGTCTCCAATATATGGCCCATATTACCTGTTTCCTCCCCGATCTTCACCATCGCGACGACAATACCGGGAAATTCAGGGTGCTTTCGGAGAGCTTCGGAGAGCGGAAGTCCAGCCTTCACGTCGGAGGCAGCGGATGTGAGCGCTGCTTCGTACGTGGGATCCTCGACAACGCTTTGTGTAATCTCAAGCCCGCGCAATATCTGAATGCCCGACTTGAGCATGGTTGCAAGATTGTCGGCAATTCGTGAGAGATAGATTTTTTGATAAATATTACCGACCGCGGGAGTTTCGAGCTTGGCGCGGGAAAATAGAAGCGCGCCCGCACGCGTCTGGCCATAGCGAAAGAGGAACACGCCGCCAAGCGCGACAGCGATGAGAATAAGGAGAATGTACCGCGAAAAGAAACTGCTAATTCCTATCACTACCTTGGTATAGATCGGGATATTCTGCCCTACATCGGTGAGCATCGCGGCAAGGTGCGGAATGACAACCGTCATCATCAGAGTCATCACGACTATAAACGTGAGCATGATGAAGGCAGGATAGACGAGTGCGTTCTTTGCTTTCTGTGTAAGCTCATAGTTGCGATCAAGGTGATCGGCAAGAAAAGAAAAAGTCTCATCGAGTTTACCGGTCTCCTCACCCGCTTTCACCATGTTGACGTAGAATTCTGAAAAAATTTCAGGATGTTTGGAAAGTGCGGCGGAAATGGAGCTGCCGCTCTGTATATCGTTGCCTACAATCGTGAGTTTCTCGGCCAATTTCGGCGTCCTCGCCTCGGCCGCGAGGAGCCGAAAGGCACGCAGGGCAGAAACCTGTGCCTCGAAAAGCGTCGTTATCTGACGCGAGACCATCACGATATCCGCGTTCGTTATGCGCTCAAAAATCGAGATGCGTGTCGAGAACAGCGATTTTTTAGCTTCGGCAGGATCGATTTTGGATATCACGAGCCCTCTTCGCTGAAGCGCAGCTATGGCGAGATCGATATTCACGGCATCGATAGTTCCCTGGCGCTCTTTGCCACTCTCTAGCGCGGTGTACGCGAAGATCGCCATAATCAGAGAAGTTTATTCAACACATTAGGGTTCAGTGAATACTGATATGCACTCTCGACCGTGATCTCGCCCTTTCCCACCAATTCCGCAAGCGACCTATTCATGTCGATCATGCCTTCGGTCGAGCCGGTCTCGATCACGGTATTGATCTCATGCGTGCGCTTCTCGCGGATGAGATTTGCGACCGCTTTGTTATTGATGAGAAGCTCGTACGCGGGAATGAGACCGCCCGAGACGCGCGGAATGAGCCGCTGGGAAAAGATACCCGCCAAACTTGAGGCAAGCTGGAAACGAATCTGATCCTGTTGGCTCCCGGGAAATGTATCGATGATGCGATCCAAGGTCTGCGCGGCGTTATTGGTGTGGAGCGTCGAGAAGACGAGGTGGCCAGTCTCTGCCGCGGTCACCGCCGCGGCCATCGTCTCGGGACCGCGCATTTCGCCGACGAGAAGCACGTCGATATCCTGGCGGAACGCACTCGTAAGCGCGGTTGGGAAATCTTTGGTATCTATATGTACCTCGCGCTGATCAACAAGTGATTGCTTGGGCTCGAAAATATATTCGATCGGATCTTCGATCGTGACAATGTGTTCCATGCGTTCGATGTTGATCGTCTCGATAAGCGCGGCCAGAGTCGTTGTCTTTCCCTGCCCCACCGGCCCCACCACAAGAAAAAATCCCTGCGCCTTCCGCGCAAACGAAAGCAGAATATCGGGAAGATTCAATTCTTGAATGGTGCGGATCTGCTTGGGGATGAGCCGGAGCGCGATCGAAACGCTCCCGCGCTCAAAAAACGCATTTCCCCGGAATCGCACGCCTCCTTCGGCCTCAAACGCAAAATCCATCTCTTGCTCGGCAAGAAAACGCTTTTCTTTCTCATCCGTAAGGAGAGCCTTTGAGTACCCGAGCGTATCTTCCGGCTTCAAGACGTCTTCCTTGAGCATCGGCGTGAGATTTCCCGCCACGCGAATCGTCGGATGCGCTCCAGCCGAGAAATGCAAATCAGACCCACCCTCATGCACGAGGACGTTGATATATTTCTTGAGCGTTGAAGCGTAATCGGTCATAGCCGCACTCCATTATACGGCATATATTCACAACAAAGACACTGAATAGTGTATAACCATTGCGTCTATACTAATCTTCAGAATTTGCGTTTATCTTTTCACAGACATATAGTGCGCTCGGTGACGTAGGGCGGGAATATGGTGGTAGGCACCCCACCATTGTGAGTTGGGTAACCAACGCTCTAGGACACTCAGAGCCTACGTTCACCGGTCTCCTAGCCTCTGAATGTGCCCACAAAACGCTGGCCTAGTGCGCAGGTGCTGGCACACCTGGTCTGTATCTCGCTGAGATGCTCCACCGCGGAGTTCGATCTCGGAAAGCGCACACTTTTCTTTCTATCGAGAAAATCGTATTGATGCGAAACCTCAATTTATTATTCGCTATATCTGCGGCTGCAGTGTGAGCTGTTCGACGCCGGCGGTGCCGCCTTGGACCGAGGTCCATTGCCCTTGCAAATGCGATGAGTCAACGACGCGATACGAAACGACGCCGATATCTTTGATGTTGCCGTCTGCATCATCTTCGTAGTAGCTCACACTCAAGATGTCTCCTGAGAGGATTCCTACTCCAATCTGCATCTGACCTGTTGTGATGTTCCACTGAAGATCAAACACATTCGACGTGCTTTCTCTGCTCGATATTTTCACCGTGCCCGCGTAATTCCCGGATTGCCCGGCGCCGCGTCCCACGAGCGCGTAGGTGCCAAGACCGATTTGAGCAGCGTGCGTAGATTCCGGTGCGCTCTTAGCCGGTGAAGGAGTAAACGAGAGATACCCCATGTACGACGCTCCCCACACGGCAAGTGCAACTACGAGAAGTGTTGCACCGATGAGTCCTACCGGAGAGATGTGGGTGTGCTCCGGAACCGGTGCGTATTGTTGTGGAGGAGGCGGAGGCATATATAGCACGAATATATCACGCTATATCTTCATTGAATCGTCTTATCCCCAAAGCCCATAAATGCGAAGATGAAGAAACGACTCACACCCCGTCTGGGTCGTTTTCCATGGCTCTATTACTGCATTATCCAAACACCGGATTTCCGAGATTCGACCTCGGAAATTGAAGGGTTTATTTTTATTTCGATGCTATAGCATGAAAATAAGGAAGCCACATCTGGGTTTCGTAAACCCGAATTTACCAACAAGGGATTATTTCTTCCCCTTCGCAATCTCCTCACCCACCGCAGTGACGACTTCGGATGGAATCATGCTGGCCTTGATGATGTAGCGCGAGGCACCAAGCTCTTCAGCGCGCTTTTTTTCGCTCTCATCGCTTTGATTTGAAAGTGCGATGAGGGACGCACCGGGTATGAGCTTATCTGCGCGGATTTGCTCAAGAAGGGAGAAGCCATTCTCCTGCGGCATCACGAGATCAAAGACGACCGCCTGCGCGGCAAAGCCTCCCTTGAGTACGTCAATAGCGGCTTTGACCGAAAGCGCGGCATGCACCGTATAGCCTTGTTGCGTAAATTTTACGCTATACATGTCGAGCAAGAATTTGTCGTCGTCGACGAGAAGCACTTTGCCTTTGTCTTGTGCTGGTGCATCGCTCATACCGTGGATGTCTCTGTCTTTTCGGTTGCAACTTTCTCCTCTGCCTCGTCGCCTGCAAGGAGAAGCGAGGAGAGCGTGTTTACTTCGGAAAATGGAATTTTCTTGTCAAATGCTTTCCGCATGGCGTCTTCCTGAATAGTATACATACCCTGGTCACGCGCCGCCTTCCACAGCTCGGATTCCACCGGATTCTTGAGTATGATTTTCTCAATCGAGCTCGACATTTCGAGGACTTCAAATACCGCCATGCGGCCCCGAAGCCCCGTAGGACACGTCGCAGTCGGCTCCGGCTCATATGCGAATTTGGGCACCGAAAAGCGATGTGATGCCGGGAGACTCTCGAGCTGCGCTTCTATCGCCTTTCGGTCGCTTGCCGTTATCTCCATCTCCTTCCCTGTGCCTGGGCAGAGCGTGCGCACGAGACGTTGCGCAACGGATCCGATCAAAACCGGTGGGATGAGATAGGGCTCGACTCCCATGTCGACGAGACGCGGAATGACGCCCACGGAATCGTTGGTGTGGATTGTCGAAAGCACGAGGTGACCAGTGAGCGCTGCTTGAATCGCAAGCTTCGCGGTCTCACTATCGCGGATCTCGCCCACCATGATCACGTCTGGATCCTGGCGCAAAGTGGTGCGGAGGCCATTGGCAAAAGTATAGCCGATCTCTGGGCGTACCTGCGACTGCGTCACCCCATCAACAAAGTATTCAATCGGATCTTCGAGCGAGAGTACGTTTTTGTGCTCGCGATCGACTTCGGAGAGCATTGAGTAGAGCGTCGTCGATTTTCCGCTGCCGGTAGGGCCTGAAATAAGAATGAGTCCGTGCGGCTGCTTCACGGCTCTGCGTAAGAGCTTGAGATTATTCTCAGTGAGCCCGATCTGATCAAGGGGGATATACCCCTGATCGCGGTCGAGAATACGTATCACTACCTTTTCGCCGCTGTATGAGGGAAACGTGGAAACACGAAAATCGATGGCGCGATTGTCGATCGAAGCAGAGAAACGTCCGTCTTGGGGCTTTCGCTGTTCGTCGAGGCGTATCGAGGAGAGCACTTTCACACGCGCAACGATGGCGCGATGGGTATTCAAAGGAAGAATGACGCTCGTATGCATGTCACCGTCAACGCGGTAGCGCACGCGTACCCCGCTAGGCAATGGCTCGATATGCACATCGGACGCGCGACCGTCAATAGCGTAGCGCAAAATAGTGGAGACGAGCTTTATGGCGGGCGCATCCTCGCGGAGATTGACGTTGATTGAAACAGGCTTATTAGGATCGGGGCGTGCAATCGTTGGCGCATCAAGATCCAGCGGCGCGTTTTCATCGAGTTGCTTTGGAGCATCTTCCTGCTCGCTTGCCAAGTCTGACACCGCGCGGTCTACCTCACCACTCAGGCCCTTATACATCGCAATAATGCGATCAAAGTCGGCCTGCGAGATAGCAAACACCTTAAAAGGCATGCCGGTCGCGCGCGAGATGAAATTTAGAGCGTCGATCCCCTGGATGTTGTCGGGATCGATCATTCCGATCTCGAGTACGCCTTCAGAGACCGCAAGCGGCGCTATCTTGTAATGCGTCGCGCTTTCTTCGGGAATGTAGCGCAAAACTTCATATGGAATCTTGCCATCGGGTACCGCGCGCACCGGAGCGGAAACCGCGATGTCTCCCGAACTGCCTTTGCTTGCCGGCATACACGCTTAGTGGGCACCGCCCTGACCCGTTTTGAATATTTCTGCCCCTTTGGTGCTCGATGCCGTTGGCGCAGCGGACGCTCCAAGCGGTGCAAACGGATTCGCGCGACCCACAGGCTCCGGCACTATTTGCGTCGAATAATCTTGAAGCTGCAGGAACGCCGGCTCTGTGAATATGGTGCCGTCGAGCTTGACCGCGCGCAGCGCGAGCAAGGTCTCCACAAGCCCTGCCTCCGGGCCAGTCGCAGCTGCGGTTGTGATAAGACTTGGCGTCGTAGGGCTACCTGACATCACATACCAGGCGCCGCCAAGAAGAGCGACCCCGGCAAGTATCAGTAGAGATTTGTGTTGTAAGAGCATATTCATATCATATAGTGCATACGTGTCATTTGAGCCAGTAGGTGCGCAGTATCACGTCGTAGCGATAGACCGGCTCTCCCGTGGGCGTCACCGCATTTTGCTCTGTAAGAGAGAGCGAGACGAGATCAACGACGCGCAGAGAGGCTTCGATGCCGTGCAGAAAATCCTTGAAATTGTTATAGGTTCCTGCGGTGGAGAATTTCATGGTGAGTGAATCGTACCTCGTGCCTCCGCCGCCGACCACACCCTGATTCGCGGCGCCGGAGGCGGGCGTCGAAACGTCGACATTTTCAAGCGACAATCCGTACCGTGCGGCTACGCTGTCGAAATCGAGAATGAGCGCGACGTTGTCGACATGATCGGGCAACAGTTTCTGTAGGCGATCTATATTTTCTGGACTAAACGCATTGTATCGCGCGAGAAGCTGCTGCTTGAGTTGCTGCAATTCGGTGGCCTTGTCGAGCGCCGCATTGTAGCTCGCAATCTCTTCCTGCGTCCCCTGCACAGAATCGTACGTGGGCTTGGTATAGAAAAAGAATATACTTCCAGCAAGCACGAGTGCGACGACGGAGAAAATTGTTTTCGTCATGGTGTTATTGACCCTGATTGGAAACACTCGGGCCGTTGAACGGAGAAGCGGGACCGGACGGCGTGGCTGGAAGCGCGGAGGCAGAGGCTGCGCCTGCGACCTGACCTACATAGTTGATCGCCGTTGGATTCACGAGCGCCGAGAGATTGAAATGCACGCCGTCTTTCTCGCGATCAATCCCGGAGAATATTGGACTCGTGATAACACCGTTTTTGGCTAATATCTGCGCCTGAAGCGCTATAGAGTTTACACTTTGTGCTACCCCCGACATATGCACGGAAACGTGTTGGCCGTCGCCCGCATCGAGCGTAAGATTTGAAAACGAGATCGTGGCTAGAGTGGCCTGCTGGAGCGCATCGAAGTAGACCGAGGGTGCCAAGTGCGAGCCCAGTATTGCCTCTCCCGCGTGCATGCGATCATCAAGACGCGTGAGTTGCTGGATGAGCGCTGGCTCAAAAGCGCTTTTAGCACGCTCGAGTTGCGCAAGTTTGGATTTGCTTGCCGTTTCAAGATATTGCTTGTATAGGAACACTCCGGCTGCAAGCGCGGCCGAGGCGACGAGAAGGACAATAGCGACCAACAGCAGAAATTCTGGAAGACCTCCGCTTCTGTATGGACGCGCGGATTTTACCAGTGCCTCCGCTGCATCTTGAGGAATGAACGATGATTGAATGCCGGATTCCATACGAAATTAGTGAAAAGTGAAAAGTGAAAAGTGAAAAGTCATATCAATCATGTCTTAGTTTTCGCAGAGCGAGCCCCACGGCGACCGCAAACCCCGGACCGATCTGACGCAATACGTTCTCAAGAAACGCCGGAGCCTCGGTGCGACTGAAGGGATTCGCAATCTCGACTTCCCCGCTCAGCTGTTCTTTTGCGGCGAGCATGAGTCCGGGAAGCGCTGCACCGCCGCCCGTGAGTACCACGTGTGCGACGTTCTTATTATATCGCTGCCCGTAGCTCAATAGTACCCGATTCACCTCGGAAAACACCCGCGAGAGTGTTGATAACACTGCGGTTTTGATGCGATCGTTCTCATCCACGCTGTACGCGGTGCTATCTATGAGCCCGCGCTCGCGCTTCACTCGCTCGGCTTTCTCAAATTCCCATCCGAGCGATCTTCCCAATACCTCCGTCATCTGCTGCCCTCCTTGCGTGACGAGATGCGTGAGGCGCACGACGCCACGCTCGACCACGTACATTTTGGTCGTCGATGCCCCAAGGTCGACGACAAGGATCGGTGCGATCCCGTGTCCGACCGAAGAACGAACCGCGCTGAAAATCTCTATCTCATAGAAATTCGCGGTGACACCGGCCGTGCCTGCGACCGTTTGGTATTCCTGCAGGAGGTCGTTGTGGATCGCGACAAGAAGTACTTCCTGGGCAGCTGTCGCCTTCGGCTTTACCTCTTGGATCTGATCGAATGCGCTGTCTTCCCCACTTTCATCTCTGGGGATCACAAACCAATCGAGCGTCACATCGCCGATCGGTATCGGAATATATTTGCGCGCTTCAATCGGAATGATACGCTTCAGAGATTCTTTGTCGACATTGGGCAGATCAATGACGGAAACGAGGCTGGATGAAAAAGGAATCGAGATCCCGCCCTGCCGCGCCGTCACGTTGGCTTCTTTCATGAGATCGATGAGAGCTTCGGCAGTCTTTTCGGGAGAGAGTTTCACTGCTTTTCCTATCGGCTGATGGCCATAGGGCCCCAGCGCAATTTCACCGTACGTCTCAAGTATCGCAATGCCGCGCGACGCGCGCAACTGTACTATCTTTGCCGAGCTCGAACCAATGTCGATGCCAAGCACGCTCCCATCGCCTCCGCCAAAGGATGATACAGACTTAAAGATCCCTGAAAGGGAGAATGCCATCGCGAAATTATATCACGCGATTTTGTCTATCTTCGCGGCCAGGATGAAGTCGTTTTCGGAGAGACCTTTGATTGCGTGCGTGGTAAGGGAGATTTTTGCTTTTCCCCAGCCGAATTCGATATCGGGATGATGGCCTTCCGATTCGGCTATTGCGCCGACGTTGTTCACGAATTCGAGGGCCTGCGCGAAATCTTTGAATTTGAACGTCTTGGAAATGCTCCTTGCATCAGCATCCAATTCCCACCCGGGCACTTGCGCCATAAGAGCTTCCGCCTCGGCGCGAGTGAATGCGGACATACCGGCTTCACAGGCTACGCACTTTTTTTGCACTAAATCTGTCACAGCCATACTCTACCACGCCGCGTATCTCAAAATCGATATCTAGCCTACATACACTAACTCAATCCTATAGGAGATAGTTAGTGTATGGCGCGGAAGGACCTGAATCACGATATCATCAGACAATGCAATCAATCTTAGACGCAATACGCAACTTTCTTACTTCAATATTGGATGTGATCTTGCCCCGCAAGGAGCGGGTGATGCGCACTGTTTCGCGCACGCTCGAAGATTTGCCGCTTTCCCCTTCTTTGCATGAATTGCGCGGCATTCGCATTACGACTCTCATGGATTACAACTCGGGCGCAGTCGAGGATGCGATACGAACGCTCAAATACGATGGCACGCGCGAGGCAGCTAGTCTCCTCGCAAGCG
>JACRFH010000024.1 GCA_016217975.1 Candidatus Kaiserbacteria bacterium | reverse complement strand
GGACGCGTTGCCTTCTGTCGCTCGTCGATGCGTCCCAGTGCGCGGGCAATGCGCGGCAAAAGCTTGCTGCGACCCTGGCGTGCGAGCATGAGCTTAAGGCTCTCGACTGCTTTCTTGGGATCCATTCCCTTTTGTATGACTTCCAGAAGTGCATGTGCGTAGTTGGTTTCCATATTATTTGGCGGTGCGAAGAATCTTCTCCGCCGCAAGCATCGCGGCCTTTGCAATCTCGCGCTCGCTTGAGAGGAGGGCTTGGCGTTTGGCTTCTTCTGCACGCGCGCTCGCTTCCTTGAGAACGTTTTCTGCGCGCGCCTCCGCCGCTTTCACAATCTCATGTCCGCGCTCATTGGCACTGTCCCGCGCCGTCATCACCAATCCTTCGGCTTCCTTTGCCGCGTCGCCAACGATGCTGTCGGCCTCCATCTTCGCATCCGCAAGACGCTGTCCCGCCGCCTCCGCCGCTTCAACGCCTTCGGCAATCTTTTCGCGACGATCATCAAGCATCTTGAGAAGCGGCTTGTAGAGAAAATACGTAAGCGCAGTAAGCAACAATCCGAAATTCACCGCTTGAATAAAAAGCAGTTTCCAATTGACTCCGAAGGTGGCAAAGAGTTCACTCATCTTAGAGATTCTTAATGAGTATGCGAATTTAGAAGCTCTTAGACCCGCCTAAATCTTGCCGGGCAAGATTTTGAGCGGGCTAATCAAGACTAATTCGCTTTGCTCATAAGTCTTGCTAAACAAATTTAATAATAAACGATACAACGAGGGCGAGAATACCGAGTGCCTCGGTAAAGACGATCGCGAGGATCATATTGGAGACGATCTTGCCTGAAGCATCAGGGTTCCTTCCTATTGCTTCCATCGCTCCTCCACCGATTAGGCCGATACCGATACCAGGGCCGATCACCCCGAGGCCAGCCGCGAGTGCCATGCCAATAAGTCGTGCTGAATCTACATCCATAATGAATAGCTTTTAGCTGTTAGCTTCTAGCTTTTAGTAATTAATAATCAATGGGGATAATCTATCACAAAAAGCCTTTATTTGCACAGGCTAGTGACCCTCCGCATGTGCATCCGTGATAGCCAATTTGATGAAGAAAAGCGTGAGAAGCGAAAAGACGGCCGCCTGCACAAATCCGATAAACATCTCAAAGCCCATGAGCGGGACCGGGAGAATATAGGGTACAAAAAATGTGGCGACGGCAAGCAATATCTCTCCCGCAAAAATGTTGCCAAAAAGACGGAAGGAGAAGGACACAAGGCGAGAAATCTCGGAAATAAGCTCGATGAAACCCACGACGAAATTGATGGGCGAGGTGAAATTGAGAAACTTGCCCGCGTATTTGAAAAATCCGAGCGCGATCACTCCTGCAACTTCGATGATGATCACAACGATGATCGCGAGCGCAAGCGTTACGTTGAGATCGGTATTCACACTTCGAAAGATCGGAATGAATTCGCCCGCACGAGTAAATCCAAGTGAGCCGATGCCCGGCGTGAATTCGAGCAGATTTGAGGTCGCGATGAAAAGGAAAAGTGTAATGAAAAGAGGCAGATACTTGCGGGCGACGCTCTCATTTTCGAGCGTATCCTGCACAAATCCCTTGATGAATACAATTATTTCCTCCAAAAGAAGCTGTATGCGGCCGGGCACATATCGAAGGTTGCGGCCAACGAGAAACGCGAGCGTTATGAGAAGCGCGACGACAATCCAACTCGTGATGAGGGTATTGGTAATCGGAATACCCAAGAAGGTCCCGAGCTGTTCCGCGGCAAGAACGACATGGATTCCGCTCTGATGCGCTGCCTCTTGTGCTACTTCCGTCATGGCCAAGATTCTAGCCTATTTTTTCGAATCAATCCAACGTCGGATGGAGTTTGCAACTTCCCTTTCGGCTCCTTTAAAACTATGCTTCACCGCAGGGACCACGACAACTTTTCCGCGCGGCGTATGCGCCGCAAACCACGCCGCAATCTTACCTGCGGGTCTGTCGGCGTATTCGTCCTTGCCAGCCCAGACGACGAGCGATGGTACTTTGAGAGAACGAAGGGTCCGGGGAATTTTCCTAGATTGCTCGTACGGAAATATCGTCTCCGCGCTATCTGGTGAGTACAAACTCAAGAATCTTTGTGCATCGTCGATAGACCATTTGGTAAGCGAGCCGCGTGGCATGAGCTCGTGCTTCTTCCCAGCTTTTACCATTGCCCGCGCGATCTTGAGCGCTTTCGGCAGATTTCCTTTCTTATCTTCTTTGAGCGCCGCCGCGTGATCGCTTACGGGAGCCAAAAGGACAAGTCCGTTTACTTTAGATGCTTTTCCCACCTTCGCCGCGTAATACACAATTTTCTGACATCCCGTTGAGTGTCCAACTAGGTACACTTCTTTTGCCCCACTTTTCTTGGCAAAAAGCACTGCGCCTCCAATGTCATCAACGGAATCTGTAAACACCTCATGCGCCGCACCTGCGAGCAAAGATTTCTTGCCCGATATTCGATTCACGATTCCGTATCCACGATTGTTGAATGTGAGAACCGCCGTTTTCTTATCCACAAGCGCTGGCATGATATTTCGCGCGACCCCGCCAAATACCGAACTCGTAAGTCCGTGGACAAAAATGAAAACCTTCTTCGGTTTCTTGGCACCATACCAAAGCCCAAAGAGTTCAAATTTCTTCTGCGTCGTAATCTCAACAATGCGACACGGCATAATAAATGAACCTTAACAGACTATCTCCACATAAGGAAAGGGCCCCGCAAGCGGAGCCCTTTACCTTCCTTTCGGAAGTTGGAGGACGTAAAACCGGCTACCTGCGCCTACCCTTGCCCCGTACCACAGGGCCAACGCGGGGAGGAATCACCCCGCATCTTTTGCCTATCTCAGGCTTGGGAGCGGGCTTCATTTCCGGCGGCGACTGTTCGTCAACAGTTTCCTTCTGTTCCATGAGACCTCCATTCTCTTCAACGGAACATCACAAATGTATCAGCGAAGTCGTTAAGCGCAATCCCCAATTATGTCCCCTCTTGCCAACTCGCCATATATTTCTTCTGGCTCTCGGAGAGTGAATCCACAGATATATTCATCGAGGCCAGTTTCATTCGCGCTACTGATTCTTCGATTTCTTCCGGCACTGCGTAAACATCGGAAGTCAAGCGCGGACTGCGCGTGGCCATCCACTCGCACGCAAGTGCTTGTGTGGCAAAGCTCATGTCCATCACACTTGCCGGATGCCCTTCGGCTGCGGCAAGATTTACCAAGCGCCCTTCGGCGAGCAAATAGATTCGCTTTCCGCCCACGATGAATTCGTCGACAAATTCGCGCACACCCTTGTTTTCTTTCTCCGCGATTTTCTTGAGCGCCGCCACATCCACCTCCACATCAAAATGTCCCGCGTTGCACACAATTGCTCCGTTTTTCATCGATTTGAAATGTCTTTCCACAATCACGTCCTTGTTGCCGGTGACGGTGCAGAAAATGTCTCCCTCGGCTGCCGCATCGTCCATCGGCATCACCCTAAATCCGTCCATCGCTGCTTCCAGTGCTTTGACCGCATCGATTTCTGTGACGATCACATTGGCCCCCATTCCCTTGGCACGCATCGCGAGACCCTTGCCGCACCACCCATAGCCCGCGATCACAAATGTCTTGCCCGCCAGGAGCACATCGGTTGCCGAAACGATGCCATCGAGCGTCGACTGGCCGGTGCCGTAGCGATTGTCAAACATGTTTTTGGTCTTCGCGTCATTGACCGCAGCAATCGGCATTTTGAGCGCCCCTGCTTTTTGCATCGCGCGCAAGCGCACCACTCCCGTCGTTGTCTCTTCCGTGCCTCCCAAAATCCCATCGAGAAGCTCGGGATATTTTGTATGGATCGTGGAAACGAGATCAGCGCCGTCGTCCATGGTAAGTGTCGGGCGTTTTGAAATAAGCGCATCGATGTGCGCAAAGAACTCTTCTTTCGTCTCGCCTTTCTTGGCAAACACCGAAATGCCGTAATCCGCGACGAGCGATGCCGCCACGTCATCCTGGGTAGAGAGTGGATTGGAAGCCGCGAGATATACATCCGCTCCCCCAGCTTTGAGAGCACGCACGAGATTTGCTGTCTCGGCTGTCACGTGCAAGCATGCGGCAAGCACTTTGCCCTTGAGTGGCTGCTCTTTTTCAAATCGCGCGCGAATCTGGGAGAGGACCGGCATCTCCCGATCCGCCCACTCAATCTTCTTCTTCCCCAGCGCAGCGAGCGCCATGTCTGTGACATCAGATTGCATGACGAGAGGATACCATATTTATGATATTGTGATTGGCATGAATGAGGGACATGACAAAAATGGCACATTCGGCAGAATTGCCGATCTACCTATATCTCCCCGAGAATATTATGAACTTGTCACGCGTTTCAACCGACTCATTCAAAATGAACTCGCAGAGAAACTTGCGCAGCGGAGTGACGAATTCGGTTCGGCAGTAACTCTTGTTACCCCAGGCAGCGATGGTCGCCTAGAAAAAGGATCGCAAGTTTCAGCTTTAGAGATTATCGCTCTGATAGACGAGAAAGTTGATATAGATCTTTTCGAAAAGACGTTGACTGAAACGCTTTCTAAAATATCCGCAACCCGCATTTCCAAGATAATCGAGGTCAAAGATCCAGAGACCAAATTGGCGATATTTAAAGGGAATCCCCGGATAGTCCAACCGGGAAGAATTGCTGACAGTCGACCCGTATACGGTTCGCGGAGAGCGTCGACTAACGCAAAGATTCAATTGGGTAAAGAAATTATTGCTTCGTCGTCCGGCGAGATAGTAGGCCGAGTTGGAGATCTTAGAAAAGACGCGCGCAGAGCGACGAGAGAAGGCAGAAACAGAATCGGTGGAAAGGACGCAATACATTTTGATTTGGAAACAGGAGTTGTTTATTTCGATCCAACTGCACATCAATTGTCGTTCAAAATAGGCCCATTACGACTTGTTCAGAATACCCTCCTCGGAGAAGAGATAAAACATACGCGTACCGAAAACGAACCAAATTTTATAAGTACACTTAACTCCAACATCGTGAGGAGACTTGGACAACTCTCCGAAGACAAGCTGGTGAATCTTTCACGGTCGTCTGTGCGAGAAATTATGGATCATTACGCTTTCTTTCTTCGTCTATACCACCGAAGCGAGCACGCGTATGACCAACGCGGTGAAGTTACTTTGCAGCTCGACAAATCCGAAATTGAGGAGGTGGCACGTCGTTTGCAGGCACTCTCCGCGCTAATGGAAGATTTCAAAATTAAAAAGCACCCTCAATAGAGAAACTGTCAAAGCCCTACTTGCTCACCGCAAGCGGCATCACGTCGGCGATCTGCAGCTGCCCGACAGAGACGCGCAGCGCCGCTTGGTTTTTGGGTATGTGTTTGATGTCGATGTGGCCCACGACGGTGATCGTGACATCTTTGCATACGCCCATCGCACGCGCTGGGTTAACGTACTTCCCTCCCACTTTTACCTTATCGGCTTGGTCAAATAAAATATCGATCTGATTGCGCTTGCGCGGATGCATGGAGTCGGCAATGACGCGAAGACCAATCTGGTCATCGACGAGGCCGATACCGCAATTCGGGGTCGAAGTTGCTGCATGCGTAATCATAATGACAGTCCCAAAGGGCAACTCGTCGGCGAGATCTACCGATCGCGCGGCGACGATGTCGGGATCGGAAAATGCCCCGCTTGCGGTCCTATCGGGGCTCGAGTCTGTCTGCTCCGGCACGGCGTTGTACGCCGTCATGGATACAGAATAGCTCGGATATGAAGGCACCTGGGGGCTTCCTATTTGGGTGGGACCAACCGTGACTCCCGTCCAAACAAAAAGGCCCGTAAGGGCCGTTACTAACGTTGATGTCATTGGATGTAAGCACGTTTGTACTTACCACATCATGGTAGCATGCTTGCGTCAATAAGTCAAGAGATTCTAGGCCTCAATAGAGCCATATATTCTACCAAGTGCCCGAATTGGGCATTGATTTCCAGGGCTCCTGGATGGGCAAAGCATCCCCTATCTGGAGCAATTCGATCGAGATTCCTTCCGGTGAGCGGATGAATGCCATGCGGCCCTCCTTGGGCGGCCTGTTGATGACGATTCCCGCATCCATAAGCTTCTGGCAGTACTCGTAGATGTTCTCGACAGCGTACGCTAAGTGGCCGAAATTCCTGCCGCCTGTGTATTCTTCTGGAGCCCAGTTATACGTAAGTTCTAGCAAGGGTGCTTTGTGTTGCTCGGTTACAATATCCGCCGGCGCTCGCAAGAACACATTGGTGTACTTGCCCTTCTCATCGTCTCGCCGTGAGAATTCCACTAGACCAAGTTTGTTGCAGTAAAAATCCAAAGCCTCCTCGAGATTTTTCACTCGCACCATGGTATGGAGATAGTGCATCAAGGAATTATACTCCGTAAAGCCGAGTCGGCCACGGAGCAAGTCAAATGACAGATCTCTCCGTTTCAAGCTCAACGCTTTCTGGCACTGATTGGAGCAAGTCTTTCTTGAGAAGCGCTCTGATGGCGATAGCGCCGGTCAAGATCGCAGCGACGCCTCCGATGCCAAGACCCCACCGCGCACCGATAAATTCTCCGACAAAGCCGACGATCGGCGCGCCTATCGGCGTCGAGCCGATCATCGCGACATTCCAGAGCGCCATGACGCGACCGCGCATATGCGGGGCGCAGTCGAGCTGGATCATGGTATTTGCGAGCGAGGTCACGTTGATCGAGAAAAATCCCACGACCAGCATCGCAACGATTGAAAGTACAAGGCTTGGCATCAATGAGGCGGCAACAACACTCGCGCCAAACAGAAACATAAATACGACCAGGTGATGATGCGCCACTTTGTGCCTGCCTGCAGAGTAGAGCCCGCCTACGACCGAGCCTACCCCCATCGCAGCAAACAGCGCGCCATAGCCCGGAGCGCCCGCACTAAATATCTGCTGCGACATGAGTGGCAAACTCACTTGGAATTCAAACGTAAACGCTCCGATAATAGACATGAGGAGCAACGTCTTTTTGATGAGCGGATTCGACCAGATGTAGCGCAATCCTTCGAGAAGCTGCCCCGGCGTCTTCGGGCTTGCGTGCACTGCATGAAAATCTTCCTTGCGCATCATCGCGAGAACGAAAAGGACGGCAAGATATGAGAGCGCGTTGAATAGAAAACAGAATCCGATGCCAACACCGACGATGAGGATGCCTGCGACGGAAGGGCCAATTGCGCGGCCGAGATTATTCTCCGATGCACTCAAACTCACTGCGTTCTTGAGATTTTCAGGCCCGACCATCTCGAAGAGAAACGATTGCCGAGCAGAATCGTCAAAAATGCGGATAATGCCAAAAATAAATGCAAACACATAGACCATCCAAAGCTGCGTGAGGTGTGAGAGTATGAGTATGCTCATCATGAGTGAAAGAGCGGCAAGTGTTGCCTGCGTCCAGAAAAACATTTTGTATTTTGGGAATCGATCTACGATCACGCCTCCCCAGGGTCCCAAAAAAAGAGTGGGGATAAATTGGAGTGCGGTGACGAGGCCGAGCTGTGCCCCAGAACCCGTGAGTTGCAACACGAGCCAGCCGAGCGCCACCACACCCATCCACGTTCCAGAAAGCGATATCCCCTGCCCGATGAAGTAGAGCCGGTAATTGCGGATCTTAAGCGATGAAAACGTGCGGTGACTCAAAGCAATCAAGGATTCCATACGAATCCTGATTGTACTACTGATCGTAAACTGGCTGTTTTGTGCGTACCTTATGCCGTGCGTGGAATTGCAATCGCAGCTTGATCGATCTTGGCAAGCTCTTCCGGAGTCGCGAGTGTTTTCTTGGCAAAGACCGTGCGTTCTTTTTGTATACGCAATTGATTGTTCTATGAAGGTCTCAGGCATTGCCAGTTATGAACCTGTGAGCAAACATCAGTGATCCTGTATTCAGCCTCCTTGGAGACTCAAACACATTTCGCCGAATCGATGCTACGATTCTTCTATGACCGAGAACAAAACATCATTCGGAGAACAGCCACAGTGGGCGCGGCTCAGAAAAGCGGGCAAGCGCATACGAGAGGTTTCCAAGGAACATATAGACTACGAGACAGGCCGCGTGCGTGTAGGAGACTCTCCATGGCCAATCCATTCGCGCTCTATCGAGTCGTACGTCCAGAATTTTTCCGGCGCGTTTAAAGAAGACATAGCTTCTCAATTGACAAGGATTTTCGACGGAATTCATAGTCAAGGGCATGAGCCCTTGGTCGCTGATATTGCGGGCGCGGCGTCTGCAGATTCTTACGAAGTAGCTTCGATTGCCATGCCCCGCAGGAAAGAAGGCGTTGAGCTGGGAAAATACCAGCATGTTGTAGCGGGTGATGCGCTGAATTTTAAGGATCAAAATTCATTCACGAATCTGATCCGAGATTCAAAGGCGAGACTCGCCGCTGCCTTCTTCTGCCCGCACGGAGCAATGGTTAAATATTTTAATAACCCGGTCGCATATCGCAAGATGTCGCGCATGCTTGGAAAAATATATGACCTGCTAGTGCCAGGCGGAATGTTTCTTATCGATCTGAGTTACAACAGCATCTCTGATCCCAATCTCGATTCATACGTTCAGGATTTCTTCTCGTCGCTCGACGCTACCGTTCGCATTGGGAAAGAATCTGGACACGGTATATTCAAGATTGAGAAGACCCAAAAAATCGCAAATCCCTGACCCTCACGGGGAACCTCCCAAGAGCTCGCTCGTCGCCGTCGCTCCTTTCTCCCCTCGGGCCTGCTCCAAATACTGTGACCCTTACGGCACTGGGAAACCCACGGTTTTCCCATTCCTTCCTTCACGGGAAACTCCCGTTTCCCGACCCCTTCCCATCCCGCAGTCTCACAGCTTTTATGCTACGCAAAAATCTGTGACCCTACGGGGAATCGAACCCCGATTTAAGCCTTGAGAAGGCTCCGTCCTAACCGTTAGACGATAGGGCCGTTATCGAACTTTTCGAAAAGCTCTTTGCGGGCACGAGCGGTTTTCTTGAGAAATATCTCTCGCTTCCGTGCAATAGTTTTATCATCATAAGACTCGGTATACAACACGCGCCAAGGCCGATATGCCTTCGTTGAACATACATATCCCCCGTTGTGTCGCAACAAGCGTGCGTTCATATTTTCCGCGATCCCAATGTAATGCCGATCTTCTACTTGGCTTTTCAAAATATAGAGATAATGCATTTGTTTTGTCCTTGTCCTCCAAAGGAGGATCCGCCTCCGGCGGAAGAAGGCTCCGTCCTAACCGTTAGACGATAGGGCCTTGATAAAAATATACCCGAAAACTTATGGCTTTGCGAGCCACTCCTCGTCTTGGCGAACGAGCGTGTCTTTTGCGGTCTCCGGATGCGCGATAAGGAGCTCGACGGTGCGCTCCATGCGCATGCTCTGCGAACCTTTCACAAGTACGATGTCGCCCTCCTTCAGCTCGCTGCTAAGCTCGTGACCTGCGCGAGTTGCTTCTCGCTGCTCATATTCGCGGATGTTCTTTTCGGGCATGCCGCCGTCAAGCGCGACCTCGCCGATCGCGCGAGCGCGAAAGCCGATTGTGACGAGCTGATCAGCGCATTGTGCTGCGCGCTCGCCTACCGTGCGATGCGCGGCTGCGCTGTATTTGCCAAGCTCCATCATGTCTCCCAGTATGGCTATCCTCCTCTTACCCTGCACCTCTTTGAGCGTATCGAGTGCAGAGAGCGCAGCAACAGGAGAAGAATTGTAGGTGTCATCGATGATCGTCGAGCCGTTCTTCCCAGGAATGATGCGCATGCGACCGGGCGGTGGAGTCCAGTGCGCAAGAGATCCCGCCGCCGAAACAACATCTATATGCATCACATCAGAAACGGCAAGAGCCGCAAGCGCGCCATAGATGCGGGGCCTGCCGAGGGCTCCTTGTATTGAAAGCGGAACGGAAGATCCTGCATGATCGACGCGTACGTACAGTCCTACTGGTCCATCCTTGTATTCGATCGCCTCACGTGATGCGAGAAAGTCACATCCTTCTTCAAAACCATACGTCGTCGTGAGTCCTCGAAATTCTGCCTTTAACTCTTTGGCCCGGATGTCGTCGCCGTTTAGTATGAGCGCCCCGCCGGGTTTCAGATATTCTATAAGGGTGCGCTTTTCGCGAAATACTGCTTCTGGTGAATCAAAATATTCCACATGCACGGGAATCTCGGGGACTCCGGTGAATACAACGATGTCCGGCTTCAGCCATTTCGCAATTCTTCGTATGTCGCCCGGCCGATCTGCCCCCACTTCAAGAATGAGCCATTCGGGATAGTCTTTCGCGAAGATGATAAGAAATCCCTTTACAAAAACCGAGAGCCATAAAAAAGGATTCGACCAGGGATTTCCGAGCCCAAGGATAGTGAGCGGAACTCCTATTTCACTGTTGAAACTCGCTAAACTCTTTCGGACACGGATTCGCCCTGAAATTGCCGCATAGATCGCATCCTTGGTCGTCGTCTTCCCCACGCTCCCTGTAACGGCAATAATCTTGGGGAGGTGACGATACAGGACGAGCCTCGCTTCCCAAGTGAGTATCAGTACCAAAAAAGCTCGAAGTATGCGCATACTTGTTACTTGATACCTGCCTACTTGATTCGTCCGCGTCAGCGGTCCGGTGGTATATCGTAGTAGTTTATCAGAAATTTCGCGATATCAAGGAAAGGGCGTGCGAGAGTTGCAGACGCAAATTCTGCGCCATGCGGCTCGACCGCAAAAAGGAAGACGATAAATCTCGGCTGATGCGCAGGAAAATAACCGAAGAACGAATGCAGGAACCGATCGCTGTAGTATCCGCCGCCGCCGGGGCTGGCGATCTGCGCCGTACCCGTCTTCGCGGCAATCGAATAATGCACTTGCTTGAGTGCGCCTTTCAAAAGTGCATTGTCATAGACTTTGACGAGCATGTCCGTTACGGTATCGACACTTTCAGGTTTCAAGACTTGTACGCTCGCGGCTACTGGAATAGCGCGCGTGACACCGCTCTGATAACG
The DNA here is from genome assembly GCA_016217975.1 of Candidatus Kaiserbacteria bacterium. GTDB lineage: Bacteria > Patescibacteriota > Minisyncoccia > Phycocordibacterales > UBA2100 > UBA10103. The sequence goes on along the minus strand of JACRFH010000024.1, from coordinate 6,131 downwards.
AATCGCCGTGACAATATGCGGGCTCGGGAGTTTCCCTCCGTTTGCAAGTGCGGAGAGCGCCCGAATCATTTCAATTCCTGATACCGCGATACCTTGACCAAACGAGGCGCTCGCGAAATCGACATCAGAATTCCGATCAATGGAGGAAATGTCGCCCATCACTTCGCTCGGGATGTCGATGCCCGTCTTATCCCCCAGACCATACGCATGCACATAGCGCGCAAACACAGCGTGGCCCATCGTATCGGCCACAAACGATGCGCCGACATTGAGTGATTGATTAAGCACCTCTTGCATAGAGACTACACCGCGGCCACGAAAATCGTAGTTGCAGACCTGTCTTTTGCTTTTGGTGATGCAGCCCGTGTCGTTGTACGTCGTTTCGGGCGTCACAGCTCCCGTGTCGATGCCCGCGGCCATGGTGAGCGCTTTCATGATCGAGCCCATTTCATAACGCCCTTCGACTAGCGGATTGGAAAAGACTCGCGCGTCGGAGACAAGATTGTACGTATTGGGATTATAGGAGGGGCGCACACCGAGTGCGACCACTTCACCAGTCGTAGGGTCCATAACGATCCCTGCCGCAAGCCGAGGCGTATAGGTCTTCATCACCCCGTCGAGCGTATCCTCGAGTTCGCGCTCAACAGAAGGCTCAATCGATGTGACAATACTCGCACCGCCCAAAGAATCAATCGAATCATTCGTAAAAAGCGCCCCGGCATTGGCAAATATTTCGGCATATGGATTCATCTGCTTGCCCGAGACGTGCTCGGCAAGCGTATCGTTGTAGTATCGCTCAAGGCCATAGACACCGGTTTTCGTGTTTCCCTGATACCCGACGAATCCAATTGTTTGAGCCGAGAGTTCCGCCGCGGGGTAAAATCGCCATTGATCCTGCACCAGAAGTACGCCGGGCAATTTTTTGGCGCGAATCGCCTGCGCAGCGGCGTCCTTTACGCGAAAAGCGACTTCTTCATAGGGATCGTCTTTTTTTGCAGCGCTTGAGAAAAATCTATCGCGATCAAGCGTGATCTTGCTCGCTATCTCGTCGTAGGTAGCGCGCGCATCTACGATATCGGCCGGCTTTATTGCAATGCGCCATCCCGAATTCATTTGCGCGGCCGTCGGATGGTCACCGTCTTTGGTGGTAAAGAAAATACTGCCACGTGTCTCGGTGTCTGGCGAGTGCGACACATATTGGGCTGATGCATCATCACGATAATCGGCACCGTGCACTATTTGCACGAAATACAGCCGCACAAGAAGAAGGAGCGCGATGAGCACAGAGACTGCGCCGAGAGCTCGTATGCGGAGATGCGCGGGATCAGATCGCATTTAGATCGGATTCTACAATACCGACGGCACCCGGCCGATGCACGTATGCGGTCCTTTCGATAGGCGCAAGACCTAAGGATGCGGCGACATCGGTTGTGATTCCTTCTGAAAGCGCGAAATATTTCTGCTCTAGTGCGCCGATAGAGCCCTGCAGCGTCTTCGAACTCGCGCGTGCCTCGCGCCTGGCCATGACGTTGAGCACGCTCGCACATACTAGATAGAGATATATGCACAATAGAACTATGATCGCGGTCAAAAAAATCTGCATGAAAAAACGCTCACGCGGATGTTCGATTCCGAAGATTCTGGTTTTCTTATGTAATTGTATTGAAATGTTTTTCATATCTTTTCTATCACGCGCAATTTCGCGCTTCTCGCGCGGGGATTCTCTTTGATCTCTTTGTCAGATGGTGTGAGCGGCTTTTTCGTAATTCGTTTCCCTTCGCCTCTTTTCTCAAGCTCTGAAAACTCTCTCTTCACCAGCCTGTCCTCGATGCTGTGGAAGGCAATGACGGCGATACGTCCCCCAGGAGAGAGACGCCGCCATGCGCCGCGCAGTCCGCCTTCGAGCGCGCCAAGTTCGTCGTTTACGGCGATACGAAGTGCTTGAAAGGTCTTGGTCGCCGGGTGTATACGCCCCCTGCGCGCAAATACGGGTACTGCGCCCTGCACTATTTCTGCAAGCTCACGGGCCGTTTCGATCGGTTTCTCCTCTCGGCGTGCGACGATTGCTTTTGCGATACGGCGAGCAAATCGTTCTTCACCCCATCCAAAAATGATATCGGCGAGCGACTCCTCTTTCCAATCGTTCACTATCGTGCGCGCGGTCAGTGCATCGGATGCTGGATTCTTTGCATACGTCATGAGAAGCGGGTCATCGGTGTTGAACGAGAATCCTCTTCCCGCATCAAGCTGATATCCACTCCATCCGAGATCAAAAAGCGCTTTATCAACATGCGTAATGTTCAAAGCATGGAGTCGATCCGCAATTTCTCGAAAATTTGACTCGATGAGATGGATACCAGATTTCGCTCCTGCAAGCGCGCTTTGCGTTCTTTCGATTGCGTCGGCGTCGAGATCGAATCCTACGAATACTCCGTTGGATCCGAGTTTCTCGACGATTGCTTTTGCGTGCCCGGCAGCGCCGAGAGTTGCGTCAACAACGACATCGGTCGATTTGATCTTCAAGAGATCTATTGCTTCATGTAAAAGAACTGTTTGATGACCATCAATTGATGTCACCGGGTAGCTGGAGGAGAAAACAGGTCGCGTGCGCATGACGTTATTCAGATCCTCCAGCAACCCTGTGTCATCAAAAACGATTAATTACAGTGCGCCGATCTCACCAAGCTTTTCAGACATGGCATCGGCCTGCTTCTCGATCCGCGCTTTGTAGGCCTTCCACGTTTCTGCATCCCACACCTCGACCCGGTCGGAGACTCCCGCGAAGACAATTGTCTTTGAAAGCCCTGCAAATTGCTTTTGGTGCTCGGGTATCAAGATGCGTCCTAGAGAATCGGTCTCGACTTCTGCCGCACCGGAGAGAATGAATCGGTTGAATCCGCGAGTGTCAGCCTGTGCAAAGGAGAGCTTCTCCAATTTCGCCGCGACCTTTGACCAATTCTTCTGTGAGTACACAAAGAGACAATTGTCCAAGCCTCTTGTAATCACCATTCTCTCGCCTAAACCAGCGCGAAATGCTTTCGGCAGAGACACTCGTTTCTTGTCGTCCAACGTGTGCTCGTATTCGCCGATAAACATACTGTTGTTTCCTTTATATTTGGGAGGTGAGGATGAGGCGCGGTTTCCCTGGCGCCCCATCCCACTTTTTCCCACTACATAGGAATATACACCACTATATACCACAAGTATCCAGTTATCCCCAGCCCTAGACATCGTGCGGGGATATAAATGCTTCTCATGTAGGACATCGGGTGTCCTACATGACTGATCTGAAAGAGACATTTTCGTATATGGTAGAGTTGTGGTACTCTCAACCATGGTAACGATATTTAAATATGCGACTCGCGAGGCGATCGCTGATATCAAGCAAGAACTGGAAGTACGAAAGACGAGCAAGTTCATCCTCCTTTTCTCGATGGGATCGCAGTTTGATCACCTGATCGTGCAGCGCCTGGCCAAGCTTGGCGTATATGCTCTCGTTGCAGATCCAGCCAGCGTAACTGCCGATGATGTGGAGAAAGCCGCGCCCGCAGGCATTGTTCTTAGCGGCGGTCCTGCGTCGGTGTTCGATGAACCGCCTCCTTTTGACAACGCAATTTTCGATCTTGGGATTCCTACGCTCGGCGTATGCCTCGGATTTCAAATGTGGGCCAAGCACGTGGGAGTACCCGTAACCCCGCATGAGAAACGCGAATTTGGAGTCCATACGTTTAAGAAAATTGGCGATGATCCCCTTTTCGAGGGCATTTCGAACGAAACTCCGGTACTAGAGACTCATGGCGACTCCGTCGAAGTAAGCGACAAGCTCATGAGCTTGGGTTCTACCGACAATTGCCCCGTTGCCGGCGCCAGATACAAGCATCTCTGGGGCGTACAATTTCATCCCGAAGTTACTGACACGGTGGAGGGTGAAAAGATATACGACAATTTCCTGAAGATCTGCGGCATCACCGATCGCTTCCCTGCGCACAACGTCGCGAGCGCAAAAATAGAAGGACTGAAAAAGGTCGTCGCCGGTAAAAAAGTCCTCATTGCCCTTTCAGGCGGCTCGGATTCATCGGTCGTGGCATATTTGCTGAAAGAAGCGGGAGCGAAATTGAAAGGCGTCTACATCCGTGGTATCGATAGACCCGATGACGAGGCATTCGTGCATACATATTTCGGCACAGCTGATTGGATCGACGTCGAAATTGCAGACGCGACAAAAGAATTCTTGAAAGCGCTCAAGGGTAAGGAAACGATGAAAGAGAAGCGCGTGGCGATGCGCGGCATATACAAAGAAAAGCTCGAAAAAGAAATTAAGAAGTTTGCCGCAGACTTCATCGCACAAGGCACGCTATACACCGACGTGCGCGAAAGCGGCCACGGGCATGCAACGGGTGCGCGTATCGCAGAGATCAAGGTACATCACAACGTACAGCTTGGATTCTCGGTACCCGAAATATCCCCGCTCGAAGATCAAGTCAAGGATTCCGCACGCTCAATCGGACGCAATATAGGAGTTCCCGAAGATCTACTTGTCCGTCATCCATTCCCCGGTCCAGGACTTGTGGTACGAATCGAGGGAGAAGTTACCGCAGGGAGTCTCAAGGCCGCCCGCGCAATCGACGGCATTTATATAGAAGAATTGCGCAAGGCGAATTTGTACAATTCGGTATGGCAAGCGGGAGCGACGCTCACTCGATCGGAACACACGGAATCAAAAGGTGATGGTGCTGGCATCGGCCGCGTGGTCGCACTCTGGGCCGTATGGAGTGTAAATGGATTCACCGCGCGCTTTGCGCAACTCCCCTACGATTTCCTTGCCAAAGTCTCACAGCGTATCACCAACGAAGTCCGCGAAGTCGGCGCTGTCGTCTACCGCATCTCTGACAAACCCCCTGCCACTATCGAGTGGGGATGATTTTTGCATGATCTTCAAAAACCGATCCGAAGCCGGAGAACTCCTTGCGGAGAGGCTTTCCAAATATCGGGGAAAGAAGGCTGTCGTGCTCGCGCTTCCGCGTGGTGGCGTGCCTGTGGGATATGAGATTGCCAAGATTCTTAAGCTTGCGCTCGATATTATTCCGATCCGCAAAATCGGACATCCTCTCTCTCCTGAATTCGCGATCGGAGCAATTGATGAGCATGGACATACGATCTTTGATGAGACCGAGACCTCGCGCATTGATCCGGCTTTGCTTGAGGCCGAAAAGAAACGCGAAGGTGCCGAGGCAAAGCGCCGCGCAATTCTGTACCGCCGGGGACGCCCCCCTCTTCCTCTTACAGGCAAGATCGCGATATTGGTTGATGACGGCATTGCCACCGGACTAACCATGAAGCTCGCCGTCATGGCCGCTCGCAAAAAGGACGCGAAAAGCATCATTATTGCGGTGCCCGTCTCGCCACGCGAAGCAGTGACCGAACTCGAAGATATGGGAGCCGACGTCGTCACACTTGAACCACCGGAAGATTTTCTCGGGGCGGTCGGAGAGCACTACATTGAATTTGACCAAGTGACCGATACCGCAGTCATATCACTGCTAAACGCATCATAAGGATTCGGGTGGACCCACCGGGAATCGGACCCGGCCTTCGTCCATGCCATGGACGCGTAATACCACTTTACTATGGGCCCAGAACTAAGCGATTCTAGCAAAATATCTAATGTTTAACTATTGGCTAACGAGTCCACATCGGCCACTTTGGAAACACCACAAGAGTACTTCGATTTTCTGGAACGGACTACCGTCAAGAAAATCTGGTCGCCCACGGTTTAATTGCCATCAAGTCCACTGCGGCCAACTGGGAAACACCACAGGAGTACTTCATCATTCTAAAGCGGAGTACCGCTAAGAATGATTGGTCGCCCTCGGTTTTCACCACAAGGGCACTTCATTTTTCTAACACGACAAAGCCGTGAAGAAAAATTGGTCGCCCAATCCTTCCTCCACGGGAAACTCCCGTTTCCCGACCCCTTCCCGTGCCGAGAGGTTTGAACTGTACCCCGTTTCTTAGACGGCGAGTTTCTCTTGATTGGAAGTGTAGTTGATTGATTGGCGGCGCGCAAATGCTTTTGGCGCACAACCGAGTGAGAGATGGATGCGGTGATTGTTGTAGTAATATATCGACCG
>JACRFH010000023.1 GCA_016217975.1 Candidatus Kaiserbacteria bacterium | reverse complement strand
TCGACATCCTTGACTGCTTCTAACGCGATCTTCGCTTTGTCCGAAGACGTGAATGATTTTTTCATATTGCGATGTATTGTACACCGCGTGTCAAGAGGGAGTTCGTCTCAAAACACTGTCTATTTTTCCCCGCCTACTATAATATATCTGGTTACTGTCCTTGTTGTAGGTAAATTTGATGTAATTGTTGTTGGTATCCCGTATTTCTTCGAGCATCCATTTGTACACATTCGTGGGACTTCCCGAATCACTTTGTTGCGCTTGGCTGGTTGAACCGAACAGGTATCTCGTGCCATTCTTGTCGTATACGGTCCATATGTTGCCGGAGAAAGAATATGAATTAAAGCTACCTGTATCAACTTTTGCATTAAAGGTTTGGGTTGAAGTCGCCGTCGTAGTTGTGGCCAACTCTCCATCCATTGATGACGAGTAATATTGGCTTAGCCCGTTAGCGCCGTAAAGATTTTGAGAGCCAGTCTTATTGAGTCGCTGGATGTACGGAATGGAAATGGCCCATCCATGACCTACGATGTTGTCTTCGGTACGTTGACTGTTGTATTGGAGTGAAAGATCAGGCTGCAGCCCATTTCGGCCAGGCGGGATGTCGATCTTGATATTTTGAGTTAATGCTCCCGTCTCGCCTTCAGCTCTGACACTCTGATTCTGATCGGTGAAAACATTTGGTGCTGGTACTGTCGGTGTACCGTCGCCTAACGCGGCAAGTGCCGTCAAAGGCGTACCGTTCATCGAGAGAATGAGGAGGGCAGCGATTGTCCCATAAATATTTTCTCTTTGTCTTAGTGACAAGAAATTTTCCATGGCATTTTATTGACCGCGAAACCCGTCAACAAAAACGACCCTCCGCCCAATGCCGCAACACTACCGCGTCGCGTTAAATTGTCATACCGAGTTATCCACCGCTTTCACGATGCTATAATCTGGCCATGCTATCAAGGCACGAACATCGCGGCTTAGTGTGGGTGGACATGGAATCGCCAAACCCAGAGGAGGTGAAATCGGTGATGGATGAATTTCATATCCAACCACTCACCGCGGAGGAGCTGCTGCTTCCCTCGAGCCGGCCTCGCGCTGAATTCTACCCGTCGTACGCCTATTTGGTACTCCACTTCCCCGCCCTTCGCCATACGCACAAACATCGCGAGCAAGAAGTCGATTTTGTAATCGGCAAGAATTTTATCATCACCACTCGCTACGAACTCATCGATCCACTGCATAAATTCTCGAAGGTTTTTGAGGTCAATTCAGTACTTGAAACGAGCAACGTAGGCGAACACGCGGGATTTATCTTCTTTGCAATGCTCAAGCGCATGTATAAGTCTATAGAGCATGAGCTTGATTTCGTGCGGCGTGATCTTTCGACGATCGAAGAGCACGTCTTCGCTGGTGATGAGGTCTCGATGGTCGCCGCAATCTCGAGAAGCGCGCGGGATTTATTATCGCTTCGCCAGACAATCGAGCCCCATCGAGAGAGTCTGCACACGCTTGAGAGCGAAGGTATCGCTTTCTTTGGCGCTGATTTCACGTCGTACCTTCGGGCGCTCACCAATGAATACTACAAGGTACACAATCACATCATGCGACTCACGGATTCGCTGCATGAATTGCGCGAGACCAATAATTCTTTGCTTAGCACCAAACAGAACGAAACCATGAAGATATTCACCATCATGGCGTTCGTGACGTTCCCGCTCATGCTCGTTGCCGCGCTTTTCAGCATGGATACAAAATTTACGCCGATCGTTGGACTGCCTCACGATTTCTGGATCATCGTCGCACTGATGGCGACTTCAGGAATAGCGATGTTCGCATTCTTCCGCAGCAAGAAGTGGCTGTAAATACAGGTGCTAGCGGCTAGCTTCTAGCTTCTAGAAAATGCAGGTACAATAGCTCCATGTGGCTCTCCGGACTATTCAAGCAAAAATCGGCCTCTGCTAAGAGTGCACATCCGCTGTCTCTTTTCAATACTCTAGGCAAAGAGAAGCAGCTCTTTGAGCTGGCCCCCAACACGAGCCAAGTACGTATGTACAACTGCGGCCCTACGGTCTATGGCCAACAGCACATCGGTAATCTCTCGATGTTTGTGTTTACCGATATCCTGCGCCGCGTGCTCGAGAGAAACGGCATGTCCGTAAAACAAGTCATCAATTTCACCGATTTCGGTCATCTCATCTCCGACGGCGATGAGGGCGAAGATAAGATGACTAAGGGCATGAAGGCCGAGCATATCCCGCTCACCATGGAGAATATGAAAGCGTATGGAGAGCGCTACGCGCAAGCATTTCTCGAAGATATCCGTACACTCGGCATAGATACCGACAAGATAACGTTCCCCCGCGCAAGTGATTTTGTACCCACAATGATCGCGATGATCAAAACACTTGAAGAGAAGGGCTACGCGTATGTGATAAAAGACGGAGTGTATTTTGATGTCGCGCGATTTCCTGGCTACGGAGCGCTCGGCGTCGTCGACACCTCAAAGCTACGCGAAGGCGTGCGCGTTGCGGCAAATCCAGACAAGCGCAGTGCCGCGGATTTTGCCTTGTGGAAAAAATCCGCCAAGGGCGGACCCGCCTCGGGCGGGAAGCTTGGCTGGGACTCTCCTTGGGGCAAGGGTTTCCCCGGCTGGCACTTGGAGTGCTCCGCCATGATTAATTCGGTGCTTGGCAAACAGATCGATATTCACACTGGCGGCATCGAGCACATTGCAGTACATCACAACAACGAGATCGCGCAATCTGAAGCCTCGACAGGAAAAAAACCACTTTCCAGATTCTGGCTCCACCGCGAACACATCCTCATGGGTACGGAAAAGATCGCTAAATCAAAGGGCAACGCGGTGTATTTGTCAGAAGTAATCGAACGCGGCATACCTGCGCTTGCCCTTCGCTACTGGTTTCTCACGAGCCATTACCGCACCCCATCGAGCTTCTCATGGAGTGCGCTGGAAGGCGCTGCAAAAGCTTATGAGCGACTCCTCGAGCGCTATGCTGCGCTCTCTAGTGAGCCAGAGGTCGCTCCACCTCCTGCATTTGAGGAAGCATTCACGGCACGTCTTAATGATGATATCGACACTCCTAGCGCGCTTGCGCTTGTCTGGGAGTCTCTTAAGGACGAAACATATTCACTCGCTGAACAAAAAGCGATTCTCGATTCTGCAAACGCAGTTTTCGGTCTTGGGCTCGAATTCGCAGTTCCTGCCGCGCAACAAGTCGGACGCGCTGATCTTCCTGAAGCCGTACTAGCACTTCTCGAAGAGCGCGAAGCAGCACGAGCTACAAAAGACTTTGCAAAAGCAGATGAACTGCGTGACAAGATTTCGCAAGCAGGATATTCGATCGAGGATTCTGTAGAAGGAGCAAAGCTTCGCAAGAACTAATCCGCGATCACAAAATTGATGAGGCGCTTCGGAACAAAGACCACCTTTACCACACGTTTGCCTTCAAGCCATTTTGAGACAAGTTTCTCGGCTTGGCTGCGTGCTTCGTCTTCTGCAATGCTCGCGGACACTTGCATCTGACCGCGTACTTTCCCGCCGACTTGCACGACCATGGTTACGATCTCATCATGGAGATGTGCATCATCATACAAGGGCCATGGCGAGATGTGGACCGACTTTTTCTCGCCTGATGCAACCCATAGATCTTCTGCCATATGCGGAGCAAAAGGCGCGAGCAATTTCAAGAATGTCCCATACTGCTGTGTTGTAATTCCGCCTTTCTCGGCGGCATTCACAAATATCATCATCGAAGAAATCGCGGTGTTGAACTTGAATGCCTCGATATCCTCCCCCACTTTCTTTATAGTCCGGTGAAGTAGCTTTTCGATGTCCCCATGTAGGACATCGGATGTCCTACATTTCTCCTGTAGCCTCCAGACGCGCTCCAGGAAGCGGCGAGCTCCTATCATGCTATTGGTGTTCCAAGCGATTGCGTCGGTAAACGGCCCCATAAACATTTCATACACACGCAGAGTATCGGCGCCGTATTTTTCGACTATATCGTCGGGGTTGATTACATTGCCATATCTCTTGCTCATTTTGCGGCCGTCTTCGGCCTGGATAAGCCCGACGGAAATGAGACGCGTAAATGGCTCCAGTGTCGTCACCAATCCAATATCAAAGAGAAATTTGTGCCAAAATCGAGCATAGATAAGGTGGCGCGTCGCGTGCTCCGCGCCTCCTACATACAGATCCACAGGTGCCCAGTATTTTTCTTTCTTTGCCGACACAAGGGCCTTCTTATTTTCCGGATCCATGTAACGCAAGTAGTACCAGCTACTTCCCGCCCATTGCGGCATGGTATTAGTCTCGCGTTTTGCCTTCCCCTTACATTTTGGACATTTCACATTCACCCATTTCTCGATAGCTGCCAGCGGAGACTCGCCCGTGCCCGTGGGCTTATAGTTCTTTACATCGGGCAATTTCACCGGCAAATCTTTCTCCGGCACCGGCACAATCCCGCATTTCCCGCAGTGAATTATCGGTATCGGTTCGCCCCAGTAGCGCTGTCGCGAGAATACCCAATCTCGCAATTTGAAGGTGGTCTTTTTACGGCCGAACACCTCAGTTATCTTTGATTTCGCTTGCTCATTGTCGAGTCCGTCGAATTCACCTGAATTAGCAAGTATTCCTTTCCCTGTATACACCACTTCTCCTTTCACTCGATTCCATACTTCGAGCATGTCGCCGCGATTGATAAACTTTGCAACTTCGTCGGCTTTCACCCATGTTGCATCATGCTGATTCTTTTCATATTCAGAGACCTCCTGACGTGTACTATCTTTAAGCTTGAAGAGAAGTGGTATGTAATGTCCGAATCGATTCTTTCCTTTCGCAACAGTATAAAACTGAGCATGTACTCTGCCACCCAGTGGTTTAACAAGTTCTGCCGACATATAACCTGTTTCTTCCTCGATCTCTCGCTTCGCAGTCTCGATTGGATCTTCTTGTGGTTCAATCCCGCCAGTGACGAACGCGCGTATCGGTTGCTGTTTCCATGATAAACATAGATACTCATTCTTCTCCCAGTGTTTGACAACCGCTGCCACCCCGTTTCTATCCTCCAGGGGCAAATCTGGACGCAGGGCATCTGTATCTGTCATCTGGATGCTTAACGGTTCGATGACTTCTTTGATAGGAATATCAAATTTCTTGGCAAACTCAAAGTCGCGTTCGTCGTGCGCGGGAACGGCCATGATCGCGCCTGTGCCGTAGTTGGCGAGCACATAGTCGGCAACGTAGACCGGGATTTTCTCGCGCGTCGCTGGATTGATCGCCTCGATACCTTCGAGTTTGATGCCTGTTTTATCTTTGTTTTCCTGACGTTCGATCTCCGTCTTCTTCGATGCTTTGACGACGTATTTCTTCACCTCTTCCTTGTTCTTGAGGACATCATGATTCTTGTCTATTGCAAGCGTTATCCATGGATGCTCGGGAGAAAGCACCAGATAGATGGCGCCATACAGTGTGTCTGCTCGGGTAGTGAAGACTGTCAAATGAGCAGTAATGGCACTCAAAATCATAGGCTCCTCCCTCCCAAAGAAATGTCTCTCTCGTGCGTCTCCCTCGGTTAAAGATACCTCGAGCTTGGATGCGATATCTCGAAGGTATGGTACCCGAGGCTCTCCTTCCTGAAGATCGCACAAAACGGCCACAAATCCCGCCAATCGCTTGATTCGCTTATAGTCAATATTCCAATCAAAGGTCTTCCAAAATGGACGTGATTTTGCACCTGGCACCGATGGATTCATTGCGGGGGCGACGAGCACGAGTCCTGCGATGGGCTTATTGATTTTCTCCAGCACTTTCATTGCCACTGTCCCCCCCAGACTGTGTCCGATAATTATCGTGTGCTCGTTTATAGTGCAGTTCTCCAACACCTTATTGACTTGTTCAACTTCCATGGGCGTTTCAGGATTCGGAAGATCTGGCGCTTGTACATCAAACCCCTTTGCCATCAAGGTTGTTTTCAGCCACGGAATGAAAGCTCCCGATGATGATTCTTTATACCAGCCGTGGAGAATTAGATAATTCGGCTTCGGACCATCTTTCGTCTGAAATTCAAGTGGAAAATCTATCTCCGCGCCCTCGCTCTTCCCTATCCAATTGCGTTGACTTTCCTTGATATGCTCTTGCCACTGCGGCAAGAGTGCCAAATCTTCGAGCAATCTCTCGGCATAGTCCGTGATCTTGAGGATCCATTGCCGCATCGGGCGTTTCTCGACGATCGTGCCGCACCTTTCGCATGCATTGCCTTCCAAATCTTCGTTGGAAAGCCCCGTCTGACACGTTGGGCACCAATTGATCGGCTCGTATGATTCGTATGCGAGACCTTTTTCGTAGAGCTTGAGAAATATCCACTGCGTCCATTTGTAGAAATCCGGATCTGTCGTATTTATCTCTCGGCTCCAATCGTAGTCGAGCCCGATCATCTTGAGCTGCTCCTTGAATCGCTTGATGTTTCTCTCGACGGCTTTCCTCGGATGCATCTTGTTCTTGATGGCGAAATTCTCCGCCGGAAGTCCAAAAGCATCCCAGCCCATCGGATGCAATACCTCGTGGCCCTGCATGCGCGCGTGGCGCGAAAAGACGTCGGTAGCAATGTAGCCCTTGGGATGCCCCACATGGAGCCCGTCTCCGGAAGGATACGGAAACATATCAAGCACGTATTTCTTCGGCTTCTTGGCGTTCTCGCGGCTTTTATATATTCCAGCCTTCTCCCAGATTTTCTGCCATTTAGCTTCTATTTTCTTATGGTCGTACTCTTTCATATGTTCTTGCCTGCCCCGTGGGAAGACTTGTCTTCCTTTACGAGGTATTTGCACATATTCTTCATCTTATCGCAAGGAATGACTGCATGCTACCATTTGTACATGGTTGAAAAAGAAATACCTAAACGTCTTGAGGTCGAAAAAGATATCGTCGCACTAATGGACCAGCTCGGCATTCCCAAGGGAAATATCCTTATGCGTGATGCAGCATCTGGGCTTCGATCTGATGTTCATAGGCGTGAGGCGGAAAGAAGAAATTTCTTGTATATGGCGGAGCATGGTGTCTTGACCAAAGAGAGTGTTCGTCGTCTCGATGAATCCGCATTGCACATTTTAAATATTTCAATTCTCTCGATGGAACATGCCCGCCTGGCGTTCTTTTGCGACGCTGGTTTATTGCGTGCCGATACGTTGCCACGCTTATGCACAAACGATTGGGTGCGCAGTCCCATGGTATCGCTTCCTTTGCATGCGTGGAAATACATGTACCAAGCTGAACTTTGGAAGCGCCCAGATGCCCCCGGTGGCACATGGGGATTCACCGTTCCCGATCCGCACTACATGATCGATATTATGGAAAAATGGCCCGCCTATGTTCCGAAGACGGAAAATGAGCGCGTCTCACCACTTCTTTTTGCAATTGGAGCGCACGAACAAGAAACTTTTAAACGATTCGCCCTACAACTGGCAGAATGTGAGACAGCGGGAATTATAAAACCAGAAGTGCCTTGGGCAGAACAATTCAATGCAATGTTTATGCACTATCTTCGGCAGACACCGATGTATCAAAAGATATTAAAGAATGGTGAAATTCCCGATAATGAGCGACGTGCCAATGCACGCGCAGTAAACGCGAAACAGATGGATTTGATCAAGAAAGAGTTAGATAAGGGACAACTTGCGAACTATGAATGCCAGAGCATGCGCGATAACGTTTATATCGAAGCTCCAGTGCCCGATAGTATGGAATTGGTGGGCTATATTCGTTACCGCAAAAATACAGAGCGAATGGACAGATTCGCCGCCGCGGTCGATATGAAATCATCTTCGTGGATGATCGAGAATCGCTATTCTCGCTTGTTTTCCAAGCTAGGAATTGCTCCATCACTTGTACCTTCAAACGACACCATGATGCGTCCGAAATCTGTTGAAGCTGTAGTCCCACAAGCCGTCTTTCATCCCGTAAAAGGGCCGGAATTCCGCAAACTCGGACTCTTTGGACGTTTTGTCGTCTTTACCCATAGCAACGCGAAAGAAATGCAAAATATCTTTTCGATTCCTATAATTACTCATGCAACAGCCCAGACTAAAGACAAGATCGAAACGGGAAATCTGGATAAACCGTATGTTCTTATGCAAGTGGATCATGATTTTACAGATCCTGGAAGAGTATACGATCAAAGACACGGTAAACGTCCAGTGCTGGAACCTAATTTCGCTGGCGACGTAAAAATGATGATAAACGAGATGCTACGGACGATTACCGAACTTGAAGATATCGAACTTACACGTGCCGGCGTAAAGAAACGCAAGCGACGCAAGAAGAAGTAGGGCTATTTCTTGTTGAACGGTGGATATCGCTGTGGGTCAATCGTTCGAGTGAAACAAACATTGCCGGCGGCATGGGTCCACGGCTGCGCTTCAAGATCGACGCCCTTGACTCCGGCAGGCGCGGGCGCGACAGCGCGAGGATACGTAACAGTCGCAGAATTTGGCTGTGTCTCGGCATTGAATGTCGCACAAAGCGTGAAGCTCATCGATCTGGCCGTGGAATATGAGTAGGTCTCGCCGCTTTGCGGATCAACGGGGATCGTATTGCTGCTCAATGGGTCGGCGAGATCGCTAAGGGTTGTGGGGAGTTTTTCTTTTTGCTGCCAGTAATTCACGATCTGATATTGGATATTTTGGAGATCCTGGACCTTCTGATCGTCGAATCGGTAAAGCCGCACCTGGCCGGGAGTACCCATTATGAAGAATCCTGCGACTATCGAGACCAAGATGAGAACTCCTGCGCCCCACCCGACCATGCGAGCCCGCTCGGGAAATTTGAGCCAGTAGCCGCGGATGTCGGCAAGAAAATGCAAGAAGGCCGCGCCAATGACCAGCAAGACAACAACGACTTTAAGCACAAATCGCGTGGTGAGATCGCCTCCCAGAAAATAATTGATGAGCGCGATGAGATCGCCTGCCACCGTTGCTCCTGCGATAAAGACAGTAAGAACGAGCGCCCACCGACGAATCCATAATTCACTTTTTGACGCGTCTCGTGATATGTCTTTGCGGACAAGCCGCATCAAGTAGAGAAAGAGCGGAAAGAGCACGATGAGCGACGCAATTGCAAAGCGCATGCCGCTCGAATACGGATCGTAATTATAATTAAGCGCATCCGGGTAGGCTCTATCAATGTATGAAAACAAAAGCGCAAGAAGCGAAAAGACGCTTACATACAACGCAATCATCGCACCGGCCCAGAGGAAGAAATCCTTCGGCGTTACTTTTGGTTTGTCCATATTTATTTTTAACGCGCTTCTAATGTTACAAGCCTGCGCTCATGATCAATTATGGTTATAGCATCCTTATCAACCGCCTTTCCTATTGGCTCAACCTCCTCCAGTATCTCGTCTTTTGCTCTGTCGATAATTGCCCGCGTGTCCGCTCGTGTCGAACGTTCATCCACGCTTTCCTTTAGAGTCGCCACATCCTCTTTTAAAGTCGCTGTATCTTCCTTAATAATAAGCGTATCGCCCTTTAGAGTGTCGACATCTTCACCAAGATATTCAAATTCATCCTTCAGAGCTTCAATATGCTTTTCGGTTGCCATATGTTCCTTGAGATATTCAAGCTCGTCTTTGGAAGCTAAACCATCCATTCTTGAGTTTAAGATGCCGACAGCTTTTATTAATTCACTCTTAGTAACTGCATGGCCAACTCTCTTATTCACAGCCTCAATCGCCTTGAGAAGCATCTGATTCGTTATTTCCTTTTTCCGCTTTGCCATGCAGAATATCATATCACAATACTTTGCCTATAGCGCAAACGGGCTTTTCTGCGCTATACTTTGAGTATGGAAATACTAGATCTAGAGCCAGGACCTTTCACAATGAGAGAACGAGCAGTCTTGACAGTTTTATCAAATGATAAATTCATGACAGTGAAAGACGTAGATGCAGCGACAAATATTTTAGAGCGAAAAGCAAAGGGGAGGCAACGTATCGAACTTCTGTCAGATGAGTCAAGCGGAACCATTCTTAAGAACTTAAAGAATGACGGATCTGTGCTCTCAAGAGAGCGGCAAAAAGCCACAGCGGATACTGACGCGGAATTGGAATACAGCCTGACTATCCGCGGTTCTCAACTACGCGAACAACAGGTACTTAATTTTGACGAGTAGTATGTCGTTAAACCGACGATCACGTATTTCTTGAATCCCTTTCCTTGGATCCATTTGGCAACAGCGCGTCCAGAATATTCTAGGCGGGCGAAGTAGCTAGTAAATAAAGGGCACCAAGAATCTCAGGCGGATTTTGATAATTTCTTGGGGTTCCCGTATCGCCTCTGGATATCATGGACTTGTTTGGTGAGTCGGTCAATCTGGCTTTTCATCGTCGCCGGATTCATCTTTGAATGCTCAAGAC
>JACRFH010000021.1 GCA_016217975.1 Candidatus Kaiserbacteria bacterium | reverse complement strand
CTGAGCGAACAATTCATCGATCAGATCAGGAGTTTCGAACGGATGGATGGACATCCGCTCACTATTTATGTCCATAACAAAATGTGAGGCTGGCTCTGGGGCATCCCCTCAAAACACGTTGTCATGCAATAAACTTTAAACCTAAAAACCGCAGTTGAACTATATCAACCCTTCGATACGCCCGCTGTGCGGGCTACTCAGGGCGAACGGCCTCTCACCAAATTGGTGGCCACCCCGTTCGTGCTGAGTGCCTTGCGCAGCAAGGTGTATCGAAGCATGAGCGGGGTGGCAACTGCGGTTTTTAGTCTCTTATCAGTTAAATGATCTCATAAAATGACAGGAATTCTGCATTTATCGAGCAGTGGAAAGGGTTTGAACGATAGTGAACTCTGTCAGTTTTTCACAGGTTGCGACAGCGGATCGACCTATGCGTGTCAGATAGTACCGGTAGGTTTTTGCGACACGTTTGATCAGTCCCAGAACACGCGGACGTTTGAGATATCGGGAGAGCTTTCCGTTTGAAGCGGAGGGGAGATGTTTCTTCAGATCGGCGCGGCGCAGACCATGAATGTTGAATTCGGGTCGTTGAATGGCGAGTAACGAATCCTGCTCGGTGGCATCAAAGAAATTGAAGCCGCGAACCTGGGTGCCATGATCTGTTTTGGGTTGTGTCAGTTGCTGTAAAGCACGGTGTCCATCTGAATAGTCATCGAGCGAGGATAGGAATTCGAGGTAGCGGCTGTTGCAGCCGAGGAGAATCTCGCGCAGATCGATGATGCTGTAAATGGACTTCTTGAGAGGGGCGAGTTCCCGTGTGATGGAGCCGTCCCGGTGTTCAACCTTGCGGTGGTGTTTGAAAAAGGAAACGTCGTTGGTTGTGGTCTCGATGCGCAGCACACGTTTGAGCTTGTCGTAAATTTTGACCGACGCGCCGCCCATCCTGTGTTTGATGCGGGTTCCCTAGATGCGGGTGGACAAGCGGGAACCCAGTTCCTGAGCCAGTTGCGGTGTGATCTTCTTGCCGAGGAAAGAAGATACCTGCCCGGCCTTGACGGCGATGACCGCCTGCCGGGATACATCCTCGTAGAGAGTGGAAAGTATGGCATCGGAACGGAACACCAGATCGGTCGAATACCCGGTTTGCATCAGGCTCCAGTGATATTGCTGCCCGAACTCCTCCTGTACCGGGCAGCACATCCTGGCGTACCGGTCGAGAATGCGGTGCAGGTCATCTGGCTTGAGCTGGTCTGACAGGGCCTGTGCTTTGGCGAAATCGTCGATGCGGATAAACGCATTGTCTGCCATCGCGTAGCCGATACCGTTTGCGATGAGTTTGTTCTCGAGCCAGGAATGGCCGTTGCAGTAGAACTGCAAACGGAAGGGGCACCAGGTGGGTACGCGCAGGTAACACAGGCCTACTTCTTCGCCGATGAAGTAGAAGTAACGGTGCAAGCATTTGCCGGAGTCGGGGCGAAGATAAGTTTTATGGGAGTTTTTGTCATGCCAGGGTTTGTAAGCGGAACACGCTTCCATCGCGGAAAGGACATGCACCAGACCGGGATGTTTGCCGCGCCGCGCAATCACTTTGGCGACCAAGTCTTCTTTGCGGATATGCGGTTTGTTGGCGTGCTCTATAGCCACGCCATGTTTGTCGGCCAGTTCATGCGCGCATTGGCGAATGCGTTCGCGCCAAGGGTCTGCAAAGACTTTGGCGTAGTCGAATATCTTGATGTGGCGGGAATACAGGAAGCTGGTCATGCCGCCCGCGTAACAGGCACCGGGCAATGTGCCGGTGATAATCATCCGGTCGTAGCAGGAAAGCGCGCCGAGCAGGTCTGCGTGGTAACGTTCGGTCAGGGGTTTCATGATCGGCGTCTCCTCGAAAGGTGGGCTACGCGGATTTTAACTTTTTTGGTTCCGGCTTGTCCGGCTTAGGGAAATCCCGATTAAGTCCACGCGATGAAGTTCTAGTGCGTTAATGACCTGAGCCCTACACATGAGACGAATGAGATGAAACAACAGGCATTGGCGGTAAATGGATTCGAGGCGTATCGGAAGACTACGCGCAAGGCGGGATTCCTGTCGCGCATGGACAAACTCATACCGTGGTCAGAATTCTGCGCAGTGATCGAGCCTTTCTATCCGAAGGCTGGGAACGGTCGTCCACCGGTAGGACTGGAACGCATGCTGAGGATGTACTTCATTGCCAACTGGTTCCATCTGTCCGATGAGGCGTGCGAAGATGCGCTGTATGGCACCCAGTCATTCCGTGAATTCTGCCGGATCGATCTCGGACGTGAGCGGGTGCCTGATGAAACGACGCTGATGAACTTCCGCCATCTGCTGGAGCAGCGCAATCTGGGCGCGGCGATGTTTGCCAAGGTTGGCGAGTTGCTTCTTGCCAATGGCATGAAACTCTCAGGCGGCACCATCGTGGACGCGACCATCATTGCCGCTCCCAGTTCGACCAAGAACGCAGACAATGCCCGCGATCCCGAGATGCGCCAGACCAAGAAAGGCAACCAGTGGCACTTTGGCATGAAGGTACACATCGGCGTGGATAGTCGCAGCGGTCTTACCCACAGCGCCACGGTCACACCAGCCAATGTCCACGATAGTCAGGAGCTCCCGAATCTGTTGCATGGCAACGAGAACCGGCTGTACGGTGACAGCGCCTATGCCAACCAGAAGGGAGCGCTCAAACAAGCTGCGCCAAAAGCAAAGGACTTCACCAACAAGCGGGCCTACCGCAATACCCCATTGACCGATGCCGACAAGGAAACCAATCGCAGAAAATCGCAGGTGCGTGCCAAGGTTGAACATCCATTCCGGCCGTTGAAGAGCATCTATGGATTTGCCAAGGTGCGCTACCGTGGTTTGCTCAAGAATGCCAATCGTGCTTTTGCAATGCTGGCGCTGATCAACCTGGACAAGTGGGGATTGCCACTGACAGGACAGGTGCGTCCAGCGTAGCAAAGAACAGGGGGAAATCCCCTGAATGAGACGATGTATGCGGGTTTACAAATGAAAAACAACTTATTGTTCAACAATTCGGATTCGTCAACACAACTCCTGCTCCGCGCAGTGACTTGTTCGGCGTTTCCATAATAGAACCGCAATAATGGGCTTGTATAAAAGAGATAGCCTGTTATATTGAACGCAT
>JACRFH010000005.1 GCA_016217975.1 Candidatus Kaiserbacteria bacterium | reverse complement strand
TCTTTACTCGATACCGTGCTACGGTCGCGAGGAGAATCATGAACGGTATCCTTTTTTTCATGTGATACCAGTCTAGCGCATTCGGCGCAGACTACAGCCGTGAATGTGTCAAACGTTATGCCGTGTGGGGATACTCACCGAACTATCCACACGCGAAGACGGAGTGCTGGTCCAGATGCGGCATAATTCAGGCATCATGTCGGCAAGTGACTCCATTCGAGCACAAGCAGGCCTTGGAGCGCATCGATTTCTCATGCGTGCAGCGCTCGCAGCATCTGGATCATTTGCCTGGGTGTTTGCTTTTGTACTTTTCACACAACTCGATGGCACAGCTGCAAGCGCGTTTGCGCGCGTGCTCCTGCTATATGCGCTTGTGCAAGTAATAACTACGCTCGCGACACCATATTTTGCAGCACGCGTCCGCCATGGTGTACGCCGTCTGCTGATCTGGGGTACAGTTGTTCTTAGCATTGCACTCACCATCTGGGGCGCGGCACTTACCCGCTATTTCGGCGTCTCGATTTCTATCGGTGTCGTTGGATTCGCGGTAGCACTTGGTTTGTACCGTGCAATGTATTGGATACCATATGCGGTGGAGAAGGAGAGGCTCGCAGTGCATTCTGTGCGCAATGTCCCTATCGAGCTTTTTATAGCGTTCATGCCTGCCATCGCCGGGGTCTCGATTGGTCAGGATCCGCTTGCGCCAGCGTCACTCATGTTTGGAATGGCAAGCGTTCTCCTCGTTTCGCTTTTGCCACTGATGCACATCAAGGAAACGTACGAACGATATATATGGAAATATCGACAGACGTTTGGCGAGCTTATGGAAAAACGATATCGGCCGTTCGTGGTCTCTGGCGTCTTGGATGGCATTCAGGGAGCGAGCCTGCTTCTCATCTGGCCACTTGCGATATTTATGCTCGTGGGACATTCGTATGCAGTGCTCGGCCTTGTCCTCACTGCCACGCTTCTCTTGAGTATCCCTGTCCGAGCACTCGGTACTCGTATACACGGCTCTTCGTCCGTACACGCTGCCTTCGCCGCGTCATCATGGGTATTGCGGCTCATCGTTGCTACACCAGTAGGGATCGTACTCGTGGACACCTATTCATCGCTCGCTCTACCGCGCAATCAGTCGCTCGATCGCTATGCGCTTGAGCAAGCGGCAGACAACGGTACGTATGTAGATGAGCTCACCGCGCTCAAAGAAATCTCGCTCGCGATCGGCCGATTATTTCTCTGCGTATGTGCCGCCGCGATTAGTACGTTGATATCACTCCCGGTCGGGATCATGAGTGCATTTCTCATGGCTGGTCTCGCCGCCGCGTACTCGATCTTCTTGGCAAAGAAAGCCGACCCCGCGACGTTCTAGGAAAAAAGCGATTGAACGATATCTTTCACGTCGGCGCCATCGGCGTTGCCAGCAAATTCCTTGATCACGGCGCCCATGAGCTTTCCGGACCCGGAGGCATCGGTAATTCCGAGCACAGTCATCTTTTCTCTTGCGACTTTTTCAATGTCGGCGCGTGATGCAGTCTGCGGCAAGTAGCCCTCGATAATTTTCAGCTCTGCAGTTTCTTTTTCCGCAAGCTCCGGCCTTCCGCCTTTTGTAAATTGCTCGGCAGAATCCTTGCGCTGTTTTCCGAGTCTTTTCAAGACCACTATTGCCATCGCGTCATCCACTTCGTCAGTCGGCTTCTTGCCCTTGGCGACCAGCTCATTCGTAAAAGCAGCAAGTGCTCCGCGCAGCGTCTGTACAGCCAAATTATTTTTGGCCTTCATCGCCACCTTCATGTCTTCGCGAATTTGTGGGACTAGCATAAAAATAGTATACACCAAAAAAAGAGAGCCCGCGGTTGATATTGACGCTCGCGGGACTCTCCAACGTGCCAGCCGCATTCGCGGGTGGTCTTACTAGCTCCGGCGCAACTATGTCATAGGCGGATGAACAGTCAATGAACCTGCCTATGCTAAAATGCCGTCATGGAATGGTTGATCATAGGGCTTCTCGTGGCAAATCTTGCACTTATCGCATATTTTGTATTTCTTCGCGCCACACCGAAGCCAGAACAAGACACGCAAGGCTTGATGCTTTTGCAAAACCAACTTCAATCACTCTCGAAAGCGATGGAAAGTAAACTCGGAGAGGGCACCGACAGGATGTTTGAAGGAATGAAATCCCAGTTTGGGGAATCGCAGCGGCTGGCAAACGACATCCGCGATCTTGTCGCAAAGCAACTTACCGAGGTAAAGGTGGAGCAGACAAAAACTAATGAGGCGACGACGCGATTCATGACGATCGCGGAGCAGCTGGCAAATCTGGAGAAAGTACTCAAGCATCAAAAGCAGCGGGGAAATCTCGGCGAAGCATCGCTCGAACTTATCCTTTCCAATATCTTGCCGCCCGGTTCATACAAAATGCAGCACGAGTTTCCAGGTGGAGAAACGGTGGATGCGGTGATTGTCACCAAGGAAGGTGTGATCCCCGTCGACGCGAAGTTTTCGCTCGATAATTATCAGAGACTTGTCAACATGGTGGACGAATCGCAGCGCGAAGATCTCGAAAAGCAATTCAAGAACGATCTTAAGATGCGAATCGAAGAAACGAGTAAATATGTGCGCCCCAAAGACGGCACGCTCCCGTTTGCATTTATGTACATTCCCGCCGAGGCGATCTACTACGATCTTTTGATCAACGAGGTGGGATCGGTCAAGATCAACACCCGCAATCTCATCGACTACGCGTACAATGAAAAGAAAGTCATCATCGTCTCACCGACGACTTTCGCCGCGTATCTCCAATCCGTCCTCTATGGCTTCAAAGCATTCAAGATCGAGGAAACCGCCAAAGATATCGCCAAGAACGTCGAAAGCCTTTCGCGGCATCTCAAAGCATACGAGGACTATTACAAAAAGATAGGGAACTCCCTCTCGACTACCGTCAATCATTATAACTCTGGATACAAAGAACTCGGCAAAATTGATAAAGATGTACTTCGAATCACGAGCGAGTCGGTCGGCATTGAAACCGTGGCTCTAGATAAGCCTCAAATGGAGGAATAGACAGAGTATCGTCATTCTCCCTTTGCTATTGATTTTGAATGTTTTTGGCGTATACTTCCTCACGACATGGCAAAAATAGCGATCATAGAAACGGGCGGCAAGCAGTACGTCGTGAGAGACGGTATGCAGCTCATGGTTGAAAAACTTCCCGCGTCTAAAGAGGGAAAAATTTCTTTTGATACTGTGCTCCTCGTTGACGATGGTTCAAGCGTCAAAATCGGCGCACCGCATGTCTCGGGTGCCAAGGTCACTGCAGAAGTTGTCGCCGAGGGACGCGACAAAAAAGTGACTGTCATCCACTACCGCCAAAAAAGCCGCTATTTCAAGAAACGCGGACATCGTCAGCCGTTCACGAAAGTGAAAATCACGAAGCTTCCATAGTTGGCAAAAGTAGAGGGTCCTCCGCGCGGTACGCAAGCGCAGAGGACCCCTGGCCTTATGGGCAACTCCGACAGGCGGAGCGCCTTACGGCCGCAGTTTTTATACCTCTTCTATTTCCTATTTGCAAGTGCACTTTTTAACGTTTCGGGATCCGCATATTCTAGCTCCGAACCGGTCGATAATCCTCGGCCCAGATTGGTAATCTTTAATGAAGGGTTTACGAAATCCGTCATCTCATCGCGAATCTTGTTGGATGTGGCATCACCTTCGGGGTTGGCCGGAAATGCGAGGACTATTTCTGCAAGATCTCGTCTTTCTGCAATCATTTTCTTTAATTCTTTAAGACGCAAGCCTGTCGTCTTTTCATTGGCAAGCGAGATTGTGCCGCCGAGGACGAAGTAGCGGCCGCGGAATGTGCCGCTGCGCTCTATTGCAGCGAGGTCGGCGTCGGTCGCGACCACCGCAAGGATGGATTGATCCCTCGCGGGATTTGCGCAAATCGAACAGACTTTGTTTTCAGCAGAATGATATCTAAAGCATTCCGGACACTGGTGCACTGAGCTCGCGAGTCCTTGCACGGAGTCGACGAGTTCTCCGCGCAACGTCGGTGAGGAGCGAAGGAGATATTGCACAAATCTTCCGGCCTGACGAGGACCTATTCCCGGAAATCTTTCGAACAGCGCAGACAGGCGCTCTATAGAGTCCATATGTTAGAACGGAGCGCTGTCGCTCTCGACCGCAGTCTCCGGCGTAAAGTCGCCAAAGTCGGACTTATCAATAGAAAGGAATGTCGTTTTCTCTTCATCGAATCGAAGCTCGACCTTGCCCACGGGGCCATTGCGATGTTTTTCGATGAGAATTTCTGCAATGCCGGGCTTGTCGGAATTATCGTTCATTTTGTCATCCCGATGGATAAACATGACCACATCTGCATCTTGTTCGATCGAACCAGAATCGCGAAGATCTGAAAGACGAGGACGGCCACGACGTTGCTCCACAGCGCGGGAAAGTTGAGAAAGCGCGAGGACTGGAATTTCGAGTTCACGGGCGATGCCTTTGAGCGCGCGTGAGATCTCGGTGATCTGCTGAACGACAGACATATTCGGGCCCGAATGTGTGGGCGTAATGAGCTGCAAATAATCAACGATAAGCAGCTGCAGATTCTTTTCCATCTTCAAGCGCCGTGCGGCGGAACGCATAGTGAGGATAGTCGTCGCGGGCTTATCGTCGATATATATGGGAGCCTCCGAAAGCGATTCGATGCCGCGCTGCAGCTGCTCGTACTCCTCGTCACGCTTGAGTTTGCCGGTGCGTAGATTCCAGGCGTTGACACCGGCTTGCGCAGCCAACATGCGATCGACAAGCTGCTGCGCACTCATTTCCAGCGAGAAGATGCCGACCGACGTGCCGTGTCTGATCGCGCTTTGGCGTGCGATGTCGAGGGCAAGCGCAGTCTTTCCCATCGA
This sequence comes from Candidatus Kaiserbacteria bacterium, assembly GCA_016217975.1. Taxonomy (GTDB): domain Bacteria; phylum Patescibacteriota; class Minisyncoccia; order Phycocordibacterales; family UBA2100; genus UBA10103. The sequence continues at coordinate 20,732 of JACRFH010000005.1, read as the reverse complement.
AGGGCGCGCGGCAAGAATGACGAGATCTGATTTCTGGAGTCCTGCCAAGAGACTATCAAGAGATGCAAATCCGGTAGGAATTCCGCGCAGAGCCCCAGAGTGTTTTTGCAAATGATCGAGCCGCTCCCACGCCCCGGCGAGCTCTTCTTTTATTGAACTAAACGTCCGGAGGCTCGGCGTCTGCGTTACCGAAAAGACGGCAGATTGCGCCTCATCCAAGACCGCCTCAATCTCGCGATCCTCCGCAAACCCAAGCTCGCCGATCTTTGCCGCGGCATCAATGAGACTGCGAAGAATAAATTTGCTCTGTACACTCTGTGCATAATGCCTTGCGCTCCCCGGAGAGGCAGCCGAGCCGACGAGTTCATTAAGAAAAGATGCGCCACCGACATCTTTCAGCTCCTTGCGTTCCTTCAGCTTGCCCGCAACAGTGACCACATCGATAGGCTCACCTCGGGAATGGAGGGAAAGCATTGCGTCGAAGATGGTGCGGTGCTTACCAGAGTAGAAAGAGTCAACTCCAACGACATCCGCGACCTCGTACATGGCGCTCCCGGAGAGCATGAGCGCTCCCAGAAGGGCTCGTTCCATGTCGAGATCTTGTGGAGGAATGCGCTGCGCCGGGCTAGCCATGCAGGGATTCTATCACGTCATGCTTTCTTGTAGTTTGGATAAAACGCGCAGGATGTGGTATCAATCTGTGCGCTACCTGGGGATAGCGGCCGCGAAGGCGCGTTTGACACCACCTCCTTTTTTTGTTAAAACTAAAGCCACGGTAATTCAAATAGTCAACTATGCTTTCCTTTCAGCCCAAAAAAGTTACAAAAGATCTTCTCCAAGGGCTTCCCGAGAGGAGCCGGCAGGTCTTGATGGATCGCTACGGGCTGACCCCAAAAGGCCTCAATCGCACGCTGGATGCCATCGGCAAGGAATATGGTATTACCCGTGAACGGGTCCGCCAGATCGAGAACCATGGCCTCTACGTCATTCGCGCCTCGGATGCCTATGGTGCGCATGATCCAAGCTGGCAGGACCTCAAGAAGGCAGTTGAATCTCTGGGCTCCGTCGTCATCGAAGACACCCTTCTCTCGGCCTTAGCAAAGAACGAGGCAGAACGAAATCACCTGCTCTTTCTCCTTTCGGTAGGTGAACATTTTACTGATAGACGCGAGGATGCGAGTTTCCGCACGCGGTGGTTTGTGGACACGCAGCTTGCAGAGAATATTGAGAAAGCGCTCGTGAAATTGTATGAAGCAACGGAGCCGAGCAAACTCACACCGGAAGAGGAGTTCCTTACACAGTTCGAAGAGCTTTTGAAGGAAGAGGGCGTGAAAGCGCGCTCATCCGAAATGCTTCCGCGCTGGCTCCTTATCTCGAAGAAAATCGGTAGGAACCCGCTCGGCGAATGGGGCAGACAGGAGAGTCCGCATGTGCGCATCAAAAATACTCGCGATTTCGCATTTCTCACGCTCAAGCGTCATGGATCGCCCATGCACTTTACCGAAGTCGCCCGCGGCATTGAAGGTCTTTTCAAGCGAAAGACGCATCCGGCAACGACACACAACGAACTCATCAAGGATAATCGTTTTGTGCTGGTGGGTCGCGGACTCTACGCCCTCAAGGAGTGGGGATACGAGCCGGGAGTAGTGCGAGACGTGATCAAGGGCATTCTCGAACGGGAGGGCCCCTTGGATCGTTCACAGATAGTAGAGCGGGTAAAGCGCGAGCGCTATGTCAAAGACGCGACGATCGCCGTCAATCTTCAGAACGGTATTTTCACCAAGCTTTCCGACGGACGATACGCGATAGCCAGTAAGTAAGCTTCTAGTCGCTAGCTTTTAGCTTCTAGATAAGCCCTAGAATTAGTATGAACCGTATTTGCTAGAAGCTAGCAGCTAATAGCTAGAAGCTGCATTTCGGGATGTTAGAATGTCTGCCATGGCGGAACATGGCGCAGGTGGTGGGGTTGGTAATGCAATAAAGAATTATGCATTTGGTTTTAATCCATTTGTCGGGCTGGATGTAGGGAATCACGATTCATTCATCCACTGGATCGGAGAGTGGGGAATATCGCGCGGGCTGACTCTTTCCGTTCTTTTCGTGGGCATATTCGCGATGCTTTTCTACGAGGTGCCAAATCTCTGGCTTTTCACTTTTGGCTGGCTTCTAGGTACGGCTCCCATATGGCTCCCCGTGGGACTCTGGATGGCTGCATGGAAGGCGTGGATCAATTATGTGCGTTCGCATTTTCTGGCGAATCGCAAACCGATACTTCTCGAGGTGAAACTGCCGAAAGAGATATACAAATCGCCGCTTGCGATGGAGACTGTCTTCTCGAATCTCTACGTCAACTCTGGCGAGACGGGCTTTGTCGTGCGCCTGCTCGGCTCGCTTTTTCCGTATTTCTCGTTTGAGATAGCAAGCTTTGGCGGCGAAATTCATTTCTATGCATGGTGCTGGGGTGCGTATCGCTCACTCGTGGAATCATCGATTTACGCGCAGTATCCGGAAGTAGAAATCGTCGAGGTAGAAGATTATACGCAGAAATTCAAATTTGATCCGGAAATTCACACCGCTTTTTGCGGGGATTACATTTATTTCGGACGTGGCGATGAATATCCGATCAAGAGCTATGTTGATTTTGAACTCGATAAGGATCCAAAGGAAGAATACAAAGTGGATCCACTGGCGGAAACGTTCGAAGTCTTGAGCAACCTAAAGCCGTATGAACAGGTATGGATTCAAATGTATTTCAGATGGGCGAGTTATACTGGAGTCCTCTTGCGATTTAGCGTCACAGAAGACTGGAAGAAGCGCGTGTTTAGAGAAGTCGAACGAATTCGTAAGGAATCGGCTCTGTTCGCCCCCGATACGCACATTACTGAAGCGGAAGTGCGAGTTGCTCGTCCGCGTCCCACATGGCGGCAGACGGAAATGATGCGTGCAATGGAGCGGCATCTCGGTAAACAACCATTTGAGATAGGCATGCGCCACGCGTATATATCTGCGGGGGAGTTCCATGGCCCCACCTTTACCGCCGTACGCTGGATATACAAGGCGCTCAATAGCCCCGTTTATTTCAACTTTTTCCGTTCGCGCCGGGCGCACAACGACTTCGATTACCCGTGGCAAGATTTCAGAGATTTCAGATGGAATCTCATTACGCGCAGATACATCGACATGATGCGTCGTCGCTCATTTTTCTACACACCATGGACGACCAAGACGCAGATCATGTCTACCGAGATGATGGCGACTCTGTATCACTATCCGTCGAGCGTCATCAAATCTCCGGGCATAGCACGCATACCGTCGAAGAAAGCCGAGCCGCCTCCCAATTTGCCTCGCTAGTCAGATTGATATTCCATGGATTCATTCAGCAAATTCTTGGAGCGTGCCTTTGAATATCTGAATGCGCTGCAGGGCCGCCTTTCTCTCCGTTGGCGGGAACATGCAAATCGTCGCTCGATTATCGTTCTCGTCTGTGCAGGTCTCTTGGTGGGGCTTGCTTATGTCTACCTAATCCAACCGCCGGAGGAATTCCCGGCGGGCGACCTTGTCTCTGTGGATTCAGGCCAGTCACTGAAGGCTATCGCGCAAATACTCTACAATGAGCACGTTATACGTTCACCTCTCATATTTCAGGCGCTCGTCACAATCTTTGGCCGCGAGCGCGGCGCTCATGCGGGAGATTACCTGTTCAAAGAGCCGGAGAACATCTGGAGCGTAGCGCGTGCCATATCGATCGGCGCCTATGGTCTGGAGCCCACGCGCATACGCGTACCCGAAGGCGCGACGACAAAGGAGATGTCGATAATTTTCTCAGCGCATCTGCAGCGTTTCCGCGCTGAAGCCTTTCTCACGCAGGCTACTCCTCAGGAAGGATATCTTTTTCCCGATACGTATTTCTTCCTTCCCAATGCAACCGAAGACACCGTAATCCAGACGCTTCGGCAGAATTTTACTGATCAGATGAAGCAAATAGAGCCACAAATAGCATCGTCAACGCATTCGCTCAGCGACATAATAATAATGGCATCCATTATCGAGAGAGAGGCTCGCAACAGCGCCGATCGCCGGCTTATATCCGGCGTTTTGTGGAACCGCATCAGACGCGATATGCCGCTGCAGGTGGATGTCACGTTTCTCTATACGATAGGAAAAGGCACGTTTGATTTGACTATCAAGGATCTCACGAGTGATTCCCCATACAACACCTATGTCCGCAAGGGACTTCCGCCTACGGCGATCGGGAGTCCGTCTCTTGATTCCATTCTTGCCGCGCTCAATCCAACGAAGACCTCATATCTGTACTACTTGGCGGACAAAAATGGCGTGACGCATTTCAGTAAAACGTATCAGGAGCATTTGAGGAAAAAGAAGTTATACCTAGGGACATAGCTTCTAGCTGCTAGCTTCTAGAAAATACAAACTCGCTTCCTTCTTGTAGCTAAAAGCTATAAGCTGGCAGCTATGCGAGTATTCGTCGGCATGTCCGGTGGCGTAGACTCTGCGGTTTCCGCGGCCCTATTGAAACAAGAGGGTCATGATGTCACCGGTGTCTTCATCAAGATATGGAGTCCTGAATTTCTTGAATGCACATGGAAACAAGATAGGCTTGACGCACTTCGTTCTGCGGTCGCAATCGGCATACCGTTTAAAGAAATTGATCTCTCGAATGAATATCGCGACACCGTTATCCAGAAGATGATCCGAGTGTATGAATCGGGAAGGACGCCGAATCCGGATGTTGTCTGTAACGAGACGATTAAATTCGGCGCGTTCTTCCGATGGGCACTCGCAGCAGGCGCGGACAAAGTGGCAACAGGACATTATGCCCGGATACTTTATAACGAGCCCGTTCATTGTTATGAACTGCACAGAGGTATCGACAAAGACAAAGATCAGTCCTATTTTCTGCACCGACTGGGGCAAGAGGAGTTGTCTCAGACTGTTTTTCCGGTGGGCGAGATGGAGAAGCGCGAAGTAAGGCAACTTGCACACACATTCAGCCTCTCGGTCGCGCCTCGCCCGGAGAGCCAGGGACTCTGTTTTGTGGGAGACATTACTCTTCCCGAATTCCTTTCTCGCTATATTGCGCCTCGACATGGTGTCGTCGTAGATGTACATGGCGTGCTTTTGGGTGAGCACGATGGCGCGCATCTCTTTACCTTGGGTCAGAGGCACGGCATGCGTTTCTCGGCGGAAACGGACGGAAAACCATATTACGTCGTGAAGACTGACATACCGTCGAATGTGGTAACCGTTTCGCACACGCGGGAAGATGCTGCAAAAGAAAGATGCGTACTCGAGAATATGCATTGGATTTCTGGCGCGATACCGGATGCAGAAGCTTCCGTGCGATATCGTTCACCGGGCGTGAGATGCCACATCGAAGCCATCGCCGGTCATTCATCAATTCGTTTTGACATGCCACAGATCATCTCGCCCGGGCAATCAGTTGTTTTATATGATGGAAGCAGATGCCTCGGGGGTGGAATTGCAGCATAATTCTTATACACGTCGCAAAAAATACCTGCCTCATTTCCTTGTTTTGCAGGCTATAATCGCGACATGGGAGATGTCATCCGGCACCTCGTGTGGTTTTTCATGGTGTCTTCTGCAGTTGCGTACGTGACATTTCTCGTGATTGGAAGCGCGATCCATGCGGACGCATCTGGGGCTCGGGGAGCGGTCGTCATACGGGACGAGCTCGCGCGAGGAGTGCATCATCTCTCGGGCATGATCATGGTTCCTTCAACATGCGACCAGGTCACGGTCCGCGGGGACAAAGTGGATGCCTTTACGTATCATCTCACTTTTTCCACATGGGAAGAGCCGTCGGTCGCGTGTTCCCATGAAGATACGCCGCGCGCCTTCCGTGCCACCATTTTTGCACCGTCTGTCGGCGTTGATTTCAACGCGACGCTTGACGACATAATCCTCCCCATAGCGGTGTATCCGGCAGTCAAGGAATGAATATGCCCGGACAAAATATCTACATCTTGACGGCAGATGGCGACAGAGAGCTTTTTGATCCAGGAAAGCTCGAACATTCGCTCGAGCTTGCGGGCGCGTCATCTACCGAGCGGGCCAGAGTACTTGCGCACGTGATGCACGAATTGCGTCCGGATATGAAGAGTGAAGATATCTATCGGCACGCCTTTCAGATTCTCTCACGCGAGGCGGTGATACCGGTCGCAGCGAGATATTCCATCAAGCGGGCGGTTTTTGCGCTCGGTCCGTCTGGATTTCCATTCGAGCAGTTTCTCGCCGAAATATTGCGCGGGCATCGCTACAAGGCGATCACCGGCGTGACGCTAACGGGCCGGTGCGCGATACATGAAGTCGACGTCCTTGCGGAGCGGGATGATGTGAAGATCGGCATCGAAGCGAAATTCCATAACGATCCGGGTGGCAAGACCGACATTAAAGACGTCCTCTATGTAAAAGCGCGATACGACGATCTGAAAGACTCTTCATTTCCTGATTCGCGCGTGGGTGAAGGCTGGATGGTCACCAATACGCGATTCACGCACAATGCCATTCATTACGCGCAGTGCGCGGGACTAACACTTATCGGCTGGGATTATCCTAGAGAGCGCGGTCTACTCACATTGATCGAAGAGGCCCGCGTACATCCTCTCACGGCGCTCACAACGCTTTCAGAATCCGAAAAGCGGCAATTTCTCGATAAAAAGATCGTTCTGTGCAAGAGCATAACCTCACCGCACGTTCTGCGGGAGTTTGGCATCCGGCCCGACAAGATAGACCGCGTACTTCAAGAGGCAAGGGAATTGTGCGGATAAACGACTTGATAGTTGCCCCTTGATGCCTGATACTTATTGCCATGCACGGACCTGAACTCTTCATCGACACGCAGATCATCATGTTCGCAAAATTGCTGCTAGCAACATTCCTGGGCGGCATCATCGGCACCGAGCGCGCGCTTCTTGCCAGGCAAGCGGCAGGGACACGCACGTTTGCCCTTGTTGCGCTCGGCGCGTGCCTTTTCATAATCTCAGGCAATTATATCGATGCGGCATATCTCGGTGTTGTCAATTTCAATCCCACGCAAATCGCCGCCGGTATTGTCACGGGCATCGGTTTCTTAGGCGCGGGTCTCATCATATTCCGGGGAGATACGCTGCATGGCGTCACGACTGCCGCGGGACTCTGGATCGTCGCGGCACTTGGTATTGCCGTCGGCATCGGCCTCTATTATGTTGCACTATTTACGACGCTCCTCACACTCGTTGTATTCACCGGCATGTGGTACGTCGAAATGCGCTTCAAGCATTGGTTTGCGCCACCTGACATTCAGTGATGAAGAACGAGTCATATAAACGTACTGCGGCATTTGAGGGGGAAGCAGAGAGGATCTGGAATGCAGCCGACGAATATATTTCGGGAATTTCGGAGCAAGACGCCAATATACGAAAAGCCACGCGCGCCGCATATGCTATCAATGCTGCGATAAAACGTCTACATTCTTCGGGTAAACACGTCGGTTCGACAAATATCATAAAGATTCTCGGGTTGAGATATAAAACATACTTGTATCGAGCTCTGGATTTGATTGATAGAGAATTGCCAGATGAAAGCATATATGGTTGGCAAAAAGTAACGCATTACCCCAAAATCTCCCTTGTGGGATTAGTATTGCCGCATGGTGCGCAAAAATTGCGCGGTGCCGCAAGGACTCGTGAAGCCCTAAAACTAGTGCGTGAATCCGGGCGCGTTGGGAGGTTTTTGCAGAAACAGTTAGCGCATATGTGCGGGATTTCTAAAGTTGCTATAGCACATCAGTTTAAGTCGAACAGCGGACTTCGCGCGGAATTTCTCAATTTGCAACGTCTTCTTTTAGCGAATTTCCGTTCGCGCTCTTCCGGAGAATGGACACAAACAACACCGGAACAATTCACTGCGACTGTAAGCCGCATTTATGCAGCTGATCCGAGTCATAAGGTGACATTCGAGGAACTGGCCCACGAACTTTCAGGACATGAAAAGAATACTCCATTATGCGATCTTAAATATGCGGAGCTTTCCAAGTTATACAACGGATTAAAATCGAGTAAGTCTGATCTGTTGAACGCTATAGCCGAGAAACTTTCAAATACATAGCGTGAGGCAAATCCTCACGCTATACTTGGACGATGCCGCCGAGACTCTATGCCAAGCGTACGCGGAATTTGTATGATCCTTCTGCGCCCGAAGGATTCCGCGTCAGTCGCTCCAAGATAGATCTTTTTCACGAATGCCCGCGTTGCTTTTATCTCGACGTGCGTCTCGGCATTCCGCGACCATCATTTCCGGCATTCACATTGAATAATGCGGTAGACGAGCTTCTCAAGCGCGAATTTGACGCGCACCGGGCAAAAGGAGAACCACATCCGCTGATGCAAAAATATAAGATCGATGCAGTGCCGCTTTCCGACGAGCGCTTGGATGCATGGCGAGATGCGCTGCGACATGGCGTGCAATATCACCATCCTTCTGGTCTTATTTTTCGCGGAGGTGTCGATGACATATGGGTCAACCCTCAGGGCGAGCTCATCGTCGTCGACTACAAGGCGACGAGCAAGAAAGAGGAGGTGACGATCGACGGCTATTGGCAACAGGGCTATAAGCGCCAGGTGGAAATATACCAATGGCTCTTGCGCGGTATCGGCGAGAAAGTTTCAGACATCGCGTATTTTGTGTATGTGAATGGCAACAGTGATGCAAAGGCGTTCGATGCCAAACTTGAATTTGACGTCACTATCCTCGCCCACAAGGGGAGCGTCGAGTGGATCGAGCCGCTCGTAGCAAAACTTGGCCGGTGCCTGCAAAGCGAAGAGACTCCAGCTGCAGCAGACGCGTGCGAATATTGCCGCTATCGCGAGATCGCTGGCAAGGAGCTTCAAGGGCGCGTAAAATCGAAATCACCAAAACAAGTGGGTCTCGGCATCTAATATATGGATGTGCGACATCCATAATTTTATGAAAACATTTGCAGAAAAAGTACGAGCAATTGTCAAGAAAATCCCAAAAGGGGAAACGATGACGTATAAGCAGGTGGCTGCTAAAGCGGGGAATCCTAAAGCTGCTCGCGCGGTCGGAGCTGTGATGCGCACGAATTTTGACCCGAAGATTCCATGCCATCGTGTGGTGATGAGCAGTGGTAACTTGGGCAGCTACAATCGTGGTGGGCCGAGGCGCAAACGCGCGATTTTAACCGCAGAAGGTTTCTTTGATCGGTGACATGAGCAAGTTCGATGAGATGAAGAAAGTGCGCGACGAGGTTTTCGCTCTTATTGGGCCGCTTTCAGATTACCGGAACGAAAATAAGTACTTTGCTGTCTTGGGAGAGGGAAGTCATGACTCAAGAATTATGTTTGTGGGCGAGGCACCGGGGAGAAATGAGGCAAAAACGGGCAGGCCTTTTTGCGGTGCGGCAGGGAAAATTCTTGACGATCTTTTGGCGTCAGTTGAAATTCCTCGCAAGGAGGTTTACATCACCAATATTGTCAAAGACCGACCGCCGGAGAATCGCGATCCGCTGCCAAGCGAGATCGAGGCATACGGGCCATTTCTGAATAGACAGATCGACATTATCCAACCCAAAGTCATTGCCACCCTCGGTAGATTCTCAATGGACTACATAATGCGCAAATTTGATTTGGGATTTATAATCGAGCCAATTTCTCGTGCGCACGGCAAACTCTACGATGCACAAGCATCCTACGGTCCCATCAAAATTCTGCCCCTCTACCACCCCGCCGCGGCGATCTACAACCAATCGCTCAAAGATACCCTCAAGAAAGATTTCCAGGCACTAAAGGTGCTTTGATATAGTTTGAATTACACGGCAGTAGCATCTGTGCTATATCGCGAGTAGTGAATGTAAATGTGCAGCATTCGTATGCGGGCCAATGATGGCGAGGTTGAGTTTGTGGGTTTGTAGAATATCACGGGCCACACGCTGGCAATCTTTGGCGGTTACTTTGCTCACACCCTTGATGAGTTCTTCAAGTGAGCGGATGTGGCCGAGGTTGACCATTGATGTCGCTGCATCTTCTGCAATGTGATCGCTCGTTTCGAGTCCGAGGGTGAGGGAGCCGGTGATGTGAGCTTTCGCCTTTTCGAGTTCTGCAGAAGATATGAGCGTACGCTTTACCTTGCGGAATTCTGAAAGAATAGTTTGAATGGTTTTCTCGAGCTTTGCGTGCTCAACGCCTGCTTGTACCGCGAGGTAGCCCGTATCCGGATATTTATCGGTCCATGCATGCACGGAATACGCGAGCCCGCGTTTTTCGCGGACTTCGAGGAATAGTCTGCTACTCATGCCTCCGCCGAGTATCGCGGTCAAGACTTCGAGGGCATACTCATCTTTGTGCAGATACGGATACGCAGGTACGCCAAGCATCAATTGCGTCTGATCGGTTTTCTTTTCCTTGATGGCAACTCGCGGTGCGTCTTGCACGGCAACGTAACTCGATGGCTTGGAGATTCCACCCGCTGCAAGTTTGCCAAATTCTCGTTTGATCTTTGAGAGCACTTTGGTTTCAGAAAAATTGCCCGCAATACATACAATCGTGTTTGCGGCCGAATAGTGCCTTTTGAGATAGTGCGCAAAATCTTTGTGGCTAAACGAACGGATATTTTCTTTCGGGCCAAGGATCGTCCTACCGAGAGCATCGTCCGGAAACATCAGCGCGTCAAATACATTACTCACTGTGCGCATCGGCATGTCCTCGTACATATCGATCTCCTGAATGATCGCGCCGCGCTCTTTAGTGATCTCCTTGCTCGGGAGAGTGGAGTTGAGATAAATGTCGGTAATCACATCAAGGGCGACATCGAGATACTGGCTGCTGACCTTGGCGTAATAGCCCGTGCGCTCTTTGGAAGTAAAGGCATTGTATGAAGCTCCAACACCATCGAGTTCCTCACTTATCGCTTTTGCACTTTTGCGCTTCTTGGTGCCCTTGAAAAACATGTGCTCCAAAAAGTGCGCCAAACCATTCTCTCGCTCGTCCTCATAACGCGAGCCCGTACCGCACATCACCATCACCGTCGCAGTCTTGGTGCCCTTCATCGGCGCAAGCACTACCCGCAGCCCGTTTCCCAATGTATGCAACTTATATTCCATAATCGAGCAATACTATCCTCTGAAGAACTTTACGCAATGGCGCAAATGAAAAAAGCGTTATAATCTGCCGATATGACAATAAATGAGGTCCGGACCAAATATCTTGAATATTTCAGGGCACGCGGGCACGTGATTATTCCATCTGCACCTCTTGTGCCGCAGAATGACCCGACGACGCTTTTTGTGGGAAGCGGCATGCAGCCGCTTGTGCCGTACCTTCTGGGCGAGCCGCATCCGCAGGGAAATCGTTTGGTGAATAGTCAAAAAAGTTTTCGAGCAGAAGATATAGAAGAAGTCGGTGACAATCGCCACACCACCTTTTTTGAAATGCTTGGCAATTGGTCGCTTGGCGATTATTTCAAGGCCGAACAACTTCCATTCTTTTTTGGATTTCTTACGGATGTCGTCGGCCTTGATCCTGAACGACTTTACGTCACCGCATTCATTGGAGACGACAAAAATAATGTCCCGCGTGACACCGAGTCCGCCGAAGTATGGAGCAAACTTTTTTCGTCCAAAGGCATTGACGCGAAAGTCGTCGAAGTAGGAAGCGAAGCAGATGGATATCGCCTAGGGATGCGTGATGGCCGCATCTTTTATTACGAAGCGCGAAAGAATTGGTGGAGTCGCGCTGGAGTTCCGGAAAACATGCCCACAGGGGAGCCGGGCGGACCCGATAGTGAGGTCTTTTATGACTTTGGCACCAGGCACGATCTTAAATTCGGAGAGAATTGTCATCCCAATTGCGATTGCGGTCGATTCCTAGAGATAGGAAACTCAGTTTTCATGCAGTACATCAAGAAGCCGAATGGATCATTTGGACTCCTTCCCAAACAAAATGTCGATTTCGGCGGTGGCCTCGAGCGCATTGCAGCTGCATCGCTGGGAAACCCTGATGTATTCCAGACGGATGTCTTTGACGACATGATTACGCTTCTCGAAGAATTCTCCGGCGCACATTACGACGACACGTCTAAAACTCGATCTTTTCGAATTGTTGCAGATCATATGCGCGCTGCCACGTTTATGCTATCGGATGGCGTCCGCCCCTCTAATGCGGACCGTGGGTATGTATTGCGACGGCTGATACGTCGCGCCGCGCAGCATGCCCAGAAGCTAGGGCTTCCTCAGGATCAGGGATCCGAAAGCCTTCTCTCAAGGTGCGCGCTGATCGTGATCGAAAAGTACCGCAGTGCATATCCCGAGTTGGGCACAGAATCCGCCCATCAAGAAATTACATCAGAAATCTGGAAAGAAGAAAAACAATTCGGACATGCCCTGGAACAGGGCATGAAAGAATTTGAGAAATTGGCGGCAAAAGGACTCGACGCCGAGGGTGCATTTGTGCTTTTCACGACGTATGGATTTCCATTTGAAATGACGATGGAGCTTGCCGCCGAACGTGGCATATCGGTAAACATGGATGAGTTCAAAGCAAGAATGAAATCACATCAAGATCTCTCGCGCGCTGGATCGGAAAAGAAGTTTAAGGGAGGACTCGCCGATGCCTCGGAAGAGACGACGCGATTGCACACGGCGCACCATCTTCTTCTTAAAGCGCTTCAAATCGTCCTTGGCGATCATGTGAAGCAACGGGGAAGCAATATCACCGGAGAGCGCCTGCGTATCGACTTCTCGCATGGCGCGAAACTCACCGCACATGAAAAAGCAGAAGCGGAGCGCATCGTGAATGAAAAAATGTTTGAATCTCTTCCCGTCATTCGTTCGACTCTTAGGAAAGAAGAAGCGGAAAAGCTCAATGCGCAACATGAATTCGGCGCAAAATATCCCGATATGGTATCCGTGTACTCCGTTGGTCCCACGTCAGCGACACAAGACGATCCGCGTTTTGCCGAAGCCTTTTCGATAGAATTTTGCGGGGGTCCGCATGTTGCAAACACGAGCGAAATTGCCGAAGGCGGTACATTCAAAATCGTTGGCGAAGAATCTGTCGCGGCAGGCATTCGCCGTATCAAAGCAGTACTAGTGAATAGCCAATAGGGTATAGGGTTTATGAAAATTCCACTTTTTACTCTTGGCTAAACCCTAGTGGCTATACCCTGTTATAATTGAGCGATGTTCCTCTCGAGACTTTTCAGTCGGAAAGAAAAAATTGTGATTGTTGTTGATATTGGCAGCGCCAGTGCGTCAGTAAGTATAGTAGCACTTCGCAAATATGGTCCGTCAAAGGTACTCTCGTCACATCGCGTAGCACTTGCGATGGAAGATCGATTGCCGGATCACGCGGCTCAAGCTATGGGTCGCGCAATTACCGAAGCTTCTCAAAAGTCGCTCGCTTCCCCCATAGCGCATGAGGCACCGCAAGATGTATTTGCTATTGTCAGGGCGCCGTGGACGTCCTCAACGAGTGAACGCGTCACGCAGATCTTTCCTGCAGAAACGAGGATTACTGATGAGGTGATTGCAGGAATGGCAAAAGCGGCTCTCGCACAGGCGCGCAATCTTGATACCCAAAATCTTTTGGAAGCCAAGGTAATACGAATGGAGCTGGATGGATATCAAACGCAAAAGCCAGCCGGTAAGCACGCGCGCGGCGTTTCGGTTTCGGCGCTTCTCACCACAATCCAGCCGAGTATTCGCGAAAGTTGCGAGCGAGCGCTTAGTGTGGCATCTCCCGCGCACAAGATCAAATTCCGCTCTCATACACGCGCGCTTCTCATGATCGCTTCGCAGACGGAAAACTACGCAGATGCCATCATCATCGACATGGGGAGCGAAGGAACTGGTATTACTAGCGTAAAGAAGGGAGTCGTTAGCAGCGTAGAGCTCGATGTCGGCACACACTCAATTCTGTTGACTATCGGGAGTGGCCCTCCAGAGGAGACCTTGACCTTGATGCGCATGCTGGAGGATGAAAAATGCGATACTGATGCATGCAAGGCGCTCTCTGCAGCTCTCGGCAAGGCTGAACCCGAACTTACGCGTAAATTCGGAGACTCATTTGTGCAACTTGGAAAAAATGGACATCTTCAAAACGATCTACTTCTTCTGGTGCACCCTGACATGGCTCCGTGGCTCGCGCGCTTTCTTGAGCGCATTGATTTTTCACAATTCACCATAACAACGCAGCCTTTTATCGCGCACATACTTTCAAGTCAGGATATGTGGCGCTATGTTCGTGCAGAGACTGGTGTATCGGTCGATACATCGGCCGCGGTTGCCATTGCGCATGTGCATATCGAGGAACTTCTCGATTAACGTATGGTAGAGTTAAACAATGAGCGCTAAAGATTATTTTCAGGACATCATGCCTCCCGAAGATTCAGGGCAGGAGCCGGGTATCGTGTCGGGCCAAGCAGAACCCACAGCGCCACCCGAGCGAAGTATTCGCAATATTAATGTTGCGAGAAAACCTCTTGTTGATAGACGTGCTTCAGTAATACCAGAGATGCCAAAAATAATTCGTGCACCAGGCAAACGTTGGATATGGATCATCGCAGGTGCGTGCATCCTTGCTCTGGGTGTAGCTGTCGTCGTTGGGCTGAGAAAAACTACGATCACGATTATTCCGCGTTCCCACGTTGTAGTCTTTGACGCGTCTACCACATTCAACGCGTATCCAGAGGCTGTCGCGTCGACATCGGCACTCGTCTATACCCTGCAGTCGTTTGATCTCGAGGATTCCGCCGTACTTCAAACCACCGGTACCCAGCATGCGGAGCACAAGGCAAGCGGCACAATCACAGCGATAAATCAGTACTCGGTGGCCCCAGTACGCCTGATAAAGAATACCCGCTTTGAAACGCCGGATGGATTGGTTTTCAGAACACCCGCAGATGTGGTGATACCGGGCATGAAAGGCACGAGCGCGGGCACTGTCGATATAACCGTCGTAGCCGATCAGGCAGGAAGCACGTACAACGTCGGTCCAATCTCCAAGTTTACACTGCCAGGGCTTAAAGGGGGAACGATGTTCTCCAAAGTCAGCGCGCGCTCAAGCGCGTCCATGAGCGGGGGATTCATGGGCGACGAACCTGCTGCAGCGCCCGGTGCCCTTGAAGCAGCGCGATCTCAAGTGCGTGATCGCCTGAAGACGGCGATTGCGGATAAAATTAACACCATCAAAAATGGATCGGCGTTTGTCGGGCTTGCAAACATCAATTATCAGGATGAGCCGAATACTGTCGAGGGAACATCCAGCATGCGAATACGCGAGAAGGCGCATGTCGACGTTCCGGTGTTTGATACCGATGCGCTTTCTCGTGAAATAGCCCGTGTTGTAAGCGCAGATGCCGAAGCCGCGCGTATCAGCATCGTCCCAGGCCAGGGCTTCGGGGCAACGCCTTCAGGTGCTGGGGTTCTTGGCGGCGGTGTCCTCACATTTTCTCTCGCTGGGCAGGCCACACTCGTGTGGGATGTAGATTCAAACGCGCTTGCGCAGGCGCTCGCAGGCAAAGACCAGGGAGCCTTTCAAACCATCGTCAACGGCTTTACGGGGATCCAGGAAGCGCGAGCAAGGATCGAGCCTTTCTGGCAAACTTCATTCCCAACGAACTCTTCGATGATCCGCATCACGATTGAGAATCCAGCATCATCTGCCCGCTAGCGCTTGACTCTCATGGATATTCCTGCTATTTTTGCGCTGCAGATATGGTAGACGAAAAGAAGGTGGAAGGAGTCGTCGAAGAGGCGCTCCCCGATACGTTGTTTCGCGTCAAGCTGGAGGACGGAGAAATCGTGCTTGCGTATCTCGCCGGAAAGATGCGTCTGCATCGTATCAAAGTTTTGGTTGGTGATCGCGTGCAGCTTCACCTTGATCCCTACGGGGGGCGCGCGCGTATAACGAGGCGACAATAGTACAACAATCATGAAGGTAAAAGCATCGGTAAAAAAAATCTGCATGCACTGCAAACATGTTCGCCGTCGCGGCAAGCTTTTTGTGGTATGCTCCAACCCGCGTCATAAACAACGACAGGGGTAGGGGATAGCCACTAGCCAATAGCGACTTGGAAAATTCAAATTTATCTGATATATTGTTCCTCACTAAACCCTATACCCTAGTGGCTAACTAACTATTTCATGCGAATTGCAGGTATCACAGTCCCCGAAGATAAGAGGCTCGAAATAGGCTTGACCTCTATTTATGGCGTTGGTCGGCCGCGTGCAAAGCAGGTCCTCAACTCTCTTGGAATCGATTGGGGTAAACGCCCCAAGGATCTTTCGGCCAAGGAAGAAGCTTCAGTTCGTGACGTGATTGAGAAATTTGCCCTTGAGGGAGAACTGCGCCGTGAGATCAGTTCAAACATCCGCCGCCTTAAGGACATAAAATCATACAGGGGGAGTCGTCACCTCAAGAAACTCCCGGCCCGAGGGCAGGGGACTAAAACCAATTCCCGAACCGTCCGTGGCAACGTGCGTAAGACTATGACTAGTGGTCGTCGTAAGCTGGAGAAGACATGATGTCTGGCGTTGCGGATTATTCAAGCTCGTGTTAGAATACTAACCTTCGCGCAGCCCAAAAGGCGGCGCATTTTGACGCAAATTGAACCATGGGAAAAAAGCGTATTATACGAAAGTCGGGCGGCTCTGTTGATCAAGGTCTGAAATCACGCTCGCTTTCCCGTGTTGCCAAAAAAAATATAGTCTCTGGGACACTGCACGTACATGCAACCTACAACAACACAAAAGTCTTGCTTGCCGATAAAGAGGGCAACACCGTCGCATGGTCGTCCTCCGGTGCACTCGGATTCTCTGGTGCCAAGAAAGGCACTCCATTTGCTGCTGCAAAAGTGGGTGAGCTTGTCGGTGACAAAGCCAATATCATCGGTGTCAAAGAAGTCGATGTCGTGATCCGCGGCGTCGGAGCTGGTCGCGAATCTGCACTCCGGGGTTTTGCTGGCAAAGGAATAGACATTGTGAAGATTTCAGACGATACGCCCGTCCCGCACAACGGCCCGCGCCCGCCTAAGCCGCGGCGCATATAAATATGCGAATTTTTAATTTACAATTTTCAATTTTGCAAATTGATGCATTGAAAATTCATTGGAAATTGAGAATTAAAAATTGAAAATTATCTCATTATGCTTATCGTCAAATCAAAATATCGTATTGCGAAACGCTTGGGAGCTGCGGTGTTTGATCAGACGCAGACGCAAAAATTCGCGCTACGAGAAGCAAATTCTACTAAGCGACGGCAATCTCGCGGCGCCTCTGACTATGGCCGTCAGCTTCTTGAAAAGCAGCGCGCTCGATTCACATATGGTCTCTCTGAAAAGCAGCTTTCAAAATACGCCAAAGCGGCATACGTTACTGAAGAGCCCTCGAAGTCTTTGCATCAGGCACTTGAAATGCGCGCGGATAATGCCGTGTATCGCGGGGGTCTTGCCTCGACTCGCCGCGCAGCACGACAAGCGGTATCGCACGGGCATTTTACGATCAATGGTAAACGCATCACCACGCCGTCATTCCGTGTTAAAAAAGGTGACGTGATCGCGGTACGTGATGGCGCACGCAAGAGCCCGCTCTACGCTGGACTGGCCGAAAAGAATCAGGAGGGTTCTCGCGCGATACCTAGCTGGCTTTCTGCCGATTTGGCACTTCTTAAAGTAGAAGTAACAGGTGAGCCCCAGTATTCGCCGGAAGTTGGTCTTGATTACTCGACCGTGTTTGAGTTTTATAGTAGATAATGGTACAATGTCCCACTTTTGCGAGCGCGTCGATTTTTTATTTTTACTAGCAACTAGTAACTAGCACCAGCAACTATTTCTATGTCCGATTACAACATTGCACTGCCGTCCAAACCTCGCGTCGTTTCCGAATCAGAACGAAGCGGCACCTATGAAATCGACGGGCTCTACCCAGGCTATGGCTACACGCTTGGAAACTCGCTCCGCCGCATAGTCCTCTCCTCACTGCCAGGAGCGGCTGTGACGCACGTAAAGATCCCGGGTGTCTCGCATGAGTTTTCCACAATCGAGGGTGTCAAGGAGGATGTAGTCACAATACTTCTCAACATTCGCAAGGTGCGCTTCAAGATATTGACCGATGAACCGCAAACTATCACACTCGATGTAAAAGGTCCGAAGATTGTGACCGCCGCCGATCTCAAACTTCCCGGCCAGGTAGAAGTGTTGAACCCCGAGGCAAAGATATGCGAGATTACCGCTAAGGCGTCGTTTGAAATGGAATTGAAAGCCGAGCGGGGCTTAGGCTACGTGGCGAAGGAGGCCCATCAAAAAGAGCGAGTCGAGGTTGGGACAATTGCGCTTGACGCGATATTTTCTCCCATCCGACGCGTCAACTACGAAGTCGAAAACATGCGCGTCGGTGATCGTACCGATTTTAATCGTCTTCGGATTGTGATCGAAACCGATGGCACGCTTCTGCCGCGCGAGGCGCTCGAGCGTTCGATCGAAACCATGATCCATCAGCTAAAAGCCGTCGTGGGATTCAAGGAAGAGGACGCCGAGGACGCATCCGTGCGCGACGCGCGGCCGAAAGAAGAGCGAGCAGCTCCGATGGACGCAGAGATACTCAAGACGCGCATTACCGAGCTCTCGCTTCCGCAACGCGTCGAAGATGCGCTTGATGAGGCATCGATACGTACCGTAGGGGGCTTGGTGCGCAAGCGCGAGGATGATTTGCTTGCCATAGAGGGGTTGGGCCAGAAAGGACTTCAGGACATCAAGCGCGCGCTTTCTAATCTCGGCCTTACACTCCGCGCGCAATAGTAGATATGCGACACCACAAGGCACATAGGAAATTCCATCGTGAAAAGCGCCAATATACGGCACTAATGCGGAGCCTTGCCCGCTCTTTGGTCCTGCATGAGGCGATAGTCACGACCGTGGCCAAAGCCAAGGAGCTTCGACCATTTGTTGAGACACTCATTACAACAAGCAAAGAAGACACGCTTGCGTCACGCAGACTTGTAAACACACGCCTCGGAAGCACCGAAGCAGCCAAGAAACTTCACGATACATTTGCCAAAAGATACGAAACTCGCGCGGGAGGGTATACGCGCCTCGTGCGCCTCGGACGCGTCGGCAAACGTACTGGCGAGCAGGCGCGCGTCGAATTCGTTCCCGCCGGAGGCGGATCCTCCTCCGGAGGAAAATAATTATGCAAACTGAACATACTATAGATGCTGCCGGTCAGAGCCTTGGGCGAGTAGCCGCAAACGCCGCTAAAGCGCTTATGGGCAAAATGCGTGCTGACTACACTCCCAACAAACTTTCAAGCGTGAAAGTGACAATTAAGAACACGGCAAAACTCATTCTTAGCGAATCTAAACTCACGGGCAAGATCTTTCAAAACTACTCGGGCTATCCAGGAGGCAGGCGCGATGAGACCTTGGGTAATCTCACTAGCCGAAAAGGACGTGCTGCCGCAGTGAAGCTCGCGATCACTCGTATGCTTCCGCGCAACACCATGCGGACGGCTCGCCTTAAAAATCTTGTGATAGAGGAATAGTTCGATGAGCTCACTATAAATAATTATGGCAAAAACAGATACATACACGGAAGCGATCGGCCGCAGGAAGACCGCAAGCGCACGCGTCCGCATCATGCCTGCCAAATCGATCTCGGTGATCGTCAATGACAAGCCAGCTGAACAATATTTTCCGCTGAAAGGTATGGTAACGACCCTCCTTGCTCCGATGCAGACTGTCGGTGGCATCTATGCCGTAACGGCGCGTGTCTCCGGCGGAGGCCATAAGGCGCAGGCGGAAGCTGTACGTCATGGCATTTCTCGTGCCATCATCGCGCTCATTCCGGAGCAACGCAAGGATCTCAAAGTAAAAGGCTTTCTCAAGCGTGATCCGCGCGCCAAGGAGCGCAAGAAGTTCGGTCTCAAGGCTGCACGAAGGGCTCCTCAGTGGAGTAAACGATAATCGAAGTTCACAAAATCTCCCAAGGAAGGGAGATTTTGTTATACTACTCATATGAGTGATGATGAACATAAAGAAGATCTCGATTTCGAACCGGAAGACGAGTTTGGAACAGCCGGCGCTACGCAAGCCAAAATCAAAAAACTGCGAGAGCAGTTGAAAGAAGCGCAAGCAAAACGAGATGAATACCTGGCCGGTTGGCAGCGCTGCAAGGCCGATTCGATCAACGAAAAACGTGACGCTCTGCAGCAAGCGAGTCGACAGGGGGAACGAGTAAAGGATGCATTTGTCGAAGATATCCTACCATCGCTCGATAGCTTCGATATGGCGGTAGCGCACGAATCGTGGGAGGCAGTCTCCGAGGGATGGAAAAGCGGTATGGGTCGCGTCCAAAATCAGCTTCTCGACGCGCTGCAAAAGAACGGTGTACAGCGATTTGGTAAGGCAGGAGAGTTTTTCGATCCTCGCCGGCATGAAGCAATTCAGGAAGTAGAGGACGGCGATGCCGAATCGCATACTGTACTGAAGGTTCTGCGACATGGCTATGTCGCAGGTGAAAGAGTTATACGGCCTGCCCAGGTAATAGTCAGGAAGTAGCGGGGCGCGGAGTAGCTAGTAATTAAAGGGCACCAAGAATCTCAGGCGGATTTTGATAATTTCTTGGGGTTCCCGTATCGCCTCTGGATATCATGGACTTGTTTGGTGAGTCGGTCAATCTGGCTTTTCATCGTCGCCGGATTCATC
>JACRFH010000022.1 GCA_016217975.1 Candidatus Kaiserbacteria bacterium | reverse complement strand
CCAGTAAAATGCGGGAATGTGGTTTTTGCCGAAAAGACGTATCTACATGGACTACGCAAGTGCCCCGCCCGTGAGGCGGGAAGCAATTGCTGCGATGCGGAAGGCGGAGAGGCTAGTAGGGAATCCGGGGGCGATACATGCGGAGGCGGTGGCAGCAAAGAAGAGGCTAGAAGAAGCTCGAGAAGTAATCGCCAAAGAACTTGCATGCAAGGCAAGGGAAGTCATATTTACATCGGGGCTGACGGAAGCGAATAATCTTGCCATTATCGGCCACGCAAAAGCGCTTGAGAGGATCAGGCGCACGCTTGCGGGGACGCATTGGATAGTCTCGGCAATTGAGCATCCATCGGTCTTAGAATGTTTTGCGGAAGTCGAGCGCCTCGGAGGCACGGTCGAACATCTCAAACCCGATGCGAAAGGAATGTTCTCGGAAAGTGTGCTCGCGCAAGAACTGCGGCATGGGACCGTATTTGTTTCTATCGGCTGGGGAAATCATGAGATCGGGACGGTACAACCACTTTCGGCTCTCTCGCGAGTGATTCGTGAGCATGAGAAAAAAAATGGCACGACAATTCTTTTTCACACTGATGCGGGACAAGCGCCACTATATCGCGCTCCGCAAGTGCATACACTTGGTGTTGATCTATTCTCGATAGGATCTAACAAGATGTACGGTCCGCATGGTAGTGGTGCACTTTATATGAGCAACCGCGCACAGATCGCGCCGATCATTCTCGGGGGGTCACAAGAGCGCGGGCTTCGTGCGGGGACGGAAAATGTCGCGCTTGCTGCGGGATTTGCTGCAGCGCTTGCGAGAGCGGGCCAGGAGCGCGTTTCCGAAGCTGTACGACTCATGGATCTTCGCGACGATCTTTGGAGGCGCGTGCGAGATCAGATTTCCGGGGTCGTTATAAACGGAGGACAGTCCGCCGGAGGCGGATCCTCGTCCGGAGGAAAAAATGCACTCCCGCATCTCCTGAATATCTCAATTTCAGATATCGATAGCGAATATATCGTGCTTGCACTCGACCGCGCGGGAATTGCGATCTCAACGAAGAGCGCATGCAACGAGGGAGAGAGCATGTCGCATGTGGTTCGCGCGATTTCCAGCGACGAATGGAGGGCAAAAAATACGCTGCGTTTCTCACTTGGGCGCGAGACTAGCACCAAAGATATTTATCGCGCCGCTTTCGCGCTTGCAACTGCCGTAAAGTTGTTTCGCGAGAAAAGGATGGTATAATGCATGCGGCATGCCCAGTAGGACAATTTCAAATCGCCTTGGCATGAGCATCGCCAGATCTATGAACAAACAAAATATTACTCCGTATCGCAAAATGTTCCTCGTTTTCGTGCCGGCAGTAATTATTTGAAATTGTACTAACCGGGTATGGATATCGAAAAGCTCAACAAGTCACAGATAATTCTGCTCACGCTTCTTGTGAGCTTTATGACCTCGATTGCGACGGGCATCGTGACCGTTTCCCTCATGGAACAAGCGCCTCCTGCGATCACACAGACGGTGAGCAAGGTCATCGAGCATACGATAGAGCGAGTGGTTCCAGGTCAGGCGGCTGCGGTAGTAACGCCCGGGAAGACTGTCATCGTCAAGGAATCCGATCTTATCGCACAGGCGCTCGAGCATGTCTCACCGTCGGTCGTAAGGCTCTATGCCAGCGATGGGGAAAATCCCGTATTTCTTGGACTCGGTGTTGTCGTTGATGGCTCGGGTCTCATCGCGATGGATTCATCAACGCTTGGCGATTCCGCCGATGCAGTTGTCGAGCTTTCGGGAAGCGCACGGGTGCGTGGCTTTGTCTCATCTCGGAGTGATGATGTCGGCATTGCCTATCTCACGGCAGCGACGTCGACCGCCGACGGGGTGGCCATTTCATGGACGCCTGCAACATTTTCCGGAGCGCATGCAACGCTTGGGCAGACGGCGGTTACAGTAAGCGGAAAGACAGGCACGCGTCTGGGCGTAGGGTTGGTAACTTATATTTCTTCCCTTGGCAAAACAATGCCCGATGGCGTCATCGATACTAATATTGCGCCGGATAGCATTCTTCCGGGAAGTCCCATTTTTGACACCGAGGGAAACGTCATGGGCCTCTCGACTGGTGCAGGACGATCTGTCTCCTCTCAAGGCTTCGTTTCTGCAAGTTATATTCTTCCCAAAGTGAAAGAATCTGGCGCAGGAGCGCAGTAAGTAATATTGTATGATGCATCTCACTACTCACTACTCACTATAAACTACTCACTAGTACTATGGCAGCACCATTCAACAACTACACAACGAAGGCAAAGGAGGCCATTCACCGCGCGCACCAGCTCGCGGTTGAGCGCGGCCACAACCAAGTCTCGACATTGCATCTTCTCGCGGCGCTTCTCATGCAAGAAGAATCAATGGTTGTGCCAATGCTTGAGCAAGTCGAGATTGATGTTGCACATCTGACGGATTCCGTTCTTGAGCTTATTGAAGGTTCAGGAGGTTCCACTGCAGTTTCGCCTTCGTTTCAGCTTTATCTTACACCAGAACTCGTGCGGGTATTTGAAGCGGCGCCGCGCATCGCGGCAAGTTTCAATGATCAGTTTGTCTCCCCGGAGCATCTCTTGCTTGGCGTTGTCGAGCATCCGGGGCCGGCTTCCGAAGTTCTTGCGCGTTTCCGAATCGACAGGACGGCGCTCGCGCGTGTGCTCTCTGACATAAAAGACGGCAAGATTCGTGACGCCGACGAGCCAAAAAGACCCCGCGCTCTATCGCGCTTTGCTCGCTCTCTCACCGACCGTGCGCGAGAAAATAAGCTTGATCCGGTGATCGGCCGCGACACCGAGATCATTCGCGTGATCCAAATACTCTCTCGGCGCACCAAGAATAATCCGATTTTGATCGGCGAAGCCGGGGTGGGTAAGACCGCGATTGCCGAAGGTCTCGCGATTCGTGTCGCTTCAGGCGATGTACCCGAGTCGCTCCGTGGCAAGGAAATAATCCAACTCGATCTTGGACTGCTTATTGCCGGCACCAAGTATCGCGGTGAATTTGAGGAACGCCTTAAGGCCGTGATGAAAGAGGTTGAAAAAAGCGAGGGCAAAATCATTCTATTCATCGACGAGATACATACGCTCGTAGGGGCAGGAGCGGCAGAAGGCTCGATGGACGCGTCTAATATGCTTAAGCCCGCGCTCTCCCGCGGGGAGATCCGCGTCATTGGCGCTACAACGATCAAGGAGTACCAGAGGCACATCGAACACGATCCGGCGCTCACTCGGAGATTCCAGCCGGTGTATGTTAACGAGCCGTCGATCGAAGATGCCGTCGCAATTCTTCGCGGTCTCAAGGAGCGCTACGAGCTCTATCATGGCGTGCATATCACCGACGACGCGATCGTTTCGGCCGTGCAACTTTCGAGCAGGTATATTACCGAGCGATTTCTTCCTGATAAAGCCATAGATCTTATCGATGAAGCCTCATCGGCACTCCGCCTGTCACTTGAAAACAAACCGCCGCAGCTCGAAGAAGCGCATCGCAAGATCATGCGACTTGAGATCGAAAAAGAGGCACTCAAGAAAGAGGCCGAAGCAGAAGACGGAAAGGCGCGCCTTCGCGTAAACACGATCGAGAAGGAGATAGCGGATCTCCGAGATGGCACACGCGAGCTTGAGGTCAAGTGGAAGAACGAGAAGGACACATTGGGCGAAATTAAAACCGCAAAAACAGAACTCGAAAAAGCGCGACTCGAAGCGGATAGCGCCGAGAGTCGCGGAGATCTCACTAAGGTCGCGGAAATCCGCTACGCTCGTATTCCGCATCTAGAGCGCGACATCGAAACGGCCACCAAGCGCTTGAAGAAACTCCAGCAGACGCGAAGAGTGTTGAGAGAAGAGATCACGCAGGAAGATATCGCGGGAGTCGTATCGCGGTGGACTGGGGTCCCTGTCGCGCGAAT
Source organism: Candidatus Kaiserbacteria bacterium (assembly GCA_016217975.1). Lineage (GTDB taxonomy): Bacteria > Patescibacteriota > Minisyncoccia > Phycocordibacterales > UBA2100 > UBA10103. The sequence goes on along the minus strand of JACRFH010000022.1, from coordinate 3,565 downwards.
GCTCGAAGAAGAAGCGGAGAAGCTCTCTCGCATGGAAGCTGATCTCAAAAGGCGGGTCGTGGGTCAAGAAGAAGCAGTACAAAAAGTCTCCGATGCGATCAAGAGGAGCCGCGCCGGTATTGCCGATCCGAACAGACCAGTCGGCTCATTCCTTTTCCTCGGACCCACGGGCGTTGGGAAAACCGAACTCACGCGCTCGCTCGCAGAGTTCCTCTTCAACACTGATAAGGCGCTTATCCGCGTCGACATGTCGGAGTACATGGAAAAGCACTCCGTGTCTAAGATGATTGGCTCTCCCCCGGGCTACGTGGGCTACGACGAAGGAGGCGGTCTCACCGAGCTTGTACGTCACCGTCCCTACAGCGTCATCCTTTTCGACGAGATAGAGAAAGCGCATCCGGAAGTATTCAACATATTGCTGCAAGTCTTAGACAACGGCCGCCTTACCGACGCCAAGGGTCGCGTCGTGAATTTCAAAAACAGCGTCATTATTATGACGTCGAACATTGGCAGTGAACACATCGACAAGATGTCGGGTCTTGGTTTTGCGCACGGACTCTCGACGACCGAAGGAGAGCGCTATGAGCAAGTGAAGGATAAAGTGATGGGATCGCTCAAAGAATTCTTCCGCCCAGAATTTCTCAATCGTCTCGATGAGATCATTCTTTTCAACATTCTCTCACCACAGTCGGTGCGAGAAATTGTGAAAATGCAGGTGGAGATCGTCGGTGCGCGTCTCACCGAAAAACATATTTCGCTTTCGCTCACCGAGGCCGCACTCGATCATCTCGGCAGTGAGGGCTACAATCCGCAGTACGGTGCGCGTCCCCTCAAGCGGCTCATTCAGACCAAGATTCTCACTCCAATTGCCAATATGATGGTCGCACGCGGCGTGATGGAAGGCGGCTCCGTAAAAGTAGATTTCGTCAACAATGAATTCTCCGCCAAAGGCGGATCCGCCTCCGGCGGAAAATTTGTTTTCGATGTCCGCAAAGGCCCAGAGCGCGTCCACAGCGTTCGCGCTCGCACGAAAGCCGCTGCTTGATTTACTCATTCTTTGGGCCACCTAAACGACCCACACCCCCGTGTGGGTCGTTTCTTCATCCGATGTGCGCCGGGCAGGATTCGAACCTGCGTAGCCCGAAGGCGATGGTTCTACAGACCACTGCTTTTGACCGCTCAGCCACCGACGCAAGAAATACAGTATGCCCTACTTTTCCCCATGCTACAATCCTAGGCAATGCTGGGGCTCAAGAGATACCAGGTGATCGGAGCAAGTATGGGTGTAGCTCTTCTTTTTCCGGTCTTGGCACTTGCGGCATCGGGGATTCCTACGTCGATCGTGCCGCAAGATTGCAGCGGCCCTGATTGCTCGTGTGAGCACCTCATAAAACTTGCGCAGAATATCCTGAATTCCGGAATCTTTATCTCGGTCTTTATGTCGGCCATTATTTTTGCTTGGGCAGGGTGGTGGTTTATGACAGGCCGAAGCGTCGGGAATTCAGGGTATATAGAATATGCAAAAAATGTAACGTGGAATGTGGTTATCGGCCTCGTAATCATTCTTGCCGCCTATTTGATCGTCGATACGCTCATGAAAACGCTCACAACGATCCCCATCTGGACGAGTATCTGTTCCTAGGGTATAGTCTTCCCTCATGCCCGGTAGTACAATTTTGGATTGTCTCTGGCATGGGCCAATCGAGAGAATGTCTCGCAAACAACCTTCAAGGTCTTTCCGACGTAAGTGACTTTTAAATCGACAGTAATTATCCAAAATTGTACTAACCGGGTATGTCCCAAGATCAATTGATAAAAATCGCGTGCTCCAAGTGCGGCCGCACCAATTATTGGTCGCGCAAGAATAAGAAGCTCGTGGAGCGCAAAATCGAGCTCAAGAAGTATTGTAAATGGTGTAAAGCCCACACCAAGCACAAGGAAGCGAAGAAGTAGCGTTTCAGCAGTTGAGCATTCTTGTTTTTGCTATAAGCTAAACGCTAGCAGCTAACCGCTGCTCCAAGGGTCCATAGTATAATGGTAGTACAAGAGCCTCCAAATCTCTTAGTCTAGGTTCGATTCCTAGTGGGCCCGCAAGTTTTGTTATCCCCATCTTCCAATTTTAGGTGCAGAAATGCGCTACACTTACCTAGTTAGTCATTCATTACGGATGATGCATATGACCTACGGTCACTAGAGAAATGACCCCTTCGGGGGTCTTTTCCGTTATACTGCGCGCATGAAAGCGTGCGCTTACTGCGGCAACAATCCTGTGCCGCATGCGTTGGTCTGGATCGATACGACGCTCATGGTGGGTGCCAATGAGCTCTCACGAAGTAGATTTGGTCAGGGGATTCCGTTTAATCTCTCTACAAAGGCATCAGATGCGTTTGCCCACTGGCTTGTGCGTATTCTTGTGCGCTTGAAGATCATGCGTGTCGTCGACGACATTAAGAGTGTACGAAATGATCGCGGACGAGTACTGTGGGAAGAAGCGAAGCGCCGGGGCATATCGTTCTTTGCACTATCATTCCTTGGTTCCGTCACGGACGCATATCTAGCCGAAGTTAAAGGTAAGAAAATTATGTTTAACGGTCTTCCCAAGCCGCCGTCGCAAAAGGCCGCGTGGGATTTTTGGATCGACGACAAGGCGATCGTAAAGAAGAAGCTTGAAGAGGCAGGTATTCCAGTTCCGAGAGGCGGGAGTGCGTGTACCTGGGCGGATGCCAAAAAGATTTTTGCGCGCATCGATAAACCCGTGATTGTAAAACCTCGTCTAGGGTCACGCGGTCGACACACGACGACCAACATCGTAACTTTGCAGGAGCTTAAAGCCGCATACAAGCGCGGGAAGCAGCTTTGCTTTAGCGTCGTAATTGAAGAGCATCTGGTGGGGAGCGTCTACCGATCAACACTTATCGATGGTACGTCCGTCGGGATACTCCGCGGGGACCCGCCTCGTGTGACGGGAGACGGTGTGAGTACGATTGCGGAATTGGTGACAAAAAAGAATGCATCGAAACACTCACGTGTCGCGGAGGTCGTGTTGTCGGATATCCATGATCGATTTCTCACGGTATCAGGCCTCTCACGCGAGTCGGTACTTCCTGCAGGGCACACAATTGATCTCATCGAGAAGATCGGGATTTCGTACGGGGGCAATAGCGCCGATGACACTTCAAACATTCATCCTGACACTGTCCGAATTCTTGAAAATGCCGCTGTCGCGCTCGGCGACTCGCTCGTGGGGATTGATTTCATTATTCCGAATATTGAGGCGTCACCTCGTGTTCAAAAATGGGGCATTACCGAGTGCAATGCGTGCCCGTTTATCGATCTGCATCATGATCCCGTCGAAGGGAAGTCGCGCAATGCCGCCTCTGCAGTATGGGATATGGTCGAACGACGCATCGACGAGTTCTAGTAGACTTTGAATAACGAAACCCCACCAGCCCACAAACCCTGATACACTACACGCGCGGCCGTTAGGCCGCGCTTGAGTATGAATTTCCCACTCAAAATCTTCAATCAACTGGGAAACGCCGTACAAAAAGTATACACCTTTTTG
>JACRFH010000020.1 GCA_016217975.1 Candidatus Kaiserbacteria bacterium | reverse complement strand
GCACGCTACAGCCGACATCATACAGCGCTACGTCAAGAATCAGGGGAAACCCTACACCAAGTTACATCAAGGCCAGTCGACCTTGTTTGATACTCCGGCATGACGAGATACCTCGTCAGCTTGCTGCGAGGTAGTTGATTTGAGAGGTGGATATTTTTTCAGCCGCATTTTTTGCGTCCCAGTTGGATTGGATCATCATTGCGGTCGTCGCGGTATTGATATCGCTTGAATGTTTTCGAGCAGGCCCTGCGCGCGCAATCTCAATTGCGCTCTCGTTTCCGCTTGCGTTGCTTTTGCGAGATTCACTCTCAAACGCCGCATATGCCGGACCTCTCGCGGCGTCCCTTACGACGCCGGTCCTTCAGGCAGCGCTTTTTGGCATTCTTTTTGGAGGCAGTTTCTTTCTTGTCTATCGCATGACATATTCGTTTGACGTCGGCTCCCCCGGCCTCGCGCAGGCAATCCTCTGCGGCGCTGCTGCTACGGCTGTCATCGTGGCAGTATGGATCATGACTCCCGTGCTCCAAGATATTTGGCATTTTGGCCCGAACGTGCAGTCTGTCTTTGGGGCCGCGTATCGCCTGTGGTGGCTTCTTGCAGCGTATTTCGCGCTTGCATTTGCGCGGGGATAGACACATCGACAAAAAATTACTTTATGAGATGCTATGGGAACCGTGTTGAGACGCATAAAGATGTCAGTCCTCGCAGGAATGAAGACCAACGCGGCTCGCGATGTGATAGATGTTGATGGCTCGTTTCTAACCATAGAAGACGTCACGCGTGTTATTTCCGATCCGACGACTACGATTGGACTTACTTCAAATGCACTAAAAAAAATGAGGGCGCATCGGGATTTTCTTCTCGCTTCTGCCAAAAAACAAGCTATTTATGGTGTTAATACAGGGTTTGGTCCCATGGTTACGCACATAATCGGAGCAAACGACACGTCCGAGCTTCAATATAATTTATTGCGTGGTCACGCGATGGGTGTTGGCGAACCCATTAATGCGCGTTTCGTCCTTTCTGCAATGACGATCCGATTGAATACTCTTGCAAAAGGAAATTCAGCAACTTCTCCCGAGCTTGTACAGGTACTTGCCCAGTGCATTAACCATCGTATTACCGCAATAGTCCCCGAGCATGGGGCCGTCGGGACGAGCGGAGATTTAGTGCAGCTTGCGCATATCGCCCTGCCACTTATTGGAGAGGGTGAAGTTATGTATCGCGGAAAACGACAACAAGCCAGCGCGGCACTTGCAGATGCCGGTATACAGCCTCACACGCTGGGACCCAAAGAAGGCCTCTCGCTCATCAATGGCACTTCGGTCATGACTGGCATCGGCGCTGTTTTGATTCCGGAGGCATCGCGCGCGCTTTCGCTTGCAGCGCGCACGGGAGCACTTGCATTTGAGCTCGTCCATGGATTTACTGATGTTATCAGCCCGACGCTTCATTCACTGCGACCCCATAAGGCCCAGTCGCGAATAGCGCGCGCGTTGCGCGACTTGACCAATACCTCCCGCTTGCTTTCACAACGCGAAACATCTGCACAAAAGGTGCAAATTGGAGACAAAACGCATGTTACTGATATTCTACTTCAGGAGGTATATTCTTTGCGCTGTATCCCACAGATACTTGGACCGATTTTAGACACATTGCAGCACACGAAAAACACTATCGCGATCGAGATAAACTCCGTAACGGACAACCCCGTCGTTGATCTTCCCGGCAAAAGATTTTTGCACGGCGGTAATTTTCATGGTGATTACGTTGCCGTTGCGCTTGATCAACTCAAAGCGGCTTTGGTCAAGATGACGATGCTTTCGGAGCGACGAACGAACTTCTTTTTGAATAAAAATATCAATCGTACGCTTTCTCCTTTCTTGAACCTAAAAACGCCCGGCCTTACCATGGGGCTCCAAGGGCTTCAATTTGTCGCGACATCGACAACCGCGCAGAGTCAGTCACTTGGTTTTCCCCATTCGCTGCATTCAATTTCAACCAACGGCGATAATCAAGACATTGTCAGCATGGGCACTGATGCAGCGCTTCTAACCGCGAAAGTGCTCGATAATGCATATATCGTTCTCGCAATCGAGCTCGTAGCACTTTCACAAGCTGCCGCGCTGCTTGGGGTCGAACGCGCGCTCTCTCGGCCGGCACAACAGCTTATCGATGAGGTACGCGCGCAAGTACCTCTCGTTGTTGAAGATCGTTCACTTACGATCGAGCTCGAGAGTTTCATAAAAAAACTTCGTTATGATCCGTCGTTCGACATCATTTGGTAAGCGGGCGGGCTTCCCGCCTGCACGACTCGCGTCGTCTGTCGAGGCATATCGCGCATCGCTGCGCACAAAATCAGCGCTCTTCTGGCAAAGAGCAGGTGAGAGACGCGCCCTCAAGCTTTTTTCTGCAGCGTCAAAGAGGATTCCTGCCTATCGTGATTTTCTCAAGAAAAATCGTATACATCCTGCGCATATTCATTCCATTTCAGACTTTTCACAAATTCCCCCGACAACGAAAGACAATTACATACATCCATATCCTCTTGAAGCGCGATCATGGGACGGCACTATGGCCGAACATCGTATTCTCGCCATGAGTTCGGGAACAAGCGGGGAGCCGACGCTTTGGCCGCGCGGGAAGGCGCAAGAGAGTGAGGCGGCGTTTGTTCACGAATTTTTGTTCTCCGAACTCTTCGACGTCGACAGATATCGAACTCTTATAGTGATAGGATTTCCGATGGGTATATACGTTTCAGGCATTGCGACTGCATTTCCATCCATTCTTGCCTCTTTCAATCGCGCGATGATCACTATCGCGCCAGTCGGAAATAATAAAGACATGTTGCTTTCGCTTATACGGAATACTGCCCCGCAATACGAACAAGTCATCATAGTGGGCCATCCTTTTTTTCTGAAAGATGTACTTGAAACAGGAAAAGCCCAGGGTGTCGATTGGCGGTCGCCCAAAACACGAATGCTTTCGTGCAGTGAGGGCTTCAACGAGATCTGGCGGCACTATGTCGCCGGACTTGTCGCTGAAGAGCCCGAGGTATCTTTTTTTAGTACCTATGGTTCGTCGGAGTTTTTGCTGGTTGGATATGAAAACCCGTATACAATCGCAGTTCGCGAGATCGCGGAGAAAGATATGAAGGTGAACAATCGTCTTTTTGGGCGACCGGATACGCCAAACCTCTTCCAGTACAACCCGCTTTTGCGGTATATCGAATCTGACGCGCGCGATCTTGTTATCACCGCCGCAAGCGGCATTCCACTTATTCGCTTTAATCAACACGATGAAGGTGCCGTGCTCTCGTATGACCACGTGGTAGGTATACTAAAGCCAGCAGAACATGGTCCTTGGCACTTGCCATTTGTGGCTTTGCATGGACGCAGTGATCACACGCTCGTCTTTTATGCGGTCAATATATATCCCGAACACATCTCGCTCGCGCTCGAAACCCCTGATCTTGTTCCTCACTTGACGGGCAAATTTGTTATGGAGAAGAAATATACGCACGACATGGACCAAGAATTCATTGTGCACATCGAATTACGACACGGTACCAAGCCAAGTATGATTCTAAAAAATGGCACCAGCGAGAAGATTACGAAGATGCTTCTACGCGTGAATAAGGAATACGCCGACGCTTCAGCTCACCTAAGTAAAAACATGAAGCCTACCGTTATGCTGCATGACTATGGAGATGATACGTATTTCAAACCGGGTCTTAAACCTCGTTTCATTGCATGAATAACAAAAGACACAATCCGCGGGGAAACGCGCGAGCTTTCGAATGGCGTCCGATCATATACGATATATCTGGTGCCGATCGCAAGAAATTTGACGATCTTTTGGCAGCATCCCCGACTGTGGTTGATACCTTTTCTGATCAATTGCGCGAATTATTTTGCATAGAGCATCCCTCTCTCAAGGGCCCATCCTTTGAGAAAGCGTTTTCCCAGTATCGTAACGAGAAGCAAAGACAGGGAGAAGAATACATCCAAGGAAAATGGATATATTTTCCTTGGAATCATAGTGTTGTTCATCTGCTCAATCACGATGAATTTCAACGCGTAAGGACAGCTCGCAACAGGGAACTTATATCGACGAACGAGCAGCATGTCTTTTATAGCGCGACGGTCGGGATCGCCGGCCTTTCGATAGGGAATAGTGTGGCGCTAGCACTTACGCTTGTTGGCGGTCCCCGACGCATCAGGCTCGCCGATTTCGACACGCTAGATCTGTCCAATATGAATCGTATTCGCACTAGTGTGCGTGAACTCGGTATGCGCAAGACGGAAATGACGGCGCGACAAATATACGAACTTAATCCATACGCCGAAATCGAGATCTTTTCGGAGGGCCTCACGGCAGAGAATATCTCTGCCTTCATGGAGGGAATCGATATAATGGTTGACGAACTCGACAACCTCGCTGTCAAATATCTTATTAGGGAAGAGGCGCGCAAAAAAAGCATCCCGGTTGTGATGGCTGCCGATTGCGCCGATGCTGCCATCATAGATGTCGAGCGATATGATCTCGACTCAAAACTGGCATTCTTCCATGGGCGTCTGGGCGATGTCTCATACCAAAAACTATTGACGCTCGACAAACGCAGCATTGGAATGATGATCGCAACACACATCGGTCTTGAAAATCACTCCGAGGCAATGCTGCAGTCAGTTAAAGCCGTCGGAGCAGTGCTGGTTTCGTGGCCCCAACTCGGATCGACAGCGCTCTTGAACGGCGCAGCACTTGCATATTGTATCCGCGAAATTCTACTCAATAGACCTACTACAAGTAACCGCGCGGTAGTCTCACTTCCTTCCGTCTATAATACCGGTATGACGATGCGCAGTGACATCCGCGCGATACTTGCTGCTGGGACCCGTGCGCCATCAGGCGAAAACGCACAGCCATGGCGATTCCGCGTCGACAATATCGCGCGTGATCCTGTCATCGATGTTTTCATGGATTCATCAGCTGATGAATCTTTGTACAACTGGAAAAACCGCGCGTCCGCGTTTGCTGTCGGCGCTGCAGTCGAAAACATGCGCATTGCGGCATCCGGACAAGGTCTTGCAGCCGAAATCACATCTTTTCCGGATCCGTTGGACGACTCACTGGTTGCACGCGTACGTCTTACGAAAATAAACCGCTCTCCGCATATGCTTGAGAGCGCAATTCAGATTCGCGCTACGAATCGAAAGCCATTTGAGACGAGGCCGCTTCCACCAGATACGCTAGATCAGCTAGCCAAAGCCGCAGAACATATCGAAGGCGCGCGTATTTGCTTTACGGCAGATAGAGGTAATGTGCGCGTTCTCGCCGAGGCAGGCGCCGTAAACGAGCGCATAATGCTGAGCAATGCCGAGATGCACCATTTTTTCTTTTCGCATGTTAACTGGTCGAAATATGATGATGATAAAAAAAGGACAGGCTTTTTTATTGACACGCTCGAGTTGCCTCCTCCAGCTCGAATAGGTTTTAAAGTCATGAGATCGTGGGCACGGGCATCTTTTCTTAACCGGTGGCTCAAGTTCAACGATATCGTCGCCAAGCAAAATGCAGCTGGATATACAAAGGCAGCTGCGTTCGGCGCCATTAGCATGCCCGTCGAATCCGCACGTTCAGCCTTCGATGCAGGCCGCGCATTTGAATCGCTGTGGCTTACGGCCGCGCATATGGGTCTTAGCCTTCAGCCTCTTATGGGTACGATTTTCCTGCGCTTTGCGGCACGTGCACAAGGCGCAGGGTTGAGCATATCTGAACGCGACCTAATCATAAAAAAGAACGCGGAAATCCAAGGCATTTTTGACATTAAGAATTCCACGACGTACGCGCTCTTCCGCATTGGGAAGGGTGCGCCCCCAACTGCGCGTTCCACAAGAAAACGTTTAGAAGATGTTCTAATACCGATGGTATGACCGTTTCAAACATACTAACCAATTTCGATCTTTTCGCACTCGGAGTGGCCACCTCGGCACTTGTGCTGATGGGAACAATCGCATATCTGGAAAATCGCGCGAGTGCCACTGCGCGTGCATTTTGCATCTTTGCATTTGCAACGGTTATATGGAACCTCACCAATTATTTTCAATACCAATTTCGAGACCCGGCTATCATCATAATGGCGCTTCGTTTCAATCTTTTCGCAGCCATTATACATGCATACGCATTTTTCCGATTCGCATATGTCTTTCCAAAAGATGAAATCAGGATGCCGAAATGGGAACGTTGGCTCGTGGCTCCTGTGGCATTTATTGTTGCACTCATGACCCAGACACCCCTTATATTTTCCGGTATCGAGCTTCTTGCGCCGCAGGGACAAGTAACGCGGGCGGCACAAGGTCCTGCCATACCCGCTTTTGGCGTCGTTGCTTTTGGTCTTTTGCTTCTCGGTCTATTTTTTATGTCCGTCCATCGCCGCAGATCATCTTATCCGACAGAGCGGGAGCAGCTGCTTCTCGGATTTGCAGGTATGTCTGCGACGGCCCTCCTCATCTTGCTTTTCAACCTGGTACTTCCGCTCTCGTTCAATACGCTCTCGTTCTTACCGTATGCTGGTATTTTTATGTTTCCTCTCATCGGATTTCTCGCGTATACAATATATAAGCATCACTTATTCAACTTAAAAGCACTCGCGGTACAAGCGCTTACTTTCATCCTCGGCGCTATAACTTTTGTCGAAGTCGTTCTTACCCGTGATCCCGTGGAACTCTTGTTCAGAAGCTCACTTCTCGTGGCCATTATAGGTGCTGGCATAATGCTAACTCGAAGTGTCACACGCGACATAGAGCAGCGCGAGACCATTCAGACGCAAGAAAAGGAACTTGAGGTGGTCAACGCCCAACAAGAAAATCTTCTGCATTTCATCAGCCACGAGATCAAGGGGTATCTGACGGAAGGTCAAAATGCTTTTGCGAGTATTGTTGAAGGCGATTTCGGAGTAGCACCTCCCCCCATGAAAGAAATAGCGTCGACTGCGCTTTCAAAGATGCGCAAAGGCGTCGCCACTATCATGGATATTCTTGACGCCGCCAATCTCAAGAAGGGGACAGTCGCGTTTAAAAAAGAGCCGTTTGATTTCAAGAGCGCAGTTGAGACGAGTATTCAAGAACTCTCGGGTGCAGCAAAAGGCAAGAATCTGACCATTGAATTTGTGCCTACCGCAAACGATTTTGACTTTACGGGCGACAAAGAAAAAATGACGCAGCACGTGGTCCGCAATCTTATTGACAACGCTATTCGCTATACGCCCTCTGGATCGATCCGTGTCTCACTCGAGAGGCAAGGTAACAAAATCGTTTTTGCCGTAAAAGACAGCGGAGTGGGAATTACACCGGAGGACATGACGCATCTCTTTACCGAGGGTGGCCACGGCAAGGATTCAATCAAGATCAATGTCCACTCCACTGGCTACGGGCTCTTTATCGCCAAACAAGTGACGGAAGCTCATGGCGGAAAAATTTCAGCCCAGTCCGATGGACAAGGCAAAGGTTCGACGTTTATGGTGGAGCTCCCCGTACAGATATGATAGACTCACGGATATGGCGAAAAAGAAAATAACTCTTGAATCGTTGGCGCAAGAGATGAAGAAGGGATTCTCCCTTGTGAATCAAAACATCGAACGTGGATTTGCTGCCGTTGCGGAAGACATTGCCGAACTGCGCACGGAGTCCAGGGGTGACGTCATCAGCCTGATGGAAAAGCTTATAAGTATCGAAGCCGAAATAAGAGATATTAAGCGCAAGCTCGATTCATTGGAGGAACAAGCGCAAGGCATGAAGGGATATGCAAAAGAAATAGACGAGCTTCGCGACCGCATCCGCGAAATAGAGCGCCACATCGGCCTCAAGAAAAAGGCCTTGGCGTAATCCAAGAGGCGACGCCTCTTGGATAGATATCCTGTACAAGGATCACTTTCTATGGTACTGTTTTAGTTTATTACATCTTTAAAAAGAATCATGCCCACCTACCTTGATGCTCACGGACAACCATTGCGTGAGAAGATTGCTTGGCATGCAGCCAGCGTTCTTCTTGCTCTAGTGGTGATTTTCGGTACATTCGGCACGATAAATGCAGGAGAGCGTGGGGTCAAAACGAGGCTTGGCGCCGTCGTGGGGACCGCTGAGCCGGGTTTGTATTTTAAGATCCCGCTCATTGAGAGCGTGACCAAGATGGAAGTAAAGACGCGCACGGTCAACTATGACAAAAATGGAAATGAAGGCGATGCAACAGACACATCGCAACTCTCCGGGGCATCCAAGGACCTGCAAGATGTTTGGATAGGAGTTGTCGTCAATTATCACGTTAGTGCGGACAAAGTCACCGATATCTATTCACAGTACAAATCAGTAGAGAATTACGAAGCAAATGTGATCGAACCGATCATACGTGAAGTCGTAAAATCTACCGCCGCACAATATACCGCGGAGGAATTGGTTACGAAGCGCGCGGAATTCGGAGACAAGGTCAATATTGTTCTCGCCGAGCGGTTTACAACAAAGTACGCCGTACTTGAGCGGTTTAGTGTGACCAATTTTGAGTTCTCGCAGGCGTTCACACAAGCGATCGAGACCAAGGTAACGGCTGTGCAGAACGCAGAAGCCGCAAAAAACAAACTCGAACAGATCAAGTTTGAGGCCCAGCAAACTGTTGAAACCGCAAAAGCGGTTGCTGAAGCGCAGCGCATCCAAGCGCAATCGCTTTCGGCACTGGGTGGACGAGATTATGTCAATCTAAAAGCTATTGAGAAATGGGACGGTCATCTTCCGACGCAAATGATACCGGGTGCATCAGTTCCATTTTTGAATCTCACTCGCTAAATAACGCTCCTTATTGTCGATTTTGCTGGGAAGCTTGCGCCGATGATCACATTTGCGGAGATGCGAATGCACCAGACTTGTTATAACAGAATCAGGTAAAAGCAATGTCGCCGGGTTCTTCTGCGACCCTTGGATAGTGGTAATTCCTAGAGCTTTTACGGCTATCTAGAGCCCGTTTTCATGGTATAGTCTCATCTATATGGAGCGTCTATTTACTGGCCTACAACCTTCAGGGGCGCTCCACATCGGCAACTACTTGGGTACGCTCAAGCAGACAGTCGAACTTTGCAAGTCGCACGACGGGCTCGTTATGATCGCGGATTATCACGCGCTTACATCGCTCAAGAAGCCAGAAGAATTGCGACGCAATATTATTGATGTTGCCAAGGATTACATTGCGGTGGGGATGGATCCCGAAAAGACAATCATTTTTAAACAATCCGACGTACCAGAGCACACCGAGCTCGCGTGGATTTTTGACTGCCTGGTGTCGGTGAAATTTCTTGAGCTCGCGCATGCGTATAAGGATAAAGTTGCAAAAGGGCTCGAAGCAAATGCGGGTCTCTTTACCTATCCGATGCTCATGGCAGCAGATATTTTGCTCTACGACACCGATGTCGTCCCTGTCGGCGCGGATCAAAAACAACACGTAGAGTACGCGCGCGAGGCCGCGGCAAAATTCAACAATACTTACGGCGAAACCTTCAAGGAAGCAAAAGAGCTCATATTGGAATCTGTGGCAGTGGTCCCGGGCACCGACGGGAAGAAAATGAGTAAGAGCTACGGCAACACCATTCCGCTTTTTGGTACGAAAGATGAGATTGCAAAAGCGGTCATGAGTATTGTGACGGATTCTTCTGGAGGCGTCCCGGTAAACGTTTACAACATCCACAAAGCGGTGAAGTCTGAAGCTGAACTCGCTCCTTTGTACGAAACAAGTAAGGGTAAGTACAAGGCGCTCAAAGAAGCGCTTATTGAAGATATTGAAGCAATGGTTGCTCCAATGCGAGCGAGGCGTGATTCTCTTACCGATGCCGACATCAAGAAATTGCTTACCGAGGGAAGTGGGAAGGCGCGAGAACGCGCGTCGACCAAAATGAAAGATGTTCGCGCCAAAGTCGGCGTTGCGCTATAAACAACATATGGAACGAACTTTTATTTCAGATCTCTCGAAACACGTTGGTGAAAGCGTCATTGTCATGGGCTTTGTATCAGTGCGGAGGGATCAGGGCAAGATGGTCTTTTTCGACATTCGCGATTTCAGTGGAACCGTGCAAGCGGTTGTGCTCACCAAAAGCCCGGCACTCCCTGCGGCGAAAGAGGTCACCGTGGAAAGCGCGGTGAAATTTGGCGGCATGGTCAACAAACGACCGGATAAAAATGTCGTCGCAGGAAAACAAAACGGAAATATCGAGCTCTCGGTGGACTCACTTGAGATCATTGGAAAGTCCCAGACACTTCCGTTTGAACTCTCTGCCGAATTGAATCTCGATACGCATCTCGATAATCTGCCCCTCACGCTTCGAAGCGAACGCAGCCGCGATATCTTTACACTGCAGGCGTCTATTCTCGATGCGTATCGAACATCTCTCAAACAACAAAACTTTACTGAATTTATCGCGCCCTCTTTAGTTGGGGGAGACGCAGAAGGTGGCGCGGCGGCATTCAAGGTTGAGTACTTCTACGATCAGTCTGCATTTCTCGCGACTTCACCGCAATTTTACAAACAGATCATGGTAGGGCCGTTTGAGCGCGCCTTTACAATCGCCAAGATATTCAGGGCGGAAAAGAGCGCGACGACGCGGCATTTGAGCGAGGCGACTTGCATGGATTTCGAGATGGGATTCATTGACTCCGAACTCGAACCTATGCGCGTACTTGAGCAAGCAATTCGAGATACGGTGAGCGCGGTCGCCGACAAACATGCGGACATGTTTGAGCGCTTCAAGACCACCATCCCGCTCATCCCTGACTCAATCCCAGTTCTCACCCTTGCCGAAGCTCATGCAACCCTCGGAGTAGAGAGCGAGCCCGATATGGCTCCCGAGCACGAACGTATGATCTGCGAGTGGGCGAAAAAAGAAAAAAGCTCTGATCTCGTATTCATTACGCGATTTCCCACCAAGAAGCGAGCATTCTATACATACGAAGATCCGAGTGAGACACCGTTTTCTCGCGGATTTGATCTCTTGTTCCGCGGACTCGAGATCAACAGCGGCGCGCAGCGCATGCACGATTACGACGCGCTCGTAGCGCGGATGATCGAGAGGGGACTAGACCCTGCCAAATTCTCATTCTATCTCCAGGCCTTCAAGTACGGCATGCCACCGCACGGAGGCTCCTCCACGGGCCTGGAGCGCATGACTGCGCGCATGCTCGAGCTTCCCAATGTGAAAGAAGCGACATCCTTCCCGCGCGACATGACGCGCATCGACTCACGACTCTCCGAAGATCCCTCATTCGAATCATGACTGGATTTGCTATAGAACACGAAACGTTTCAGGGCCCGCTCGACGCGCTCCTTGATCTCATTGAGGCACGAAAACTTTCGATATCAGAAATCAGCTTGGCTGAAGTATCGGACGGCTATCTCGCATACGTTGAGAAATTGCCGTCGCTTCCACTGGGCGAGACCGCACAATTCGTGCTCGTTGCATCGACACTTCTTCTTATAAAGTCACGGGCACTTCTGCCGCTTCTTGAATTATCTCTCGATGAGAAAGAATCGGTCGACGAGTTGGAAAAGCGGCTTGCACGACTCAAGATCATACGAAGCACCGCAAAACTTTTACGTAAAGAATGGGGCAAGACACCTTTGTATTTTCCGCGCCGTGCGCCCGTCCAGGAAGTGGTTTTTAAACCCGGCGAAACCAATGCCGAGCGCATACATACGGCCCTCTCCAAACTCCTAGCGCTCCTTCCCAAGCCGGAAGCACTTGTACAAGCCGCGGTTGCACCCCTCCTTGCGCTCGAAGATGTGATTGCCGATCTTAAAAAACGCCTTTCCCGCGCACTTTCGGCCAAATGGAGCGATCTCGTAAAAGGCGCATCGCGCCATGACGCCATCGTTCACTTTCTCGCCGTCTTGGAACTCGTTCGTTCCGGAAGTGTCTCGGTCACCCAGGAAAAACTCTTTAGTGATATTACGATCGAATCAGATTCGATCGGTGCCCCTTCTTACGGAACATGACTGACCTTGCAAAAAAGATTCACGCACTGCTTTTTTCTGAAGGCGGCTCGGTGACCAAGAAACGACTTGCGCAGCTTCTCACGGTCTCGGCGGCTGATATTACAAAAGCACTCACTGAATTATCCTCATCACTCGAAGGTGGCGGTCTATCACTTGTAGTGAGCGATACCGAAGCGGCACTCGTGATCTCAAGGGATGCAGCAGATGCCGTACGAGACGCGCGCGAGAAAGAATTGGGTGAGACCATAGGAGACGCAGGCCTCGAAGTACTCTCAATCGTACTTTACAGGGGTCCTTCCACGCGCGCGCAGATAGACTACATTCGCGGGGTCAATACCGCATCAACTGTCCGTAATCTTCTTACTCGGGGCTTGCTCGAGCGGGCGGGAAATCCTCTTGATGGGCGCGAATATCTGTATCGCGCCACAGTGGAATTGTTGGCGCATCTGGGTGTAAAGAGTGCGCAAGATTTGCCTGATTATGCTAAGATCTCAAGCGAATTAGCGGCATTTGAGAAAACGCAACATTCATTCGATGGAGACACCGCCGATACAATGCACGATGGAGAAGCACATTGATCGCGCGCGCGCGGGAAGCAGATTGCTGCGTCTCTTTGGTTTCGGGGTTCTCTCGATTGTTTTTCTTCTCGGTGTATCGCTTGCTTGGGGATTTCTTACGAGTGTCCCTCGTTCTCCCGCGCAATCCGCCGCGGCAGCGGAAGTGCTCTCTGAGCGCGCACCTTTCTCGGCGCTTTCGCTTCGGGCAAAGGGTGCATTTGTTGTCGATACTTCCACGGGGACGATACTCTACACATCGGCACCTGATGCCCAATTGCCGCTCGCTTCGCTTACCAAAGTCGCTCTCGCGCTCGTCGCGGCGGAAGTCGTTGCCCCCGATACAGCTATCACAATCCCGCGCGACGTTCCAGCAAGCTCGTCTACGGGGAAACTTCCGGCAGGCAGCAGATTTCGTGCGGGAGATCTCATCAGCTGGATGTTGGTCGGCTCTTCTAATGACGCCGCGGAAATACTCGCGCAAGCTATCGACGATCCCTTGACTTCGCGATATAGAGATGCGCCAGTAGGTCGTGCTGCGGTATGGCGTATGAATGATCTTGCGCGCGCGCTAGGACTTACTCATACGTATTTTCTCAACCCGAGCGGGCTTGACGAAAGTCCTACGCAGTCGGGCGCATACGGCAGCGCGCGCGATGTAGCCGCCCTCTTCGCATACGCTGTACAGACTGACCTTATGCTCTTTGCCGATACCTCGCAGGATTCCGTCACCATTACGTCACTTGAAGGAAAAGCTGCGATGTCTTTTAATACCGACAAAGTCCTCGCCGAGATTCCAGGACTTCTCATGGGCAAGACTGGCTACACGGATCTCGCCGGTGGAAATCTCGCCATAGCCTTCGATGCCTCTCCGAATCATCGCATTGTGGCAGTTGTTTTGGGCTCCACACAAGAAGGACGCTTCGAAGACATGCGCGCAATTGCCTCCGCTGCACGAGATGCATTCTCTGTCGCACGATAATATGGCGCCATTTCTCCCTATCATCGTGCGGATACTCGTGCCAGCCGGGATGTCATTTAGTATCGGTATGGCCATTACGCCGATCGTCACACACTATCTTTATAAATACAAAGCATGGAAAAAGAAAGCCGGAAAGCGCGCATACGATGGTGGCGCTGCGCATGAATTTAACAGGATTCATGAAAGTCATGAGACGCGCGCGCCGCGCATGGGTGGCATCGTCGTCTGGGGAAGTCTTCTTCTCACCATTCTAGGTATCGATATGTTGGCGCATATCTTCCCGAGCGTTGAGATATTGCGACTCGATTTCTTGAGCAGGGAACAGACATGGATTCCGCTTACCGCGCTCATCGTGGGCGCTATCGTTGGCCTGGTGGATGACATTATGGTCATACGACCCGACGGCGACGGATTGCGCCTGCGCTTTCGACTCCTTATCGTTGTTGCGCTCTCGCTCGGCATGGCGGGATGGTTTTATATCAAGCTCGGGGTTACCGCTGTAGACATTCCGTTTCACAGCCCCCTTGAGCTTGGCTGGCTTATCATCCCATTTTTTATATTTGTCACGCTTTGTCTGTATGCATCCGGAGTCATAGACGGTATCGATGGACTTTCGGGGGGAGTCTTTGCATCGGTTTTTGCATCGTATGCGATCATCGCCTTCGCGCAAAGTCAGATCGATCTTGCCGCCTTTTGCGCGGCGATTGTGGGAGGCCTATTAGCCTTCCTCTGGTTCAACGTCCCTCCCGCTAGATTCTACATGTCAGACACCGGCACCATGGCACTTACGCTTGCCTTGGCTTCTGTTGCTTTCATGACCGACAATCTCGGTGGCGGTGTCGGGATCGCCGTACTACCGATCATTGGAGGACTTTTGGTCCTCACCGTGCTCTCCGACGTTCTCCAGATACTTTCAAAAAGATTCCTCAAACGAAAGATATTGCGCATTGCGCCTCTGCATCATCATTTCGAAGCGATCGGCTGGTCTGGTCCAAAGGTGGTGATGCGATACTGGATTACGTCCTTGGTTCTTGCCTTTGCGGGCGTTGTAGTCGCACTCTTGTCAATACAGTGGTGCCAAACAACAGGGGAGTGCGGCAAGAACGCTCGGGTTTCAGTGGTACCATACGCAAGTGAGACGCTCTCGAATTGACACAACGCTGGCTTTTCTCATCGCACTTCTTGTTGTGGGAGGGGCGTTCATATTTGCGTCTGCCGCATTTGGCCTTCTCGCACGCGGCTCAAGCGGGATGACATCCGTATTCTTCTCCCATCTCGTACTCGGGATAGGCACTGGACTCGTCGCCCTCCTTTTCGCCGTCAACATTGATGTCGGTCACCTAAGGCGCTACGCTCCGTATATTTTTGTGGCCGCGCTTATCGCCACCGCACTTGTTTTTGTTCCGCATCTGGGTGCCTCGCACGGCGGGGGCCGGAGGTGGATAATACTCTTGGGCACATCGCTGCAGCCGTCCGAAGCCATGAAGCTCGCAACACTTATCATGGCTGCTGCATATTTTGCAGGCATTAAGGGACACGTCAATACCATTTTGTATGGTCTGGGAGGCTTTGCCGCGATCGTGATTGGTCCCTCGCTGCTTCTCCTCTTGCAGCCTGATCTCGGTACTCTTGGTGTCATTGGCATCTCCTCTCTTTCAATTTTCTGGGCTGCCGGCGCGCGTAAGCGTGACATTGCGCTCATGGTTTTGATAGGACTAATTGCCCTCGCTGCGCTCGCGTATGCGAAGCCATATGTGCGGGACCGTGTGCAGACTTTTTTAGATCCTTCGCAAGGCCAGCTTGAAGAGAGTTATCAGATACGACAGTCCTTGATCGCGATCGGCTCGGGGCAATTGCTCGGCAGGGGGTTTGGCCAGGGCGTGCAGAAATTCACCTATCTTCCAGAGCCTATGGGGGATTCGATATTTGCGGTCGCAAGCGAAGAACTCGGTTTTGCCGGCGCCTCCGCCATCATCATTCTCTTTACGCTCTTTGTGCTGCGCGGCTATCACATCGCCGCACGTGCGGCAGATCCGTTTGCGAAGTATCTCGCTGTCGGCATTTCCACCTATCTTGTCTGCGAAGCATTCATAAACATCGCCGCACTCCTGGGGCTAGCGCCCTTGACCGGCATTCCACTCACGTTTATCTCCCAAGGCGGCACGGCCATGATGGTCTCCCTTGCCAGCGCCGGTGTCTTGCTCTCAATATCGCGCAAAAGACACAAGGCCTAGTTGCGTTCAATTATTACTACCTTATAATGTTTGTATGGCTAAGGGGAAAATTACGCTTGAGACTGTCGTGACTCTGATGCAAAAGGGGTTCGCCGCAGTGGGTAAGCGATTCGAGTCTTTGGAGATGCGAATGGAAAAGAGATTTGCCGCTGTTGCAGAGGACATTGCGGACATAAAAGAAAATATGGCGACCAAAGAACAGATCATTACCCTCCATATGCAAGTGAATTCCATCGAAACCGAACTCCGCGGCATCAAGCGCCAGGTCGCAATCTTGAATGACTGACCACGAAGAGATTTCTATGAGCAAAAGTCGAGAATTGGCGATACCTAAGCCGGACGAAAGAGGGCATCTCGCAGGCGCTCTCAGCAGAGAAAAAGGTCTTACACTCAGGTTGCGAGACAGCGCTGAAAGAACCAAGCTCGAAGAACGCATCAAGGATCCAAAAACGAGTACGCGCGAGCTTGAAGACTTACAACGAGGTATTTGGAGATATGTTCTATATTTTGATTTGGCAACGTCAAACGCAGACATTGATCAAAATAGGCCTTTCGATGGTTTTACGAAGGAAGCATTTGGTGCAGGCTTACTCGCACTCTTTGCCTCCTATTGGGCACATATGTTACTGCCGATAGGCATAAAAGATCCTTACAAGCGGCACGAATACAATAAGATGGTTCGTCAGGAGAGAGAGGAACTTCGCACGGAGCTTGCAAGGATTCATACGATGGTTACCAAAATGCTTCTTGACAGAGGCCGAGACAAAGACAATTCTTGTAATGAACTGGAAACGCCTCCTGAGCGTCCGAAGAAATCCTATTGACGATCCATTACGACATTATTTAGTAAGTAACAAACGTATGGCAACAGATCCATTTGAGAAAATGCTAGGTGCGCAAACTGATCCCGAGATTCTTATAGAAAAAATCCGAGAAGAGTTTGAATCCTATTTGACTAAGGCCGGTGAAGCACGGGGCGATGCTGTGTTGGATGGCTTGACGACAATGGCAGTCGAATTGAAGTACACTCTGCAGAAGGCAAATAAACCGTATGCTGAGCACCCCTTATATCAACGTATACGTAATGCAATAGGAGATATGGCGATAGAGAGAAGATCCCGGTTCGCTAAATCGGCTGGCGGTGTAGGCACATTAGAGGATCCTCATGATTTGTTCAAGGATAAAGAATAAATATTCGCATAAACAGCGGACTCCCGGTGTCAGACGTTTAGGAGGGCTCTAAATATGATATTCTTAGGGCAATGAAGATCGTCTTGGCAGGCGGAGGAAGCGGCGGGCATTTTTACCCGCTCATTGCTATTGCAGAGGCAATTGAGGACATCTGCCTCGAAAAGACGCTCATTGAGCCCGAGCTCTATTATTCGGGCCCCGCGCCGTTTGATCTTGCCGCACTTCAGGAGCACGACATTACGCATCTTCCGAGCGCCACGGGGCGCCTGCATGGACTCCACGTCTTTGCCAATATCCCCGGCATCATCCGCGCGATGGTGCAGCTCTTTAGGCTTTATCCAGACGTTATTTTTTCTACCGGCGGTTTTGCGGCATTTCCCACGCTCTATGCCGCACGCCTCCTAAATATTCCTGTCGTGATTTATGACGCAGACGCCGCACCGGGGCGCGTATCGATCTGGTCGTCAAAATTCTCACTCTGGATAGCACTCGCTCATCCCGATGCTGCCACCAAATTCCCCGAAAAGGTACGCGAAAAGATAGCTCGCGTCGGGCATCCCATCAGAAAAGAGATCCTCCATCCCGCAAAGGAAGGTGGCTATGAATTTCTCAAGCTTGACGCCTCGGTGCCGTCAATTCTCTTTGTCGGAGGTTCTCAAGGCGCGCGCGCAATCAACGAGACTCTTCTTGACGCGCTGCCAAATCTCGTTGAACGCTACAACGTCGTTCATCAGACGGGCGCAAAAAATCTCGAGGAGGTTCGTGGAATTGCTTCGGTCGTGCTTAAGAATTCACCGCACGCACAAAGATACCGCGCATTTGGCCTCCTCAATACGCTTGCAACACGGATGGCAGCCGGAACCGCCTCGCTAATCGTTGCGAGAGCCGGAAGCGGTACCATTTTCGAGATCGCGTCATGGGGCATTCCCGCGATACTCATCCCAATTCCACCGGATGTCTCTCATGATCAGACGGAAAATGCGTTCTCTTATGCACGCGCCGGCGCAGGCGAAGTCATGGAGCAGCGAAATCTCACACCGCATCTTCTCATTGCGGAAATCGATCGCATCATGGCGGATAATGGAAGACGCAAAGCGATGAGCGCAGCCGCGCAAACCTTTGCAAAGCCTGACGCTGCGCGTAAAATCGCCGAGATTCTTATCGAGACCGCCGTCGCTCACGAACCTGTATGAACCCCGTTAGAGGCTCAACGAAAGCTGGCAACTCCGGGGGCAACAGGGCCTCTAACGGTGTGAAAAAAGTGCGCGTCAGATTTCCACCAAGCCCGACTGGCTATTGCCATGTTGGGACTGCCCGCATGGCGCTTTTGAATTATCTCTTCGCCAAAAAAAATGGCGGCGACATCGTCTTTCGAATCGAAGATACCGATAGAGCACGCAGCACCAAAGAATTCGAAGATGACATCGTCGACTCTATCTCATGGATAGGCCTTGCCTGGGACGAGTTTTATCGTCAATCCGAACGTACTTCCATATACGTCGAAGCGCTGCAGAAGTTGATTGCTGAAGATAAGGCGTATGTATCCGAAGAAGAAAGCAAGAAAGAACCTGGAACGATGGTGAAAGTCGTGCGTTTGCGCAATCCCGGCACTTCGATCACATTCACCGACATCGTGCGGGGCAACATTACATTTGATACTAAGGAGCTTGGGGATTTTGCTATCGCGCGGGCAATCGACGATCCGCTGTACCATCTAACGGTCGTCGTCGATGATGCTTCTATGCATATCACCCATGTCATCCGCGGCGAGGAACATATATCAAATACGCCGCGACAAATTCTGATTCAAGAAGCGCTCGGGTATGAACGTCCGCAGTATGCCCACTATCCGCTTTTCTTGGGAAGCGATCGATCCAAACTCTCAAAAAGGAAGGGCGATGTGGCGGTAAGGGAATACCGCAACAAAGGATATCTGCCGCAAGCGCTGTTGAATTACATAGGTACCTTGGGGTGGACACCGCCTTCTGGCAAAGAACTGCTTACGCTCTCCGAGATGATCGATGAATTCGACCTAAAAGATCTCCATAAAAGCGGCGCGGTGTTTGATATGGAAAAGCTTAATTGGTACAACCGCATGTACCTCTCGCAGATGCGCGAAGATGATTTTAATGATGAAGCACTTCGCGTACTTGAAGAAGCCATCGCCGCCAAAGGAATCTCATGGAATGAAAACACTGCTCACAAACTCGTGCCACTTATACGTGAGCGGATTTCTGTGTGGGAAGATCTGCGTGTTCAGGTGAGGGAAGGGGAGTACGATTTCTTCTTCATCGATCCGCCGCTTGATTTACCTCGGATAGCCGAGAAAAAATCTACTCCCGCAGGTGCGACCACGCATTTGCTCACGCTTCTTGAATTTCTTGAGCCTCTCGCAAGTTTCTCTGAACAGAGCGTCAAAGATGCGATCTGGCCGTATGCAGCACAAAGCGGTCGTGGTGCGGTCCTGTGGCCATTTCGGTATGCACTCACCGGACGCGATACATCACCAGATCCATTTATCGTCGCGTCAATCATCGGGAAAGAGACAAGCCTCCGCCGCGTCAGAGCTGCAATACAACTTCTCGAAGTCCTATGACGCGAGCTGCACTATCTATCGGGGTCGCACTTGCGATCGCCTTTGCACCGGTTATTGCCCTCGCGCAGACCGCAGACGAGCTGCGTGCGGAGATAGCACAGCACAATACGCAAATCGACGCGCTCAATAAAGAAATCGCACAATACCAAGTGCAACTCGATAAAGTGTCTGCTGCAAAACAAACTCTGCAATCGGCGCTTGCGCAACTTGATCTTTCCATTAAGAAAGTCACCGCATCGATAAACCTCATAAAGAATCAGATAGGCACGACCGAGCTCGAGATCAAGCAGCTGCAGGGAGATATAGCCGGAAAACAATCTTCTATCCAAACAGGTGAGGCGGGACTTGCGGAATCAGTTCGCCGCATCAACGAGCTCGAAAAGCAGTCATTCGCGCTTCAGATGCTCTCGTCGGGTTCAATCTCGTCTATGTGGCAAGATATTGACGAATTCGCATCTCTCCAAAGCGCCGTGGACCAACGCATCAAAGTGCTTGCGACGGAGAAACAGCAGCTTACCGACACCAAGACCGCACGCGAGCACAAAGAGGCGGAATTAAAGAAGCAGCGCGCCTCTCTTGTCACGCAACAAGGATCACTCACTGCGACAAAGAGGGCACAAAGTGATCTGCTCGCGCAAACGAAATCGCAGGAGTCGACTTTTCAAAAGATCATTGCGCAAAAGAAGGCACAGGAGGCAGATTTCGAAGCTGCACTCCAAAACCTTCAGGGAAAATTACGAATTGCAGTTGATCCATCGCAGATAACGCCTGGTGGGAAGGGGATCTTGAACTGGCCTTTTTCAAACGTCCGCATCACTCAATATTTTGGAAACACTGCATTCGCGCAGTCCGGTGCCTACAATGGTAAGGGACACAATGGCATCGACTTCGCCGCATCCATCGGAACCCCGATTCAGGCGGCGCTTGCCGGCATCGTGATTGGCACCGGCAACACCGACACGGTGCGAGGCTGCTACTCATTCGGAAAATGGGTGATGATAAAACACTCAAATGGACTCAACACCATGTACGCGCACCTTTCGCAGATAAGCGTCTCGGAAGGGCAGAGTGTGGCGACGGGGGAGGTTGTGGGCTACAGCGGAGAAACTGGCTATGCGACAGGGCCACATCTGCATTTCGGCGTTTATGTGAGCTCGGCGACTCAAATAATCACGCTTGCGAGCGCCACCAATCAAAAAACGCCGTGCGCAAACGCCGTGATGCCGATCGCGCCTCTTTCCGGATATCTCAACCCGATGAATTATCTCTAGATTTTCGAGGACGTTTCCATTCTACCAATTTCAATGCAGAAATTTCGATCTCGGATGCGGGGCGAAGAGGTCTGATATTTTTGGGCGATGCGATAGGGAAGTGGCGGCTTTTGTCGAGTTTCTCCGCGAGCCAGTCGAGATCTTCCTCGGCCGTAACCCAGGTAGAGGGCCAGTGACGCGAGAGGTCATATGGGGCAGAATATGCACGAAGAGATTTGCGACCGTCCCACAAGAAATATTCGTGGAAATACGACATCGCGAGTTCGCGAACTGATCTGTACACGGGATCGCGATATCGAAGAACAGCATGGTTGGTCTTGCTGAGGGCACCCCAGTAACCTTTTTTCTTGTACAGCGCTATCACGTGATCTTCGTCGTCCCATGCGGTCTGAAAATCCATCAAAAGTGGCTTATGGCCATGATATGCGAGCGCCGTGGCCGCTAGAATCGCTCCTTCAAAGCAATGGGCCTTTTTGGCCGCAATTGTGCGTCTTGGGCTCATGTACGTCTCACCCTTAAGCTCGAAATTGACCGGCAGTGCATCCAAGTAGTCTTGGATAGCCTTAGAAGATTTCAGGTCGGCAAGAAGACACCTTTCTGGGGGAGTCAGAAGTGCTTTAATTCGATCGGAATACATGCCTCAACTCTACCATTCGATCAAGTTTTTTTGCATGCAAAAAGCCCCTAACCGGGTGCTCCGGTGGGGCTAGCGAACTAGTTCCTGCATCACATCATACCGCGCATTTATGAATGTTCCATGAAGACCGTGTGTGGACATCTTCCGAGATTTTTCCGTATCGCTGGGGTCTGGTTCTCCACAGTAGTTGTTCGCTTTACATATATTGTGCGAATAATGGCATGTAGTATAATAGCCGCAATGGCTGCAAAGACGATCGCTGACTATGTACTCCCCTTCCTCGATTACTGCGAGATCGAGAAAGGTCTATCAAACAATACGCAGCGCAACTATCGACAATATTTAAAAATATTTATCGCTTGGTTGAAAAAGACTCACAATCAAGACCTCTCCCCCGATCGGCTCACGGCAAAGCATGTATGGGATTACCGTCTCTATCTTGCACGTGAGCACAAGACGCCACTTGGAGGATATTTGGGTAAAAAGTCCCAAAATTATTATCTGATCGCGGTCAGGGCCTTGCTTGCTTATTTTGCAGATCGCGATATTCCTTCGCTACCATCGTCCAAGATCAAACTCGCAAAACAGAAGACCGAGGAGAACATTTCCTTCATGGACATCGCTGAGGTCGAACGCATCCTTAAAATACCCGATACTTCCAAAACTGACGGCTTGCGCGACCGCGCCATCATGGAGACCTTCTTCTCGTCGGGCATGCGCATCTCAGAACTAGTCGCACTCAATGTAGACAACGTCTCATTCATCACAAATAAAAAGGCGAGCAATTCTACTTTTGAAATATCTATCATCGGCAAAGGTAAGCGCGTGCGAACGGTATTCATCTCTCCCCGCGTAGCAGACTGGACAAGAGCGTACCTCGCGGCACGAGGCCCGGACGAGTACAAGCCGCTGTTCATCAATTCTCGTACCAGAAATCCAGACAGCAAACGACTGTCGCCGCGTTACATCCAGATGACCATAGCAAAGTGCGCACGTCTCGCAGGACTTTCAAAAAAAATAACTCCACACACCTTGCGTCATACCTACGCGACTGACCTCTTATCGCATGGAGCAGATTTGCGTAGTGTGCAGGAGCTCCTCGGTCATCGCAACGTTGCCACGACCCAGGTATATACACATGTCACAAACAAGCGTCTGCGCGAGATCCATGAGAAGTTCCACGGAGGTAAAGATATTGATAACGAATGATTGCCATGGGTACTTTATCTGAGATAAGGGATATCTTTTATTCAGGGGCGCATGCGTTCCGCGGCGATAAAGAGCTGGCAAACGAGATAGCTTTCCTTATCGATAATGGATATCTTGGTCTGAAGAGAATCATCATCTGCGATAAACGCGCTCTCATAACAACGATCGAGGATATGTCTTCCGGCATAGATGCGCACGATGACGCTTCGGGTGGTGGCATTACTCACATGGGTCTGAAGGTGAACAATTGAATGAATTCCTAGCATTCCTGCAGCAAAAGAAAAGAGACAGCGTCAAAGATATTCTTCAGAAAAGAAACCGAAGAGTAATCTAATCACCACTTCGCTTTTTCGGAGCGGACGCCGCGAAGATAGGCTTCTATGCGGCGGAGATTGCCGGGGGAAAGGTCGTCGGGGAGATCGGTGAGCGGATTCCAGGATTTAGACATTATTTCAAAATTGGGAAATACGGAAATAAGACCGTCAGAATCTTCCGACAAATATACGCGCACCGTATCACGCTTACCCATCGGTCCCACATAGCCCCCGATTATTCCGGTAATCGAATTGATAGTCGCTCCGGTTTCTTCTTTCACTTCCCGTATTGCAGCATCTGCCGGATCTTCTCCCTCATCTACGCCGCCTCCTGGAAGTGTAAGCACCCCGGGCGCGTACCAGTGTCGTACGAGAAGCACTTTGCCATCGTGTATAACAATGACGCGTACTCCCTGCACTTCCCCACTTTTTCTGAAAATCTGCATCGAATAGCGCAATACGCGCGCAAGCGCGAACAATCCCAAAGATATCTCCCACCATATCTTCCTCACAACGCGCATATTATTTGAGAAATTCTACGCACAGAAACAACGGAAATTCTTTTCGCGCGATGTCTTCCGCAGCAGAGCGCGGGCCACGCTCGCTTTTCTTGTGAGAAATCCATTCTTCAAGTCGTGAGATGACGAATCCGGCATTGGCAAATGCTTTCATATGGTCTTGGAGTGAGCGATGGAATGACCACGTCTTCTCGCCTGTTCCCTTCCCCGGTGCCATATCAATCTCCGCACGACTAGCCGAAAGGTAGCCATCAATGCGGCGATATTGGACATTGCCTTCCTCGTCCCATCCCCAGCTCGATCGTTTGGGAATTCTAAAGGCCGGATGATTCAATACGAATATCGCACGGCCTTGCTGTTTCAAAACACGCGCGCATTCTTTTAAGACCACGTCAAGCTTTTCCATATTCTGAAGCGCAAGCACGCATATAATTGCATCAAAATGCGCGTCCTTGGAAAACGCGAGATTTTCTGCCGATGCAACATGGTATTCAATGTCCAGACTCTGCCTCTTTGCCGCTTCTATCAATGGCCTGGCAATATCCGCACCCACCACACGCGCTCCGCTTTTGTGAATCAAGCGTGCAAAATATCCCTCCCCGCATCCAAGATCCAGCACACGCATCCCTGCCTTTGGCCCCAGTATCCGCATCAAATTCGGCGCAATCACCTGCGCGTGATATGTATCATCACCTTCGAGATGTTCTTGGTACCAATCCGCAATGCCTCCCCATGAAGTGTCTTTCCGACGCATAAGATTACTTGTGCAAGTTTCTAGTCATTAGTATCTCCTCATGTTTGGCAAAAGCCGGCAGCAGAGGTTCTAGAGTCTTCCTTTTGCGAAATCCGAACTCTCTGTAGAGCTTCACGGCCGAAGTTTGCGACGCAGGGGCAATCAACGCCACCTTTTTAACAGTCGAATCTTTTCTCAACTCTTTCATCATCGAAGCAAAAAGCCGTGTCCCGATACCTCGGCCATGTAACGATGGTCTAAGATAAAAATCTGCCAGGCGTACGTTCCCCGTGCCAGAGGACATATCTCTATATGCTCTCAGCATCCCGATAAGTTCATTGTCCTTCCATGCAGCCTGGAGCCACGTGACGCGCAAGGGAGTTTCCGCAGTCCTTTCTCGTGTCAAGTACTTCCATGATTCTACGTCGTTGTAATTTCTGGGCGTCAATTTATCGCTGAAGATCTCCGGGAAGTCTCGCGAAGCCTCGACAGATAATTCTCGGAATTTCTCCCACGCGTCCTCACCCGTTAATAGACCAATCTTTACATCTTCATTCGTCTCGACTCCTTGATCCATAATCTATTTCTTCCAAGGAATCTCAAACTCGTCGAATTCGGAAAGAAGCTTGCGGCCATAAAGGAGGCGGGAGATTACTTCGGCGTGGGAGAGCGCACCGGTAAGGGCGTTGTGGGGGGAGGGCTCTTCGGGAATACCGCAGTAGTTGAGGACCGCATCGAGATTGAGTGCACTTCTTTTGTGTACTGGATCAATAGGCGGCTGGAGTCGCCTTTCCACCATATGCATCCAGCACATCGTATGGGTATCAAGCGTACGATGTGCAAACGGCCAGTCGGTGTGGCCCGCGCGCTCCGCAGCATATTTCAAGAAATCCCGATCAAAAGATACGTTCTGACCCGCAAGAGTCCTATCATCGACGCTCTCGCTCCACTTGAGAAATGCGTGCGTCAGGTCCGCCTCACTCATCTTTGTCTTGTCAGTCACCTGCTCTTTTGTAAATCCATTCACCGCAAGCGCCTCGTCCATGATATGCGCACCGTCCCATGCGCGGCACTCTTCGTAGAAACGATTATCAGGATTAGCCAAATCGAGCGCGCCGAGAGATACGATAGAGTGCTTGTGAGCTTCTACGCCGGTGGCTTCTACGTCGAGGACGATCATAGCGAAGCAGCTTCTAGCTGCGAGCTTCTAGCTACTAGGAAATTCATACCGGTATTTTTGCATCTATTCGTGCTAAAAGCTAGAAGCTAGTACCTAGAAGCTAATTCGTGAGTCCCTTACAATTCTTTGCGGCACGATAACCCGCCTTTTGGGCTACGACTTCCGAGGCAAACCACACCTGGCTGGCCACAGCGATCTTTGTCGCGCCCGAGCACCACGGGTAGTAATAGATCGTGCCTCCTCGTGCGCCCACAAACATGCCCCCGGGCGCCATTGGCTGCACTGCAAGCGCTGCTGAAGCCGCCTGGCCAATGGAGACAGCTGGCCGGGCGTCCTCAAGCGCCGAGAGCCTGCCGAGCCCAAACGAGGCAATACCGACCAAAATAACCAGTACTGGCAAGCCAAAATCCCCTATTCCATCCTCGGCCATGTTCTTGATCTTTTGCCAGTATTCAGGTATCATGTTCGTGCTTCGATTTTACGGGATTTTCAAGCTAGAAGCTAGCACCTAGTCCCTAGAAGCTAATCTATATGGCCACAACCAAAGCCGCCGGAACAGCTAAAAATCTCAACGATTCAAATCCGAAGTACCTCGGCGTCAAATGCGCCGATGGCCAAAAAGTAGGAATTGGCGAGATCGTCGTACGACAGCGCGGCACCAAAATCATGGCCGGCAAAAACATCGGCGTCGGAAGCGATCATACTCTTTTCTCTCGAATCACAGGCCTTGTAAAATTCCGCACCGCGCGCAAAACAGATTTTGACGGGAGAAGTTCTCGTCGAGTCGTCGTAGACGTGATCGCCTAACCGTTTTTCTCAATATTCAATCGCACCTCAGCGTGCGTGTCTTTGTGGACGACCGCAATCATCGCGGGGCCCACTTTCTTGATTGGATTTGCAATCTGAATCGAATCGAGCGGGAGCGTAATGCCGTACGATGCTTTGATTGCCTGCGCGATCACTGCTGGCGTGATCTCTTTATAGAGTCCGCCAACATTGTTGGCACGCACAAGGATGCGAATGTTTGCACCGCGTAGCCGCTCGAGACCTTGCACGAATTTTGCGTCATTGGCATCGATTGCGCGCTTCTTGGTATCAATGGAGACCTGGAGCTTGGAGAGCCGCTCCATCGTAGCCTGCACCGCATGGCCATTAGGAATCAAGAAATTCAACGCATAGCCATCAGCCACATTTTTGACATCGTTCTTCTTCCCTACCCCGCCAATGTCGTGGATCATTATCACCTTCATGCGATAAGTATTATGCAATAAGTAACAAGTAGCAAGTAAAATGCTTTTTGCATCTACGTACCTGTTACTTATTACCTATTTACTTAAACAGCTCCGCTGCTTTTTCCATCTGCGGATCGTCGCCCGCCTTGATCGCCTCATCGGTTGTCGTCGCCATCACATCGGGAATAAGGCCCGTGAGCGGGATCTGCTGCCCGTCCGGTCCAAGCCAACGCGCTACGGTTACTTTGAGTGACGTTTCCGGTGTGATGTCGAAAAGCTCCTGCACAACGCCCTTCCCAAAAGTGTCGGTCCCTACTAATTTTCCAATTTTCCAATACCGAAGGGCGTCGGCAAGAATTTCTGAGGCGGAGGCCGAACCTTTGTCGACAAGGATCACCATTTTGAGATTTTTGTTGAATATATCGTAGCCAAGCGAGCGATGGATCACATTGTTCTCGTGGCCGGCATAATCTTCCGTGACGACTATCCTGCCTGAAGGCAAGAACCAGCTCGCCATATCAACGGCAGCCTCAAGGTAGCCTCCGGGATTTCCACGCAAATCAAGAATGAGCTTGGTGTTGCCGGATTGCACGAATTCGCGCAGCGCATTTCTGAAAAGATCTGGGGAGTTAGAGGTAAATTGCGCGACAGATATCACAAATATTCCGTCATCGCGTTTCTTGGTATTCACTATCGGCACATTGATCACATCGCGCACAACGCTGATCTCTTTCGGCTCCTTCCATCCGGTGCGAAATACGTAGAGAATCACTGTCGTACCTTTGGGGCCGCGAATCTTTTTGACCGCAGCGCCAACGTCAAGTCCTTTTGTATCGGCACCATCGATTTTGAGTATTAGGTCCCCCGCCTTTATACCTGCCTTCTCGGAAGGAGTGCCCTTGAGCGGAGAAACAACGGTAAGCACTTCGTTTTTAACCGCAATTTCCATACCCACTCCTTCAAACGCACCACTCATATCCTGTGCAAAGCTCGTGTTTTCTACCGGCGGCAAGAAGAATGTGTACGGGTCATTGAGAGAACCGGCCATGCCCTGAATAAGACCCCAGACGCGATCTTGGTTGCGTGCCGCGGTCGTCGTTGCAATTGGGCTCGATGTAGCCACAGCCGCGGGCACAAAATTGGTGTCGATGATATTCCACGCTTTCCACACCGGGGAAAGATCAACTCCGGCGGGAGGCGCGATCTCTCCAACGAGCGCATTGCTTGCGCCACGATGCACGGCTTGTCGTTCTATCAAGAAACCAGAAGTGAATCCCACAATAAAGACAAGTGCAGTAGTGAGGGCCGCGCTCTTCCAGAAAGGTTGATGCGGTCTGGTTTCGGGCATCGCGATATTATCGCACTGCCTCTCTATAAATACAATATAGATTCCCGAGATTTGTTGGCAGCTCATTTTAATAGTATTCTGATGCCTATATCTTCGCAGGCATGAACCGAACGCTATTTATGCACCTTCTTCCTCTTTCGCTCGCGGGTGTACTTTTTGCATGGATCGGTCTGTCTTTGGGCATTATGGCTCTTGGCACAGCTGTGCTTCTCGTCGTGCTCGAGGTAACGCTCTCGTTTGACAACGCAGTCGTAAACGCCGGCGTCTTGAAGCACATGACGCCCCTTTGGCAAAGGCGATTTCTGACATGGGGAATTCTCATTGCAGTCTTTGGTACAAGAGCCATACTGCCTGTCCTCATCGTGGCGGCAAGCGCGTGGGCAAATCCATTCGCGATCGCATGGATGGCGCTTTTCGATCCGGTGCAGTACGCATCGCTTCTGGCTGACGCGCATTACAGCATTCATGCATTCGGAGGTATGTTCCTTGTCATGGTCGCATTCAAGTATTTTTTCAATGAGGACAAGAAACTGCATTGGATACAAGTAATCGAGCAGCGCGTTTCAAGGCTAGGCAACATTCAGGCAATTGAATCGATCCTCGCGACCGTGATAGTAGTTGCAATTGCACTTGCCTCCCCTGCACACTTGCAATCCGTACTCGTGTCCGGCCTGATTGGAATCGCTCTTTTTGCCGCAATGCAATCAATAATTCACTGGCTCGAAGCCGATTCACGCGCGTCTATTGCGGGAGGACTTGTTCTTTTTATGTATCTCAACGTGCTTGATGCCGCATTCTCGCTGGACAGCGTCATTGGCGCCTTTGCGCTTTCTACCAACATTGTTCTCATCGTTGTCGGACTCGGCATTGGCGCATATTTTGTGCGTCGACTTACGCTGTATCTCGTGCACCACGGCACACTTGACGACCTTATCTATATCGAGCACGGAGCGCACTGGGCGATCCTTGGCCTAGCGGTGGCCATGCTCGCAGGACTATTCATCGAAGTTCCCCAGCCGATTACCGGCTTCATCGGATTTGCGTTCTTGGCACTCGCATATCTCTCCTCCCGCCGCGCGTTGCGCTAGGGGGCAAATTTATACAAAATCAGTGATTGGCCTCTATATTCACTGTGAATAACGAAACCCCCTAACCGCATTGAGTTGATACCATGCAAAGACGCGCCGAGGGGCGCGTCTTGTGCAGAGGTATGACCCCTGAAATATTGAGTTAAAGGAACTTTTGGGAGGCTGATTTTCATGTATTGTGGCTCAACTACAAGCTAATTCTCTGAATAATTACAATGAGCTGTAAAAAAATGGGCGAACATGCCCGAAATGCACAAGTGCATTAGTAAAAAAGAACG
>JACRFH010000019.1 GCA_016217975.1 Candidatus Kaiserbacteria bacterium | reverse complement strand
GGTACTTGATCGGAAGGACGACGTGGTAGAGCAAACAGCTTGTGTTGTGGCTCTTCGCAATATGACGTTTCTCCATGCAGGTAGCATACTCTTTGTTCCGTTGGCACCGAAGCAGAGCTTCGGAGCAATGGGTCTAGTATAACCTTTCTTCATCATAACGACACGCGGCGAAATGATAAGATGAAGCCATTAATCATTAGCGACCATCACAATTCACTATGATGAAACTTGCTTGCAAAGATATTAGTCCAGACACAGATTGCACGTTTGAGACAACCGGTGCAACCGCATATGAAGCCGCTCGCAATATGGTGCCTCATGCCAAATCGCATCACGCCGAAGACGTGGCCGGCATGTCCGACGAAGAAATGGTCGCCGCATTTGCCCCCAAAGCGCACGAGTAGTCTCTCACGTGGTACTCTAGAAGAATTAACCTTTAACAAAAGATAACTCTTTATGGGTGGAGAAGCACCAGAGGCACCGCATGTTATTTACCAGCGAGACATCCAGATAGCGGCGGAGTATCTTAAGAAAGCAAAAACTGTCGGTGATGTACAAGAAGTGTTGCAATCGTTCATAGATTCGCATAAATCATATCTCGTCGTGGACGATGAAGCGGCAGAACTTACTGCGCCAAAGGCACTGCGCTTAGAATCAAAGAGTCCCCCGGAAACGCCTGTGGACATGCAAATTCCTTTCACGCTTCATATCACAAGAAACGACGGCGAAGAGCGGGCGAGGGACATGGATTTCAAGCGCGTGGGTAACGAGATCAGTCGGCACGACGTATCAGACTTCATGGATCGTCTTGTAGAAAATTGGCGATTCGAGAGCATGTAGACACCCGAGTAGTTTTCCCCAGGTTTGTGAAGTTGCACAATATTTCCCGCGTGATACATGTGGGGTATGACTCACGCGGCAAGAATCCTCATCCTTATGACACCGGCGGAAGGCACGCTGAGGTCTGGATGATACTCGCCTGCATAGCATCCAGCCTCGAGCTCGCCTTTGTGCGAGCTCGTTTTGTCTAGGAACTGCACTGCCCAGGCAGTCGACCCTGAGACGAAAGGACGTCTTGCCAACCCCCCTGTTCCGGCAAGCCGGGCCAGCTTGAGAAGCATCGGATGTACAGGCCTCTGCCTGTATCAGTCGCTACTACTCGTAGTTGCAACCTTCACTCTCATCGAGAGTACATAAGGTCGCAGACCGCACATTTCCCTTCTTCGGAAGAATGGGAAATTGAGTAGGCGCCATCCAATCGTCTTCTCGCTGTCACCCTGCCATAGCTTGGAACAGAGTTAGGCAGCAGACGAATCACCCACATCATTACGATGTGGGTGTTCTGCGTAAGGCGGGTGTAGAATGCGGCATGGACAAATTGCAGTCAGGCAAGAAACTCACGAGGCTTGAACGTTTGGACCACTGGGAAGGAGTAAAGAGAGAGGCGGAAAAGCATATAGAGTTAACCCAATCAGGCAAAGTTGCAGCTGCGATAGGTACAGACGCTGATGAAATCGCTAAATATGAGAATTACGATGCCGTTTTGGGAGATATTGGGAACCTCTGCAAACGTCTTCTCTCGGCGAAAGACAAAGAGACGGCAATACGCCGCCTCATTGAGCCCTTGATACAAAAGGACGACGCATGGGTTAACGACTCGGCCGAAAGTGGTAATGATCTCCGCATCGCGTTTTTCATGGAATATTTCTATCAATCGCACCCTGATTATGAGAACAGGCTAACGGTCGGCGTTCCTCATCTCTCACCACAAGAGATACTCGAAGAGCTGCACGACAAGAGATTCGATAAGGCATTTTACGCTGATGTCATCACGAAGCTGGAAAACGTCGCAAAAAGCTTTTCAGTATATAACGCTAACAATCGAGAGTTCGTCGACGATTTGCAACAGAACCACCGCAAATCTACTGAAAACGATACTGCCAATATCGCACGTTGGCGCGAAGCTATCAGAAAAGCTGACCACAATATCTCAAGATTAATGAAACAAATGCCAGACAACGAGCTTCAAGAAATGATGCTGAAGGAAATTGTTGCGGCAGACGTGACTATCATTCCTGCTGAGCCCGTAAAGCTCGTCGGATATCCAATCCAAATTGCTGACTGGGACAAGATAGACCAAAGCGAACAACGATTCCTTTTAGACGCTGCTGCTTTTTGCGAGAAATATCTCAATGCTCCAATACTTCAAGACAAATTCGGCTTAGAGCACAAGACGAAGCGTCGACCGTGGCGCATAAAGATGAGCGCTAAATACAGGCAGAGATTCAATGAGTTCTATCAGAACGACAAGATGCGCGGCAATTTGATTTCACCCCTTATCGATACTCTCGAGGCAATTGCGGCGGCGGCGTCTTTTTATCCCAAGAATACTGATTTCGCTCGTCTTGCCGGACTCAAAGAGATGCTTCCGGACAAGAAAAAGTACAATGAATCGAGCGATGAGGAGAAGAAAAAGATCGTCGATGTCCTCTCTAAAGCTGCGCATGAGTACCTAGATATCTTGTACGGGAAAAAATAACGATCATTAACACTCTTACGTTCTTAAGAATGTGAGAGTGTTCTATCTATCGCCTTTCGGGAGATTGAAGATGTTCTCTATCCATTGCGCGTGGGTTTTATAGAAGATGTTGTGTGTTGGCTCGATGCCCGGGTCAGTGGTGAAATTCGGCCGAGCGAAGTAGACGTGTTCGAGCCATTCGGGGCCGATGATGTCGCTTGTCTTGGTGTATTTGAAATAAAACGGGCTGCCGCAGTTCTTGCAAAATCCATGGTCGGCATAGCCTGTTGAGAAAGTGCTGAACATACCTTCCCGATCAATGATTTCGTAGTCTGGAGTCTTGAACCCAATCCAAGTCACAAAGGCCGCCCCATGCAGTCGTTGGCACTGCGTACAATGACAATGCCCCGCCCAGGCCGCTGGCATCGGCAC
This sequence comes from Candidatus Kaiserbacteria bacterium, assembly GCA_016217975.1. Classification (GTDB taxonomy): domain Bacteria; phylum Patescibacteriota; class Minisyncoccia; order Phycocordibacterales; family UBA2100; genus UBA10103. The sequence continues at coordinate 4,922 of JACRFH010000019.1, read as the reverse complement.
TTTGAATTGCACTTTCCCGCAATAACATCCGCCTTCTGCATAGTTCATATGTCCCCATTATAGCCGCCATTGACTCCCCTTTGGAGAAGTATAGGATTACCGCGGCATTCATGAATGATTCCCTGCATATAAAACGAACTTCAAGCGTGACGCTTGCTGCAACAGATATCGTAATAAGAGAGTCAAAAACGACGCGTTTGCTATTGAGGCCACTTATTGTCGACAATTACTCAAGCCCCGGAAATTCCGTTAAATGTTGGATAATTGCTCAAAGGAAAGGTCCGAGCGACGAATGGAATGAGGCAAACGAATTTCCACTAAGTAAACTCAGTAAAGGAGAGTGGTCAAAGTTTGAGTTAAAGACTGAAGACGTCTCTAAGATATTAGGCTCCCTGGAAGCAATAAAGGAATTATATAAAGAACATGGAATTACATGGGACGGGAAATACGCCTTAATCCATGGTGAAGAAGCAAAATTACTCGCAGAACTCTCGAAATTTGACCGGACCCTTTTGTTAGAGAAATTGAAGAATATTAATCCTGCACATCTCGAGAATTTAAGCGAAACAATTAAACTATCTCGCCTCGAAGGTCTTCTGAAGGTAATTAAAGCAAACGTAAATAATGCTGAGGAAGAATATTGGCAAAATCTTTTCGAGAATGAGGCTTGGCTTCTTTCTCAGATATTTTCTCAACCAGTAATAGTATTGAAGGATAAGCCTTATCTGGGCGGGAAAGGTATCGAGAATAAGGGCGGTCAATACTCTGATTTGCTTGTCCAGAACCTGATCACAAAGAATACAGCAATCGTGGAAATCAAGACTCCGACTACCCCAATAATTGGGAGTCCATATCGAAGTACCTATAATATTGATTCTGAGCTTAGCGGCGCAATAAGTCAGGTTCTAAAACAACGTCAGAAATATCTAAATCAATACTACAATCTTTTATCAGAATCAGAAACTCAATTCGTAGCGGTAAATCCAAAATGCTTTCTAGTTGCTGGAAATTTAGGTTTTAGGAAAGACAAAGAGAAGCTGTATGCGTTTGAAAACTTTAGAAACGCATTGAAAGACGTCGAAATAATTACATACAGCGAGCTATATAAAAAGCTCAGCGTACTTCGAGACTTACTCAAGGAGTAAGTTGTTTCAGAGCTCAACGAAATCAGTAGCTCTTGAGTTGCTTGGCTCTTTCGTGGAAACGGATACGCTCCAGAGCTTTGGCTTCGACCCCGTAAAGAGCCGTTCGGCTCAACGGGGCAGGTCTGGCGGATGATTAGTAGCTTTTCAATTGTTTCGCCCTCTCATGGAACCTGATCCTCTCTAAAGCTTTTGCCTCTATCTGTCTAATTCTTTCTCTCGTGACGCCGAATTCGCGTCCTACTTCTTCGAGGGTGAAGCAGATGCCCTCATCGGTAAGGCCATTGCGCATTTCGAGGATCTTGCGCTCTTTCGGAGAAAGTTCTTCCAATATCGCCATCATCTGTTCATTGAGTATGCGGCGAGATGAGTCCATATCGGGGGAGGCAATCGTATCGTCCGCGATGAAGCTGCCGAGCGTAGACCGCTCGTCGTCGTCTTCGCCCACGGGAGATTCCAAGGAGACGGTGTCCTGATTGATCTTCTGAATGGTATAGATCTTCTCGACTTCGAGTCCCATTTCTGCCGCAATTTCCTCCGGAAGCGGGTCGCGGCCGAGGTGCTGTGAGAGCTCGCGGACTTTTTGCTTGTATTTGGCAATGGTTTCCACCATGTGCACCGGGATGCGGATGGTGCGACTCTGGTCGGCCAAAGCGCGGGTGATGGCTTGACGAATCCACCAGGTGGCATAGGTCGAGAACTTGTAGCCCTTGGTGTAGTCAAACTTATCCACGGCTTTAAACAAGCCTAAATTCCCCTCTTGGATGAGATCGAGAAGCGTCAAATCCGGCGAGCGATTGACGTATTTCTTGGCGATAGAGACCACTAGGCGCAGGTTCGAGCGTGCAAGAATCGAGCGCGCCTCTTCGTCCTTGGCGATGATGCGTTTTGCGAGTTCTTTTTCCTGATTACCATTCAAAAGCGGATACTGACCGATCTCGCGCAGATACATCTGCACGGAATCGTAGCCGGAGTCACTCCGGCGATTCTGCAACTTTTTCTTTTCGAGCACATGGTCGGCACTCGCATCTTCGAGCATGCCGCCGCCCTCCAAGACGTCGATCCCGGCAACATTGAAAAGTTCGTACATCTCTTCCAAGAGCGCAACATTATCTTCAATCGTCGGGAATTCGCGCAATATTTCATCGTACGTGATATAGCCACGCTCCTTGCCCAAGACAATCAGTGTTTTCACCTTATCTTGCTGTTTGCCCTTTTGGATGAGGCTTGTGGGACGAACAGTGCGACGCGAAAGTTTTCCTTGAGAACGTTTTGCGCGCGTGGAAACGGAATGACGCTTCGCCGCATGCGGAACGCGGCGACGCGTGGGCTTTGCGGCTTTGGTACGTACCGGTTTCATCTTCTTTTTTATTTTCTTTTTTGTCATATGAAATTTCTATGAAAAAGCCGTCTCAAAGCGCAAAACGAGGACTCCCGCCTTCGGGAGCTTCATGCAAGTATCTTACCTATCTGCCATCCTCTTTAATTTCATCCAGAGTCTGGCCGAAGCCATTCTACTCCCCTTTGTGCAATTTCGCAATGTGGGCTGTGAGTAACTTTGAGCGCTGTTTGAGCTCTTCCTCTGCATCAACATCTCCCGCGCTTGCCGCTTCTCTAAGGGGCAAGGTTAGGGCTGCGAGTTCTCCCGAGAGTCGATCAATCGAAAGGACGCGGATAAAGTGCTTGGCGTCTGAAACAGGTGAGCCATCGGTGCCATACCGACGCTCCGCGCCGAATCGCAAGCCTTCTTTTTCGCTTTCAGGAAGCGCCTGCAGCGCGTTGAACATATTGTCACCAATCGCCTCTTTGAGGTCATTCTTAAATTGCGCGACGTCAATGAGCGGCGTCAATGCTTTCTCTTGCGAGAGGACGATCGCATACGCCTGCCGCACTCTCTCGGGAAGCGCACTCACCGAAACGTCCGCACGCGATACCTGTCCGGGAGATGCTTGTTGCGGGTGCTTCTCCAGGGCATCTGAGACCGCGCCTTCGGAAACGCCGAGTCTCTCTGCGATCTCTCGCACGTACTGCTCGCGCGCAATGGGACTTTGCACATCAGAAAGAAATGGTAACACCACTTGCTCGACCGCACGGCGGAAGCGATCTTTTTGTGGAAGGCGCTCTTCAAGAACATCGAGCAAGAAGGTGATGATGTCTTTTGCATTTTTGATGCGATCTTTCCACGCTTCTGCACCATCTTTTCCGCCGAAGGCGGATCCGCCTTCGGCGGACAAAATTAGATCCGCAGGATCCAAGCCAGTCGGTAATTGCGCGACTTTGACATTGAGGCCTGCACTCAAAGCAGCGCGAGCTGCTCGCCCGGCCGCTTTTATCCCCGCCTCATCGGCGTCGAGCGCTAGAACCAGGTTTTCGGTCATGCGCTTTACGAGTGCAGCATGGTCCGCGGTAAATGCCGTACCCGAAACCGCCACGGTATTGCCCCAGCCAGCCTGATGGCTTAGAATCAGGTCCATTTGGCCCTCCACAAGGACTGCGCAATTGAGCTTCCGCATAGCCGATTTGGCCTTATCGAAGCCATACAGAATACGGGATTTGTGGAAGAGCGGCGTTTCCGGCGAATTCAGATACTTTGGAGGCGTAAACCCGCCGTCATCCTTCGCCACCTGCCCCGAGGCCAAAGGCTTTTCGGGGAATATCCTGCCCGAAAATCCCACCACGCGTCCCGCAGAATCCGCAATCGGAAACATGATGCGATTCCTAAATTTATCGCTCAAGGTCCCGCGTTCATTGCGCTTCGCGAGGCCAGCGTCGAGTAGCTCCTTGTCACTGAATCCTTTCTTTTTGAGATGCTCGCACGCGTCGCTCCACGCACTCCCCGCCCAACCCACACGGAATTCCTTGACCGTTGCATCTTTAAGCCCACGCTCGTGCAAGTATTTCTCGGCTTCAGAGGTAAGTCGTGTGCTGTAGAAAAGCGCCGCGGTCTCCAGGAGTTCAAACAATCTATCTCGTTCATCCCGCTCCTGTGGTTTACCCCGAGCGTAGTCGAGGGGCACACCCGCTTTTTCAGCAAGCACTTTGAGTGCGCCTTTAAAATCCAATCCTTCAATTGCTTCGACAAAAGAAAAAATATCGCCGCCGACTCCACAGCCAAAGCAGTGATATGTCCCCCTCTCTGCCGAGACATGAAAACTCGGTGTCCGCTCCGCATGAAACGGACATCGCGCGCGCATGCTACTCCCACTCCTTTCAAGCTTCACGTACTGCGACACCACGTCGACAATCGAGAGTTTATCTTTGATCTGCTGAACAGTGTCCGACATAGCTTCATTATGCACTTCGCGACTTGATAATGCGAAGTAGCTAGTAAATAAAGGGCACCAAGAATCTCAAGCGGATTTTGATAATTTCTTTGGGTCTCCGTATCGCCTCTGGATATCATGAACTCGTTTGGTGAGACGGTCAATGTCAGCTTTCATGGTTCTGGGATCCATCTTTGAATGTGCAAGACGGAGTTTGTTTTTCACTTCTTCCGTCACGTCATCTCGTTCGAGTACCCGTTGGTACGGAGTCTTCGCAACTTTCTCGCGTGTCACTTTCCACTTCGCTCCGATCCTTTCCTTTGACACGATTCGCCGACTTGCGATGAAGTGGTTCAGATACGGCGTGAGCACATCGTACAAGACATTGAGGGCATCAACGACTTCTTTCACGTCGAGTCGATCGTATCCAACGTATGCCCGTACCACATGCCCGTTCCTCTCTTCAACAAAACAGTTGTCATTCTTGTGATACGGCCGAGAGCGGGTCATGCGCAGT
>JACRFH010000003.1 GCA_016217975.1 Candidatus Kaiserbacteria bacterium | reverse complement strand
GCGGGAGGCCGACGATGCTGTAGAAATCGCCTTCGATGCGCTTGACAAAACTTGATGCGCCGCCTTGGATGGCGTATGCGCCTGCCACACTCTGCGCTTCGCCGGTAGCGATATAGGCGTCAATTTCGCTTTCCGATAAATTACGAAATGTGACAAGTGTCGTCTCGACGCCACTCTCTCGCTTGCCCGTAGCGGCATCAATGATGCACCAGCCGGTGTGTATCGGATGCATCCGATTGTTCAAAGCCAAGAGCATCTCCTTGGCACGCTCGGGAGTCTTGGGTTTGCCCAAGGGTTTGCCGTCCCACTCTACGAGCGTGTCGGCACCAATCACGACGGCATCTGTATGCTTGATCGCGACACTCTCCGCCTTTCCCTGCGCGAGCGCCTGCACGAGTTCTTTCGGCGGCATATTCTGTGCTATATCTTCTTCGAAATCACTCGCCTCGACAACAAATGGTATGCGCATCCTTTCTAGAAGTGTCCGACGCCACGGCGAAACAGAAGCCAGGATAATCGTGCGCATGATTAGTGATGTCCGCCTCCGCCACCCCCGCCTCCCCCACCGCCGCCTCCTCCTTTGAACAACTTCGACAAAATACTATTCCCTTTCAGATCTTTCATAAATTCTTTCCAAAACTCTCCGCCGTATCCAAATTCTTTCCAAAGTACGGGTACTGTCGTTTTAATAATACCCCAAGTCCCCGCGACGATGCCTCCTGTAGCACCGACTGCCTTATATCCAACATCCACCGGCGTCATCGGGCGCGAATGATGACTATTTGCGGGCGCATGCCGCTCCGACCTTCTTCGCCTTCTTCGTTCCGGACGTTGCCCATGCTCTGGCCGACGAGGCGTTGGTGTTGGTGTTTCTGGAGAACGAGGCGCCGGCGTTCTCTCCGGATGTGGAGTCGGGCGTGGCCCTCTTTCTCGTCTTCGCCTGGACCCTGGCATGCGCTCGGGCATGCTGCGAGTGTATCACGCTTGCGCATTATCTTTTATTTGTTACTGTGCCACTACACACCCCATACGTATCAAGAGACCGCGGAGAGCACTGGCTCGACGAACCGGCGGCAACCTGTCGAAAGATAAGGTGCCAATTCCAGCCCGAAAGGGAGAGATGCACATTAGCGCAGAGCTCCCTTATAGGGAGTTTCTTCATTTACTAGAAGCTAAAAGTTAATTCTTATGTTTCATTTACTTGAAAGATATACAGTCGAAAGCGTCACATCGGGTCACCCCGACAAAGTCTGCGATCAAATCTCGGACGCTATTCTCGATGCAATGCTCGAGCAGGATCCATATAGTCGCGCTGGGGTAGAGTGCCTCGGGAGCCATGGCTCTCTTATGATCGGAGGTGAAGTGAAAACATATGCAAAAGTGGATTTTGAAAAAATCGCGCGCAAAGTCTACCGTGATATCGGCTACACCGACAAGCTCGAAGTCTTCGTCCGCGTCGCGCAGCAATCTCCCGACATTGCGATGGGAGTAGATACCGGCGGCGCGGGAGATCAGGGCATTATGTATGGCTACGCGACCGATGAAACCAAGGAGATGCTTCCACTCGGCGTCGTCTTTGCACACGCGCTCGCTCGCAGGCTTGAAAAGTTGCGTCGAGACAAGACGCTAAAATGGCTCAAACCCGACGGGAAGACGCAGGTGACGATCGCAAAAGGCAAAGTAATCACTGCGCTTTGCTCGACGCAGCACGAAAGACAAGTCTCGCAAGAGGAAATCCGGAAGCAACTTATCAGACATCTCTTTACGCCAATACTTGGCTCTACAAAAGATATTGAGATCCTCGTAAATCCGACCGGAAGATTCGTGCAAGGCGGCTTCATGGCAGACGCGGGGCTTACCGGGAGAAAGATTCAGGTAGATACGTACGGTGGTCTCATGCCGCATGGTGGAGGCTGCTTCTCGGGCAAGGAGCCGATGAAAGTGGATCGCTCTGCTGCCTACATGTGCAGATTCGTCGCGAAAAACCTCGTGGCAAATGGATATGCGAAAAAAGCGCTCGTTTCGGTCGCCTATGCGATCGGGCGCGCCGAGCCGGTGATGATCGAGGCCTTTGACGACAAGGGTAAAAATCTCACGGCAATTGTAACCAAAAATTTCGACTTTCGCCCGCAAGCCATCATCGAGCGCCTCGACCTACGCCGCCCCATCTACCAGCCGACAGCCGCCTACGGCCACTTCGGCGTCTCCGGCCGGTCGTGGGAAAAGATTGTCAAGATTTAGCTCACTCTACTGTCACCGATTTCGCAAGGTTGCGGGGGCGATCCACATTGTAGCCTTTTGCGGCGGCAAAGTAGTACGCAAATAGCTGAAGCGGAACGACCGATAATAACGGCGAGAGCATATCGAGTGTTTTCGGGACATAGAGCGCGTCGTCTGCTATTTTCGCGAGGAGCGAATCGCCATCTGTCCCAAGCGCAATCACCGGACCTTTCCGAGCCCGTATCTCCTGGATATTCGAACACATTTTCTCGTACACCGAATCCTTGAGCGCAATCGCAAACGTCGGAAATTGTCTGTCTATCATCGCGATCGGCCCGTGCTTCATCTCTCCCGCTCCGCATCCTTCGGCATGGATATACGAAAGTTCTTTGAGTTTGATTGCGCCTTCGTACGCCACGGGGAAATTGTACGTGCGCCCGATGTAGAGAAAATCGCGCGCATACGCATATTTCTTTGCAAGTGCTTTCACCGCACCGGTCGATGCGAGAATCTTTTCCATCTTTTCTGGAATGAGCTTGAGTTCCTTGGCAATCGACGCAAAAGTCTCGTCCTTCATCCCGCGCTGTCGCCCCATATGCATGGCAAGAAGTGCCAAGACAGCAAGCTGCGAGACAAACGCCTTAGTAGACGCCACGCTAATTTCGGGCCCGACATGATTGTAGATCCCGGCATCCGTTTCGCGCGCTATCGTCGAGCCAACAGTATTCACAATCCCGATCGTGAGCGCTCCGCGACGCTTCCCCTCGCGCATCGCTTCAAGCGTGTCGAGGGTCTCCCCTGATTGCGAAATGGCAATCACAAGTGTTCCGGACTCAATGACAGGTTTTTTGTATCTGAACTCGGAGGCAATCTCAACGGAGACGGGGATGCCTGCATACTCTTCAAACATATATTCTGCCACCTGTCCCGCATAAAATGCCGTGCCGCAGGCGACAATGATAATTCGCTTCACATTTTTTAGTTTGTCTTCGACCGACTCAAGCCCTTTCAATCTTACGCTGCCATCTTCGAGAAGTCTCCCGCGCAAGGAATTGCGCACTGCATCGGGCTCTTCCATTATTTCCTTGAGCATAAAATGCTCATAGCCGCCCTTTTGCGCCTCTTCTGCACTCCAATCAATCTCGGTGATCTCGCGCCCGACTTGGGTTGAATCAAGTTTGTATATGGTATGCATTTCGGGCGTAATCACTGCCATCTCGCCGTCTTCGAGAAACACCACTTTCTTGGAGTGAGGCACGATAGGCGATGGATCAGACGCGATGAAGTGTTCGCCGTCGCCAATTCCAAGTACTATCGGCGAGCCCATGCGCGCAGCGATGAGCTTGGACGGCTCTTTTTTGTATTGGACGGCCAATCCGTATGTCCCATGGACTTCTTGCAATGCAGCAAGGACAGCCCTTTCAAATAAACCGTCCAATCCCTGGTCGACGGAGCTTTTCTTGCCCTCCGAAGCCTTGGCGAAGGAGGGTCGAACTTCGTTCATCTTCTCTTCGACTAAATGCGCCAATACTTCGGTATCTGTCCCCGACTTAAATTCGTGGCCTTTCTCCATAAGCATGTCTTTCAATTCCTGAAAGTTCTCAATAATGCCGTTATGCACAAGCCAAATGTCGCCGCCACCCGAGTGCGGATGGGCATTTACTTCCGTAGGCTCGCCGTGCGTAGCCCAGCGCAGGTGTGCAATGCCGCTCTTTCCTTTGAAATCCGCCGGGATTTTCTTTCTCAATTCTCTCACGGCGCCGGGAGTCTTCACCGCGCCGCTTTCGGGCGTATAGATTCCGGCGGAATCATACCCGCGATATTCAAGTGCGAGTAATCCATCGAGCAATACTTTGCTAGCGTCTTTACCTTTTGTGCCTGTATAGGCGAATATTCCACACATAGAAGAAACAAGTTAGAGAGCAAAAATCAAAAGTCAGAAGCGACTCTCAATCATCGCCCTTTATAAGACGGACGAATGTGTGTATTGCTTTCTCTACTCACTGGCTCATTTGGGACATACGTTGCCGTATGCTTTTTCCGAGCCAGCGTCACGACCGAGAGGCGGCCGAAGGGTTTCCGCAGATACTAAGCATTTCTGCCTGTCCGATTTCCCTGCCCCCAATGGAGACAAAGACCCTTTCCTCGTTTCCCGACACTACTTTCGCCTTCCTTGATGGCGAAAGTAGTGTCGGGCCACACGCTTAAAAGAACCAAAATCTTGTTATTCTCCCGAGGTCGACTGCCACGAGGCCGATAACATTCCAACTATACTAGAAATCTTAGGCAAGAACAATGTCCGCAATATCGCGCCGAAATGCATTGATTGCGGTATTGTCGGCGGGACGCTTGGGATAGGTGCGATTTGAAAGGATGGCGAACGCCTTCCCTTTTGCACGATCAACGCAGACGCTCGTGCCGGTGAATCCCGTTTTGCCAAATGTCTTATCCGTCGCACCACTCCCCATCCACGTCGCTCCGATTTCCCACCCCAGTCCTTGTTCTGCCGCCTGATATATGGACACGCCATGTCCATATATTGATTCCGTTTCGAGTAGCCACGATAAGAATTTCAGAAGGTCTCCCGCTGTCGAGAAGAGACCCGCATGCCCAACAGCACGACGAACTTTGGCGAAAACATATGTGCTTTCGTCGTGAGGAAGCCCGCGAACTTCACCCCTGTCGTCGATCTCCGTTGGTGCACAATTTGATGCAACGGGAAAAAAAGTTGTCTGTTCCATACCGAGTGGCCCGAACAATAGTCTGTGCGAGAGAGCTGCAAGTGACTCTCCTGAAACTCGCTCAAGAATAATTCCAAGAAGGAAGGCGGGAAGATTCGAATATGCACGTTCCCCCGCTTTTCCATCGAATCCATGTTCGAAGACGTGCGTTCGTATCTCCTCAAAAGTCTTCAGATGCAATTTCGAGAGCTGCGGCCCACGTACATGATAATGCAAAAGATCCTCGATAGTCGCATCGTAATCGTTCTGTAGTTCGGGCAAGTATTTTCGCACGCGATCAGTCAATGACAACTTCCCCGCCCTGATTAGAATTGCCGCAAGCGACGCAAGAGGAATGGATTTCGTAATCGATGCAAGATCGTACGTTGTATCTTCGCGCACTACTTCGGAACCCGCGTCGTAGGTCAGGTGTCCGAACGAAAGTATCTCCGTTTTATGGTCAGAAACAACCCCCACGACGCATCCGGGAAATACCTTCTCCGCGATTGCTTGATCAACTCGTCTCTTTATTTCAGCCTCGGGCATCGAACATTATTTTCTTGGCGTTGTGCCCGATATCGATCGGATACTTGCCGGTGAAGCATGAAGTGTTGAGCTGTGATTCGGGAACGCCGATGGAATCGATCATACCTTTGAGCGAGAGATACTGGAGCGATGTAGCTTTGAGATATTGTTGCACCTCGTCTTCTGATTTCATTGCCGCGATAAGCTGATCTTGTCGCGGCGTGTCGATGCCATAGAAATCTGGAAATCTAACGGGCGGGGATGAGACCACAAAATGCACTTCTTTTGCACCTGTTTCAAAAAGCATCTCGACTATTTGACGCGAAGTAGTGCCACGAACAATCGAGTCGTCGACGACGATCACGCGCTTGCCCTTGATGACCTCGGGCACAGGCGAGAGTTTCATTTTGACCCCCTGCTCGCGCATGTGCTGCTCGGGCTGAATGAAGGTACGATGGATGTAGCGATTCTTGGCAAGACCCAGCTCCATTGGGATCAGTGAAGCTTGCGAGTAGCCGATTGCCACGGGATTTGAAGTCTCGGGAACGGGAATCACAACGTCAGCATTGATCTTGCGCTCCTGCGCTAGTTTCTTGCCGAAATTCTTCCGTACTCCATAAACTGATTTGCCGAGAAGTTCGCTATCGGGACGAGAGAAATACACAAATTCAAATACGTCGAATTTTGGATCGGCTGGCGCGAGTTGCTCGCTGTGGACACCAGATTCGTCGACAACAATCATTTCTCCCGGAGCAACATCGCGCAAAAATTCTGCGTCGATCGTATGGAGCGCGCACGTCTCGGATGAAAATGCAATGCCACCGCCCACCTTGGCCATTGAGAGCGGCCTGATACCACAGCGGTCGCGAATCGCGATGAGTCGATCAGTACCCATGATGAGAATCGAAAATGCACCAGTCATGAGTGGGTATATGCGCTTCACTGCTTCTTCTAGGCTGTCGCCTTGGTCCATTGCAGATGCGAGTGCATTCACAATGAATCTAGTGTCAGAATCCTCTTTGTCAGACTCTCGCGATTCTTGCAGGTAATTCCAGAGCGCGGTCGTCGAAGGAAGATTTCCGTTGTGCGCGAGCGCAAAACGCTCTTTTGTATCCATCATGGGCTGCGCGTGCTCGACCTTGGATCCTCCAGCGGTCGAATAACGATTATGCCCGACCGAGATGTGGCCGGGCATTTTTTTGATATCTTCTTCGTTGTACACCTGGGCGACGAGTCCCATCCCTCGATGCACATAGAGTTTTCCACCATCGGCAGTGGCTATGCCAGAGCTTTCCTGACCACGATGTTGGAGAGCGAAGAGGCCGAAAAAGGCGAGCCGCGCGACTTCGAGCCTCTTGCCGTAGACTCCGAAGACCGCGCATTTCTCGCCAATATCTGCCATGAAGCGAGCATTGTACCAAATTCCACCACATTTTCAATCAGTTTGAACTGTACCCCGTTTCTTAGACGGCGAGTTTCTCTTGATTGGAAGTGTAGTTGATTGATTGGCGGCGCGCAAATGCTTTTGGCGCACAACCGAGTGAGAGATGGATGCGGTGATTGTTGTAGTAATATATCGACCG
>JACRFH010000001.1 GCA_016217975.1 Candidatus Kaiserbacteria bacterium | reverse complement strand
CGCGCCCATTCCATGAGAATGACATTGCCGCTTCCTGCGTAGAGACCCTCGATGTAGCTGACCTGCGTCCCCGCTGAAAGTCCACCGCCGTCTACGGTGAAGAGTTTGCTCGGACTCGTCGTCCCGATGCCGACGTTGCCGCTTTGTTGAATTGTCATCCTCGGATTAACCAAATCACCACCAGACAGAAAATCGAGACGCTGCGAAACAGCCTGTATACGCATATCCCAATCATTGGCAGTCGGACGAAGCATGAGATAGCCTCCACTTCTAATTTCCGCAATAGGCGCGGTACCTTCAATGGTCAACTTCTGTCCCGGTCCCGCCGTCCCGATGCCGACGTTGCCGCTCTCATTGATCCGCATACGTTCAAGAACGCCTCCGCCGCTAAGCCTCGTCCCAAAAGCGAGGTAGCCACTGTAGTTGGAATCCGTACTGTTCGTCTTGCCGGATTTTATTACTGCAAAAGCCACGTTGTCCCTCAGACTTGCCCTGTAAAGCCCCCCAAGTGCAATACCACCACCCATATCTATTGCTTGGGCGTCACTGGTATTGATATTTAAATTACCATTAGAGTCTGTCAGAGCTATATTTGCATCTGTAAGATTCAGGGCTCCAGTGGTTCCATCAACGTTTGATGTGCCATCGGTGACATCAAGTTTTGCTCTTGGACTCGTCGTCCCGATGCCGACGTTGCCTTGAATTATTGCCCCTCCCGTTGGCGCGGCTACTCCATAGTTCGCTCCGATGGACAACCCGCTCACAACGGAGAGATTTGACCCCGGAGTCGTCGTCCCGATGCCGACGTTGCCTGTGGGATTGATAAGGAAACTGGTGCGTGTCGAAGAGCCGACGACGAATTGGTTGGCGTCGCCGGCGAGGGGATTGATCGCGAGCTTGGCCCAGGGGGTTGAGGTGCCGATGCCGACGAGGTCGGTCGAATCGGCAAGGAAGCTCTGCGTGTTGTCGTTTTGCCAGCCGCCGGCGGTGGCGTTCACGGGGGCGATGAGGGCGCCGGTGAAGTAGGTTCTTGTTGCGGTACCGTCAAACGTCGTACTGTTAGAGGTGCCCCAAGCCTCGAAATAATCTGTGGAGCCGTTCATATCCAGTATAACCGTCGTGACAGCGACCGAACCGTTATTAGTTGTTGCGTTGGCACGATTGAAGGTTGCCATCGAACCATTCTTGTAAATGTAGACCTCGCAGTATCCGGATGCTGCACTGTTCGGAAGGCAGGATAGAGCAGCGGTCAGTATGTATTTGCCGGGTACCGTCGGCGTAAAGCGATGGTTGGTCGTACTGTCAAAATTGTTATTTGTGTCGAAACTCTCTGTGCTCCATGTGATCTTGGTGACTGTGTCAGCCGTGACGGTCTGATTGCTTCCACCCTTCGTCACCAAGAAACTCGGGCCGCTCGTCGCGGTTGTCACGCCCTGCCACGAACCGCCGGAGTTCTTGAATTCGAGTGTGCCGCTATTGTCGCGGAAGCCGTAGCCATTCGTTCCCTGCGTCGTGCCGAAGTTGAGGTAGCGGTTGCTGCCTTCGGCAAAGATGTCGCCGTAGACGGTGAGCTTGGCGTTGGGTGTGGTCGTTCCGATACCCAGAAGTCCGGATTGCAGAAGGGTGAGTGTGGAGGTTGCGGCAAGCGCCGTACCCGCAACATTGTAGAAGGCGAATTGTCCTTGCGAGCCGGAGCCAACGGAGCCGGAGCCCGAGCCGAGGCAGCTGCCGTTTACGAGAACGCAGCCGCCGGAGAGTGAGATGCCGTTGGCGAAGGTGCTGGTAGCGGTCGAGCTCGTGATGTTGAGCGCGGATGTCTGAATTCCCGCGCCGAAGGTGGATGTTGCCGAGCCGAGGATTGTCGTCGTCGCGGTGTCACCGACGTATAGGCGATCGAAGATCGAGAGACGGGTCGAAGATGCTTGCGTGAAGGATGAAAGGCCGGTGACGGACAGGGCGTTGCCGACGGTCAGTGAGCCGTTCGACGAGAACGTCGAACTGGCAGTGCCCCCGATCGTGGCACTGTTCGCGGACAGTGTTCCGGCGAAATGGAATGTCGAGGTCGCCGAAGTCGCGATGACCGAAGGCGTCGAAATTGTGCCGTTGGTTGCGATTGTGGTCGTCCCGGTCGCGCCAAACGAGGTGACGCCGAAAAAGTTGGCGGAATTTGTGAAAGAGGAAGGTCCTACGACCGAGAGCGCGGTCGTCGTTGCAGCCGCGAGCGAAGCGTTTCCGGCGGTGAGTGCATTGCCGCCGATGTTGATCGCGCCGAAGCCGGAGCCGATGGAGCCGGAAGTGAGAGAGCCGATTGATGCGAGGTTGGCGAGCGTGGTGATGTTGGGCAGCGTGGTGGTTGCTGCAAGGCGGTTGTCGAACCGGGTGTTGGTCCAGAAAAGATTTGACGAACCTTCGACAAGGTTGTCGGTGTTGAGCGCGAGTGTCGAGGTGGCGCGCGTCGTCCAAGCCGAGCCCGTCCACGTCAGGAGGTCGCCGAAAGCCGTGCCGCCGATGTGCGGCACGGTTGACGAACCTGAGATGTACGAGCCGACACGCGCGTCGGTGTAGTACTTGTTCGTCCCTTCGGCGAGCGCGCTCGTCGTCGTCGCGGAGAAGAAATTGAAGAAGGGGACGCCGAAGGAGGTGAGTTGTGTGGCAGGGAGCGAGAGATTGGCGAGGGTAGTGATATTGGGAAGCGATGTGGTTGCCGAGAGGCGAGTATCAAAACGAACGTTGGTCCAATATTCATTCGTGCCTTCCGCAACATCCGTCGTGAGGAGGCCAAGCGAGCTCGTCGCAATGTTTGTGACGGCAGTCGTTCCACCCGGCGAGAGCAGGAGGCCGTAGGAAAACGTGCTCGCGCCCGTGCCGCCTTTGGAGACATCGAGCGTGCCGGAAATCGTCGAGAGTGTCGTCGTCGAGACCCACGACGGGATGCCATTTGATAGTGCAAGGACCTGGCCCGGTGTTCCGGCCGAGGTCGTTGCAACGACGCCCGTGCCGTTGCCGTAGGGAATGGCGCCGGAAGCGAGTGATGCCCAGCCGGTGCCGCCGTTTGCAACGGGCAAGATTCCGGTGATGTCACTTGCAAGATTTACGAGAGCTGTTGCGAGAAGCCCTGCGGTTGCTTTGACGAATCCAGAGAGCGCGCCGACAGTGGCCGAGCCTGCGAAGAGATTGGTGGATGATGCGTATGTCGCCGAAACATTCGTCGTCGAGGCGTTTCCAAGTGTCGTCTTTCCCGTTACGTCCAATGTGCCGCCAACGGCGACATTGCCAGATGAGTCGATCGTTGTGGATGCGGAGCCGCCGATCTTGGCGAAGTTGGCAGAAAAGAGCGTCGACGACGCTTGCAAGATATTTACGCGTGCGGTGGTGGAGGTTGGTGTGAGAAATCCTGATGTCCCACCCGCATATGCCCAGGATTCACCAAACGACGAGCCGCCGCCGGAGCCGCAGGCGACTCCCGTGTTGGAGAGAATTCCAGTTGCACTAAACGTTGCGCAACCTGCAGAGCCGCCCGCGCTCGAGACAATGAGATTGGTAGTGCTGGCATTTGTCGCGGAGAAGTTAGTTGACGTCGCGTTGGTTGCCACCAGCGAAGACGCGTATTGATTCGTCGACGTTGAATTGGTTGTTGTCGCGTTTGTGGCAACAATCGTTGTCGCCGCAAGATTTGTAATCGTCGCCGAGAGGGAAGTAAGTGCGCCGGAGATTGCGGCCGACGCGGCAGAGAGCGCGCTCGAAAGTGTAATGGCATCTGTCGAGATCGTTGTGCCGGAAATGGAGCCGCCGCTAATCGACGGGTTTGTGATACTTACTCCGGAGAGCTTATCAATTCGCTCCGCTGCGGGTGACGGTGCGTTGTAGGGGATAGCGATGCCGCCCGCTGCAACTGATTGCGGAAACGATACGGGAAGCGATATCGATGTGATGCGCGAGTTTAGACGTGTCTCGAGAGCGTCAAGATCAATCTGCGAGAGAGAAGAACCCGCAAGCATTTGTATATCAGCCGATGCGGGCTCACGGTAAATAACACGCTCAATAACTGGTTGGACGATGTTCTGTACTATGCGCGCCGCTCCGGGAGAAGATGTGGCAGTCGCAGGTGTGATTGGGGACGCGTACGTTGTTACCGTCGTAGAAGGAATAGCCTGCGCAAGCGTTTGTGTTTTTTTCACAACGATGCAACTGCGAAAAAATGGGCACATCGTGCGATACAGAGCATCAGCGAACGAATCAATGATCGGCAGAGATCCCGCCGCGGCTAATTGTCCATGCACAGCAGAAAACATTTCCGAAAGATGTGCTCGCGCAGCACTTCCCGGTGGAGCGATCATTTCAAAGGTCAAGCCGCTCGAAGCCATAAATACAATGCCTGCAATCGATGCGACAAGTGCAGTTCTCGCGCTTTGCCCTTGGCGCTTTCGCGCATGATGCTCGTGAAGTGCTCGCGGAGGGAGTGTCGTAAATCGTCCCGGACTGGAGCGAGAAATCCGGACTCTAAGAAATTCTCGTTTCCGGCGCTCGGAGAGCTGTTCGACCCATTTCTCACGTTCCTCGTTTTGGGCTGCAAGAAAGGACTTTAGGGCCTCTTCATTGACATACCAGATGCCATAGACGAGTTTAGTGCCTGGCACGCCCGCCTTGCACATTTTTGAAATATAGTTTTGGGTAAGACCGACAGAACGTGCCGCAGTCCGAGTGGGAACGTAACGAATTCCGTCGATAAATAGCTCCCCATCAGTCATATATAAAGTAAGAGGAAAATCTATACACTGTGTAGTCTTTCCATCAACACTGCAATTGTAAATGACGGCGATCGCAGATCGCCAACGCGGAGATATTTTCTGTGTATAAGATTACAAGAAAATACATGCGCTCCAGACGGACGATTTCGATCGGATACGCGCCTTCATCAATGATTTCGGAGCCGATATGCGTTAAGAGGGGCACAGGCGAGACTAATTGACCCAGGGGGGATAAGAAAATGGCGATAGACGTGCGATTCGGAATTTATATATTTCTCGTATATCCGATATAGGCCTATTTACATCGCTATAATTTATGACTCGGATAGGCGAGATTCGCTATGATCTACACCTCCTGCTGTTTGATGTCTGCAAAAAATTTTACCAGTCTATCCATTTTCTGGATCGTTTGCCGAGGATAATGGAGTTTTCTGTCTGCGTTCTCTTATTCCTTGAGCGCCCGTCGACGATACAATCGGCGTTTGACAACCTTGTTTAATCAATGTTTGATCTTGGTGAGTACTTCAACCAGTTCTGAATATGTGAATCGAGCGAGTTTATTCTCTTTACAAACATTGGATATTCGTCGGGAGACGTAATTACGAATTTGTTTGCAGCGAATTCTCCTATACTTGAATATCTATATTGAAGTGCTTTAGACGCGACCGATTCAAATTCATAGCCTTGCAGTTCTTTCCAATTTGAATCGAACAATTTTGCAGGATTAAGGTGTATGTATGTGACCGCGTATTTGAGATCTTGGTCACGCGCAATTGTGGAGGCCCTGAATGTGCTTTCAAACAGAGAGCCGCGGCGATCTCGTTTGTTGTTGAAATACATGGTGTAGGCAGTTTGGAGTTTTTGCATAAATTTGGATACACCACCCTCGATGAGAGGGGAGAGGAGCATGTGAAAATGGTTGGGCATAAGACAATACGCACCGATCGCGACGAGTCTATCGTTCCTCGCATTGTCATACACCGATGCTTTCTTACGTTTCGCGAACAAATTTGATACGCGAGGGCTGTCGATGTCATTCAAGAGATACAGATACGCTTCGAATCTGCTGTAATCTTCTTCCGAAACGAAGATCAATCGCTTGTCGACGCCGCGATTGTACAGATGATAAAACTTATTCTCCGAAAACTTTATTTTTCGCATGCGGTGTGATTTTCTATATGGATTTTGCCGTTTTTTTGGGTCTTTTTTCGTCTTATTCGGCCATTTTGGCCTCAATTACGATATCATGGCTAAGGTAGCAAGGCTCGGCCTGTATGTGGATAGGCTAAACCTTGCTGATTTTTGCATCTTTTCTCTCATATATTTTCTTTTTTTAAGGAGGCTACATTCATGCATGAATATCGTAGCGTAAATATGGCTTAGGAAGGTTATCTTTTGCGTGTATTGCGGTTTCTCTCGCGATGATACTGCACTCAGTATTTTCTCTAGCGTGCGCTTTCTCCACTTTTGCGAAATCCCCACTATGGTACTTTTTTGCGATCCCTGATACAATTTTTGGACAGTACGTATGGCTAAGTACATTCCAACTATTGGTCTCGAGATTCATGCTGAATTGAAGACAGCTACTAAGATGTTTTGCGCATCTAAGAATGATGCGTCTGAAATACGGCCTAATAGCAACGTTTGTCCGGTATGTATGGCGCATCCCGGTACCCTTCCTACCATCAATAAAGAAGCCGTTCGGCACGTTTTACGGGTCGGAATCGCACTTGGCGCCACATTGGCGGACTACACGGAATTTGATCGCAAGAATTATTTCTATCCGGACCTTCCAAAAGGATACCAATTGTCTCAATATGAGTACCCGTTAGTCCGAGGTGGATCGCTCTCTGGTATACAAATTACACGTGTACACCTCGAAGAGGACACCGCGAGCTCGATACATGACGAGAAAACCGGTGCAACACTTGTCGATTACAATCGCGCGGGAGTTCCATTGATGGAACTCGTGACAGAGCCCGTGATCCATAGTGCGAAAGATGCGAGCGACTTCGGCCGCGAACTCCAATTACTCTTGCGCACGCTCGGTGTGTCTGACGCGGACATGGAAAAAGGAAACATGCGACTCGAGGCAAACATTTCTCTTTCAGATACAGAGGAACTTGGCACAAAAGTGGAAATCAAAAATATTAATTCCTTCCGCGCAATGGAGCGCGCGGTCGAATATGAAATCAAACGACAGACAAAAATGCTTGAGAACGGAGAAAAGATAATTCAAGAAACACGCGGCTGGGACGAAGTAAAACAAGCTACATTTTCACAACGAGTAAAGGAGGGAAGCGCCGACTATCGATATTTTCCAGATCCAGATCTTCCGTCACTCCAGCTCTCCGAGATACGGGAGTTTGCACACGATGCACTGCGCTCCACTATTTCAGAGTTGCCATGGCAACGTAGAGCGCGTTATGTAGGTTTTGGAATAAAGCTTGAAGACGCGGCCCTGTACGTCCGAGAACCGGGCCTTGGGAGTTTCTTTGAGGAAGTCGTGGGGGCGTTTGGTGGAGATGCAGAGCGCATTAAGCTTGCATCTAATTATATAGCTAATGATCTTGTTAATTTGATTTCGTCAAACAAAGCGTCGTCTGACAGACGAGATAGATCAGGCCGAGATACGATATATAGGGACGAAATCACCATATCAGCTGGAAATTTTAAAAAAATCATCAGCCTTCTCGGTGACAAAAAGATATCATCTCGTGCAGGCAAGGATATTCTAGCCATGTGTCTTTTGAACGAGGAAGATCCGGAGGATGTGGCGCGGAAAAAAGGATTATTTCAGGATTCTGGAGATGTAGCTGGCACCGTAAGCTCGATTATCAAAGCGAATCCAACGGTCGTTGCGAATTTTAAAGCTGGTAAAACCTCTGCGCTTGAGTATTTGGTGGGGCAAGGAATGAAAGCACTCAAAGGTGCGGGAGATCCAGTGGCTCTGCGGGAAGCGATAGAGAGAGCCTTAAAATAAGATAATTTGCAATTTTCAATCAAGCCTCAATGTTCCAATGTGACATTGAAAATTCACTGATAATCGATAATTGAAAATTACGGTAATCCCCAGTGTCTTGGGCATTTGCTCCCTTGGCAGGCTATACTTCTTGTAATGTCTGATGATCTTACTATAGCTGGCAAATCATATATCTCGTCTAAGCGAGCTGCAGAATTGTGCGGGTATACGCAAGATTATATCGGGCAACTCGCTCGCGCGGGATTTATTGATGCTCAAAGGATAGGAGGTCTGTGGTATGTCGTTCTCAATTCTCTCGAAGAATACAAATCAAGTCCAGATTTGAAGCCCGAAATCCAAAAATACCTGCCCAAGAGTGAGCCGGATACTATAGTGACTCTCGAAGGCAAGGATTATGTGTCGGCCTCGCGGGCGGCCAAATTGACTGGCTATAATCAAGACTACGTAGGCCAACTCGCCCGGAGCGGTCAGATTTTTGCACGACAGGTAGGGAATAGGTGGTATATCGATCGGGAAGCAATTCTCGCCCATAAAAACGAGAAAGAGGCACTTTTGGCGTCTGTCCAGGCGGAGTCCGTAGGTCTTGCACACCCTCCGCCTCGTTCATTGCCAGACGAGGGCTCGAAAGAGGCGATTATGAATTATTCGAGCGACGCGAAGGATCTTTTTCCTGTATTGGAGTCTCGCTCGGAGCCAATTCATGCCCTTGAGATGCCTTATGAGCAAGCACCAATAGACCACCGTATCACAATTCGAGTGATAAAAAGCACGTTTCCGACCTCTACGTACGTTCGTCCGGATCCAGTGGCCTACCAACCAGATAAAAAAGCCATATTTCCAATGCTCACCCTTGCTGGCGCAACACTAACCGTCGTTATAGTTCTTTCAGTTGGACTCGTGAGCTTGGGCGGAGTCCCTATATTTGCCTCGAAGCCAGGGATAACAAGGACAATGCCAGCATCGGCCGTAGCACTGATCGACAGTCTAGGCAGTCGCGTGGAGAAGCTTTTAACTAGGGAATTGGTCTATAGGCGACAGTAAATGCTCAAATAGATAGCAAATATGGGACTCGGATAGCCGAGATGCTTCTTTATTAGATATTTTTTAATTTTTAATTCTCAATTCTCAATAAAGGCTCAATGTTGCAATGTTACATTGAAAATTGAGTGAAAATTGAAAATTGTAAATTGAGAATTCGACGGCTCTGCCGCTGATTCGCTATCCACAGTCTTTTACGTCCTTTTTGTTAAGGACATCCGAAATATCTAGTAAAATATAGTTAATTCGGGTATCCGAACATCTCATGCGACTCTTTAGGACGATATCGGACGAGGACGCAACAGAATCATGAGTGATGAAATTTTCTTTGACGGAAGAAAATATATTTCGGCCTCCGATGCTGCACTTCTCGCTGATCTTTCGCATGACTACGTGGCGCGTTTGGCTCGCGAAGGTGTGATAGCCGGAAGGCGTGTGGGTAAGAACTGGTACGTAGACCGAAGTTCACTGAATGATTTTGTTCTTAGAAGCCAGTATACAAAGGGCGTACGCAAAGAAATAGTTAGCGAAAAAAGGTTGCGCGAATACGGAAATCCCGTTAGAGAACAACTCGCGAGCGGGGCAGGAGCTCTACTTGCGAGCGACACAGTACGAAAAGCAAAATCGATGCTGCACGCTCCAACGGGCATGTCGGATGCGGCGATGAATGCGATGCATACGCCTCTTGCCGCGCAGGCGTCGCATCTTGTTTCGCCCGCAGTAGAGCTCGTACACAAACTTGTTGCGCTCACGCTAGCGCTATCGCTTACCTTCGGTACATACGCGCTCGTCGATCCGCAGTACGCAAAATTCGCACTTGGACAGATGCAGGATGCGGTATCAGCCGCGAAGACGACTGCATCTGAAATCGCCGTTGCAGCAAAGACGGGTGAATTACCGCATGACTCGACGATTCTCGGAATAGGAAGCAAGGCGCGCCTCGCTCTTTCGTCGGTTGCAAGCGCGGGTGTTGGCGGCGTGTTTGAAAATATTGCACGCGCTTTTAGCTCGGGAGTCGATGGTCTTGTGTATGCAATTGCGTTTCCGCTTTCTCTCGTGAGCTCAAATGGAATTGCTGGAGCGGGTACTCGTGGCAAAGTTACGGTGCAAATAGTAAACGGACAAAAACAAGAAAACAGTAATAAGAAAAATAATCCGCGAAATGGGGTTGCAACGACGGTAATAAATAATCTAGTTTACCCCGAGCGTGTCGAACGGGTCGTTGAGCGCATCGTAAATACCGAACGCATTGTGGCACAAGGAGGCATAACGCAGGCACAGCTAGACTCGCGTCTCGCGGAAATCCAGAAAGATGTCACGGCACGTATTACAAATCTCCAGAGCGCGAATTCAACGCAGGCCGTGAATATCTACCAGAGTATTTCAAATCCGGGATACGCGTCTTCGGGATCGTCAGGTGTAAGCAACGCTAGTCAACTCACCGGAACACTTGGAATCGCGCACGGCGGTACGGGCCAAACCGCTGCTCCTGCATACGGCGAGCTCTTGGTGGGCGACGGTACAGGGGGATTTGCGCTCGTTGCCACGACCAGCCTTGGCATCTCTGGAAGCGGATCGAGTTTTGCGTATCTGTTCCCATCGAATGCAACATCGACGCTCATCGCATTCAATGGCGGGGCATCGACGACACTTCTCTCCGCACTTGATACGCTCTACATCGGCCGCACCGCCACAACGACCATCCGCGGCGACGGCATGGCGAGCATTCTCCCCTACGCGTCGACAACCGCAATCACTGCAACGACCGCATCGTCGACGAATCTCGTTGTCTCTGGTGCCGGCGGCTCGGCGGGATGCGCGACGTTTAGCGCAACCGGAATTCTTTCAAACACAGGAACTGCTTGTGGATCAGGAAGCGGCTCGTCATTTGGGAAATCGTGGGAAGTCGCATTCGGTGCGCTCGCGCCGACCACGACACTCGGCATTCTAGTTTCCGCATCAAGCACCATTGGCAATGGAACGCAAGCAGGGGGGCTGACAATTAGCGGTGGCGCGACGACGACGGGGAATCTTTTCGTGCAAGGCGGGAAAATCGGCATCGGGACGCCCGCCGCGGGTTTCAATGCGCCGCTTTCGTTCGGCGCAAATCTTGGTGACAACATTTATTTATACGATGCGGGCGTTGGCAGCTCCTACGGCATCGGCATCCAGAATCTTTCGTATCGATTTTTCACCGACGGCTCTGGCGCGGATATCGCTTTTGGCTACGGCGGATCGAGCGGCAGCGCGTATTTTAATCCGAATGTTACCCTCAAGGGCAATGGCTTTTCCGGATTCGGCACTACATCGCCGTATGCGAAATTGACGGCGTGGGGGACCGGGCAGCTTTTTGAGGCGGTGAACAATTCTTCGACAACTATTTTCAAGATAGGGCAATCAGGCGCTACTACGACGAATCTGTATACAGATTCGCTTCGAAGCACAAGCGCGACGACAACGAATCTCGCGATAACCGGTATCGCGAGTTCTCTTCTCAAAACGGATGCAAGCGGCAATGTTGCCGCAGCCGTCGCGGGCACCGATTATCTCACGAGCGCAAATCTCTTCGGCAAAAGTTGGGAAGTCTCGGGCGGATTTTTGGCGCCAACGACGACTTTGTATGTCACAAATATCCAGCAAGCGTCATCGACGGTCTTTTCTGCCAATTACGCGAAGATCGGAGGAAGCGCGAGTACCACGATCGACTCGTCGGGCAATGTCGCTGTTGCGGGTACGCTTGATGTAACAGGAAAGACGACATTTGGAAATGCCTCAACGACCAATGTCTCGGCGGGCTACGCATCATCCACCAATCTCTTCGCAGGATCGGCGACGATCGGTTCCTTGTCTGGATTTGTAAAAGCGACTGCAGGGCTCCTCGCAACAGCTCTCGTAAATCTTGCAAGTGACATCACAGGAATTCTTCCAGTTGCAAATGGCGGCACGGGATGGGCGGCGGTCGCTTCGGGTGCGGTTCCGTATGGCAACGGTGGAAGTGCCCTTGCTACCACTACAGCTGGTACCGGTGGCTACGTACTTGCATATCTCAATGGTGTTCCCACGTGGGCTGCCACGACTACCCTTTCAACGATTTCCGGAACTCTTGCGACTACGCAGGGAGGCACGGGAGTGACGAGCTACGCAACTGGCGACATCCTCTATTCGGATTCTTCGAATCACCTCACAACGCTCACGGTAGGCGGGTCAGGCACCGTACTCAAAGTTGCGGGCGGCGTTCCGACATGGGGGACTGATCTCACCTCGGGCGGAGGCGGTGGCGCAGGAGCATGGGCGACGACGTCCGACAGTCTCGCCGTGTATCCGACCGATACTACCGACGTTATCATCGTTGGATCAAGCGCTACCGCGACACTCACGAGTATTTTTGAAGTTTCCGGCAAATCATATTTCTCAAATACCATCGGTATTGCGACGACGACGCCCGGCACGATCTTCTCGATCGGTAATGTTGCCAATTTTGCTGCAGGAGGTTCGACGCTTTACAGTGCCCTCACGCTCGGCACGTTGACCGCAACGTCGACCCTTACCGTTTCCGGGAACACAACGCTTGCAAACGCGACGACATCGAACTTGTTCTCGTTCAATCACACAGCTGGTGCCGCACGCTTCGGTGCCACCGCCACCTCTTCATTCGACTCCGCTGGAGCTCTCACCCTTGCCTCTGCGCTCACCGTAGGTAATGGCGGCACCGGTGCCACCAGTCTCTCCGGCGGTCAAGTACTCTTCGGCAACGGTACCGGAGTGATCGGCTCTGTGGCGACGGGCACGGTTTCGTCTTCCGGGGGCATCACGACAACCGCGGGCAGATTCGCTCT
>JACRFH010000018.1 GCA_016217975.1 Candidatus Kaiserbacteria bacterium | reverse complement strand
TTTACTCGATACCGTGCTACGGTCGCGAGGAGAATCATGAACGGTATCCTTTTTTTCATGTGATACCAGTCTAGCGCATTCGGCGCAGACTACAGCCGTGAATGTGTCAAACGTTATGCCGTGTGGGGATACTCACCGATAATAACCTTTGAGCGTATATAATTTGCCTGCATGGAAACTATTCCCGAAATGCGTGAACGACTGAAGCATGATCTCGCTGAACACGCTTTTATCACTAAAGACGAGCGCCGCATCGTGAACCCCGATGGAAGTGATTTCGACTGGTTCTTCGATATCAAAGGCGTAGCCTTCACACCGGGAACACTCGATAGGATATCGACCCTTTTCTGGGATCATCTAAAAGGCATAGCCCCCTTCCAGATCGGCGGCTTGGAAACAGTCGCGATTGCGCTTGCCTCGGGCATCGCGATGAAAGCACAGGAAAACAAGGTTGCGTTGAATTCGTTTTATATCCGCAAATCACGCAAGGTCGATGGCATGCAGCGCAATATCGAGGGAGCGCTCAACGATGAAAAAGTGATCTTGGTCGACGATGCGTTAAACAGCGGCAAAAGTATCGTCCGCCAGGTAAAAGCGTTGAAGGCGGAGGATAAAAAAGTTGTTGAAGTATGCGTTGTACTCGCGTTTCGCGACCCATCGTTTTACGAATACTTTGCGAACGAAGGCATCAAAATCTGGTCGATTTTCACGATCGAAGATTTTCCTCGTACCGGCGGGCTTTTGAAGCACGCCGAGAGAGAGCCACAGCCGCCACACCCACCCTTCAAGATCGAATGGAAATTCGAAAGCAAAGACCCTGAATATTTCCACGTCAATCCAAAATCCGCGCCGGTGTGCGATGACGAACGAGTTTATTTTGGAGCCGACAACGGCCACATGTGGGCGCTGAATCAAAGTGACGGCTCGGTCGCGTGGACGCATCAAGTGCTCTTTGGCGCGGGAAAGAAACGTATTTTCTCTTCCCCGGCCATTTTTGAAGGCATGCTCTACTTCGGCGCATACGACGGCAATTTCTACGCTCTCGACGCAAAGACAGGAGTGCAGAAATGGATCAACCTTGAGGCCGATTGGATCGGTTCATCGCCATGTGTCGCGGAAAATCTCGGGCTCGTGTATGTCGGTCTTGAGTTCGGGCTTTGGAAAAAACAAGGCGGTATCGCCGCGTTCGACGCGCGCACGGGCGAAAAGAAGTGGTGGCACCAGGGGGAAACATTTACACATTCAACGCCAGCATACTCGAAAAAGTTTGGTTTAGTCGTGGTCGGAAGCGAAGCGGGAACCATCTTTGCGTACAATGCGAAAAACGGTACTCCTCTCTGGCAATACGCTTCCGGTGGCGCAGTCAAAGCGGGATTTGCGATCGATGAAAAAAGCGGTTTCATCGCCTTCGGCTCGTGGGACAATTACGTGCACGTCATAGACGCGCGCACTGGGGAGCTGCGGCACAAAGTGGAAACCTATAAGCCGCTCTACTCAAGCCCGATTATATGGAACGGTAAAATTTATATGGGGCTTCTCGACAAACGCATCGTCTGCATTGATCCCGATACAGGAAAGTTGGTCTGGGAATTTTGGACGCATTCGCGCGTCTTTGCAACTCCCACGATCATCAATGATCGGCTGTATTGCGGCTCCAACGACGGCCGGCTCTATGAGATTGACCCGCAGACAGGTAAAGAAATAAGTTTCTTCCAGGTAACGGAGCGCATCGTGAATAAAATAGCGCACAACCCCACAAACGAGAGATTCTTCCTCCCAACGTACGCAAACGAACTGTATTGCCTGACTCGGCTTCCGAAATCTCACCCCACAACAAGCGCATAAACGAGCGATTCGTCTATGCCATCGACACCAAGAAGTGATTCAATATTCGTATCAAGCGTGCCGCCGAGGCCCGAACACTTGAGACCAAGGGCCATGCTTGAGAGATAGACATTCTGGCCGATATGACCCGCATCGAGCATGATGTAGCGATAGCCACGCTCGCCATATTTCATCTGCGATCGCCAAAAAACCGCCGTCATTACGATGAGTGCCGAAGAATTCTGCGCCCATGGGTAGGTAACAAGCTGTGCAATGTCATCACCGGAAAATGGGCGCTCTGAAAGAGTGTCGAGCGCATGCTCTTTGACATTGTAATGATAGGCCCCCGCAGAGATTCCTTCGACGTCATTGAAAATGATGGGATATATTTCGAGAGGATAGCGAGCGCCACCCGAAGGATGTGCGCGACGGGGATTATATTCGGCGCTCTCATGGGTGATGCCGCATGAATATTTTAGCAGAGACGAAAGTTTGCCGGGTGTTAGTGCGTCTTTGGAAAACGAACGGTCGGTTTTTCGTATCATAAGTAGGTCAAAGAAATCCGCGGACGACTTTGACGCGGGAAGAGGGATTTTCTTGAAGCGCGGATAGGTCTTATAGTAGGTAGTGCTCCACTCTTCGGGCCACTTCGTCACGTCCGCTGGAATATTCACGGTACCGCCTCCACGCAAATCTTTCGACGACTGGTGAAAGAGACTTGAGAAATCGATATACATGGAAGCCAATCATACCGCTCTCCCGTTATTGCGCAAAAGACGTTATACTGCGCCGATGTTGCGCGAACAATTCCAGAGGACAAGCCGAAGACGTACCCATACTAATCGGATTGTGCGCACGCGCGCCGAAGCGCTCGCGGAATTGCGCCGTCCATGCGGACGATTTAAGTCTATTATTCCGACTGAGGAAACACTTCGGTCGTTCATCGCGGAAAAAGCAGCCGATATCGACAATCTTGGAAATCCTTTTTTCGTTAGCGATGGCACCCCTTTGAATTGGCAACGGCTCCTCGCCTTTTTGCACGAAAACAATGTTATAGACGCGCCACGCTTCAGCGCACGGCATTATCGAAATGATTATCCGCATTTCTTTGACTTTTTTGAACTTACCCCGATGAAAAGCCGGAGTCTCTCCGACGGTCGTGAGGTCTTCTACAACGGTTTCGGAGGGTCTCTTGACCCAGAAGAAGCTATGTCAAAAGCCGTCGGAGAAGTCTTAGAGCGCTATTTCCTTTCGACATACAAACTCGATACGCTCCGTGCCGCCTCCTATGCGGAGCTATCAAAGCGAGAAAGGGTGATCGATATTCACCAATTCGATTTCTTCCTTGATTGGCAAAAAAAGCGCTTCTCTACGCTTGCTTTCGACGACGAAAGCGTCTTGCGGTGGGTACAGGGACGTGAATTACAGAGCGGTGTGCCCGTCTACCTTCCCGCACAAATTGTATATTGGAACTATCTCCGTACGCCACCAGATCTGCCGCCTGAAAAAATGATATTCATGCAGACAACAAGCGGTTCGGCGGGACACTTTACTAAAGACGAGGCAACGCTCGGGGCGCTGCTTGAGGCCATACAACGTGAAGGTTTTCTGATCTATTGGCTCAACAACCTCTCGCCCAATATCATCGACATCGAAACTGTCGAGGATCGCACTCTACGCGATTTCGTTGACTGCATCCGGCGCTTTGACTTTGAGATCTACTTTCTCAATACGACAACGGATCTTGCGGTCCCCTCGGTAACGTGCGCGATCGTTGATTATAACGATCCTGACGGCCCAGTCATCGGGATTGGAAGCAGCGCTGGCTTTGATTTGAAAGGTATTCTTATGCAAAGTGCGATTGAAGCGCTGAGTGTCACGCAGTTTGTCTCGTATGATAAACGCTATGTGCTACCAGAAGATTACGTGCCGTTTGTGAGCACGGATCTCGCGCGAATGGAACGACTGCATGCATGGAAAGGCCCCGAAATGGAAAAACAGTTTAGATTCTTCATATCCGGCAAAAAACAGAGCGCGCAGGCATTTATAGGAGACGCCGGCTCTTGTTCCACCGTTGACTCGCGGCTTGCGCATATAGTTAACTTGTTTGCATCTTTAGGAAAAGGATATGAAATATACACCTACGAAGTAAAAAATTCTATTCTCAAAGCGC
This sequence comes from Candidatus Kaiserbacteria bacterium, assembly GCA_016217975.1. Classification (GTDB taxonomy): domain Bacteria; phylum Patescibacteriota; class Minisyncoccia; order Phycocordibacterales; family UBA2100; genus UBA10103. The sequence continues at coordinate 2,481 of JACRFH010000018.1, read as the reverse complement.
TCGGATACCATGTCGTACGCGCCATCGTCCCGCGACTCGTTCCTTTGTACCTTGTTGAATTCGCGGCGCCACTCAAAGCGCGTCGCCTGCGCGAGGTGCCGGAAAAGATCGGGTACAAGGCCGCTGAAAAATTCAACCCCTGGCCGCATCCTTTTCCATAGGCTCACATCGCACCACCTGGAGAATGAAATCGAGGTTTCTGAATTGATTGGTTCATTGTGTGTAAAAATGTCTGTTTGAAAGCCAGACGCAGAACCGGCCCCGCCTCTTTCGAGACGGAGCCGGCCAGAAGGCGCTCAAGCCTTCTGGAGCCCAGTGCGGTTACAGGTTCTGCCGATCCACGTCCCGTCCTTCATGCAGCGCTTGTAGACAGGTACGCAGCGCTTGGGACCGGAGGGTCCCTCAACGGCATTGAGCCGTTGGCACTGCGAGAGCGCCGACGAACATGACTGGGCCGTGTTCTTGCAGCCTGCATCCGCACTTGACGGCCAGATTGTTAACGTCGCGGCCACGACGGCGGAGGTTGCTAACCCTCCAAGAGCAATCGAAAGCCGCATCACTGCGACCTCCCGGAGCGTACGGGCTCCGATGCACGCCACACCGCACCAGCGGGGGCATACGAACACAACCAACCGTGTTATGTGCGCATGTCCGAGCAGGAAACATTCACGAACAGACATCAGACACTACAAAAGAGGTTTTGTCAAACGATTCCCTTTTGCCATTATAGATCATGTTGGTCAGTAAATACAAGACGTTTGATGAGGACATCTAAAAAAATCCCCATTTAGAGGGCTTTTAATGGACTTAATATCCACACCCGGAATCATCTTTACGTCGATCGTGACCCCCGGTACCACGACACTTTGTGTCGGCTACGGGGCAGGCGCCGGAGGGAAGATCGATATTTGTGAGCGCGCCCGGCCATTTCGAGCCGTTCGCGCGAATGCTTTTCCAAAAAAAACGAGATAAATTTCGCTGATTTTGTGGTAAAATGAGGTAGTTATGGCAACGGGAGAACTGCGCGACTTTATCGCAAAGAGACCGCACCTGATTTGGTACTCCAAGGATTATGATGCGCTCGGCGAGATACCCATCGTCGAGCACACGCTCAACTATGGCACATGGGACGATGTGCAAGAGCTAATTAAAATTCTCGGTATTGAAAACGTAGCGCGTATTTTTCGTAAACAAATGGCTACGGGTCGACAACGAGGCAACTACTACCCAGAGACGGCCCACTATTTCGGTCTCTATTTCGACAAATATGCGCCGCATGCACAGTGAAATCCTAACGGAAAAACAGCGAAATTTGCTGCCGCTTGTAGCGCATTTTCGAAAAGACTTTGGTCTGGTCGGCGGTACTGCGGTCGCGCTTCATATCGGACATCGCGAGTCTATCGATTTCGATATGTTTAGCAAAGAAAGATTCAGTAACATAGCTTTGCGCAGGAAAATCGAGCGTATGCGGCGCATAGATACAGAATTGGTAAACAAAGAGACCGAATTTACATTTCTGATAGATTCGGTTAAATTCACTTTCTTTCAATACCCATTCGATATTGATTTCTCAATGCGATTCGAGACGATAGCACGCATTCCAACGCTTCTTACGCTGGCGGCAATGAAAATATATGCTCTGGCCCATCGCGCCAAATGGAAAGACTATGTCGATCTGTACTTCATTCTGCGCGATTATCATCAGCTCCCGGAAATCGTTCGAGAAGCGGAGAATATCTTTGGCGACAGCTTCAATCCGAAGCTTATCCGCCAACAACTGTCATATTTCAAAGATATTAACTACGATGAGCCGGTCACATTTATGCCCGGATTCGAGGTGTCCGAGAAAGAGATAAAGAATAAGCTTACAGAATTCAGCCTCTCTTGAACTACATCATCTTTACATCTATTGAAACTCCGGATGGTAAATCAATATTCGTGAGCGCCTCTATTACCTTACCTTCCGGGTTAAGAATATCTATCATCCTTTTGTGAATCCGCATCTCAAATTGTTCACGAGAATCTTTGTCGATAAAGGCTGCGCGGTTGACCGTGTACTTTTTGATATCGATAGGGAGCGGCACAGGGCCGACAACGCTTGCATTGTAGCGGGCGGCGGTATCGATGATCTGCTTTACCGACTTGTCGAGAACAGCATGCTCATAGGCGCGCACCTTGATGCGCAAGCGTGAGGGAAGAGCGAGAGCCGCTTTTTTGGTACGCGGCACTTTAGCCACGCTTTTCTTTGCCGCTTTTACCGCTGTCATAGGTCTCGCCTCCGAGCCTCTACGCGTCGGAGAACCCGCGGAGTATGCACTATTCTCTCACAAAAGGCAATCCCGCCTTGTAGCCAGAAATAAAAGGCACCGAAACCTCTCGGGTAGCTAGTAATTCGGGTACCGTGCCGCCATATGAATATGGCCAACAAACAAGGAGTGTTCGAGGAGAAGCTGGAAGAGTACTGCAAGGCCAGGAAGACGC
>JACRFH010000017.1 GCA_016217975.1 Candidatus Kaiserbacteria bacterium | reverse complement strand
CCTCGGCACTATAGCGCGCGCAGACGGGGCGCTTCAAGTGACCTACAACGGCGCACCGCTCTACTACTGGAAGGATGATACGAAGCCAGGGGATACGACGGGGCAAAATGTGGGAGGCGTGTGGTTTGTGGTGAAGCCGTAGTCGAATAATCTTGTATGGATGCGTTCATCGGGTTTGTAAACACGCTCGCCATGCTTGCAATTCAGGCGTTTGCCCTGTTTGTACAATTCCTGCTCGCCATCTTCACGTTCATACTTGTGTTCTTGCAGGGAATCGCGCACGCGCTTCACATTGGTTGATCATGCCCGGTAGGACAATTTGGCATAGCCTTGTTGAAGTCAGTCGCGATATTCTCACCATGACCATAGAACGTAACAAATCCAGCGTACAGTACATTATCAGCGGCAGAAACAATGCCAAATTGTACTGACCGGGTATGCGCGCCCGCGAGATATACGAGAAGTACAAAATATTCCGTGGTCTGCAACTCCATCAACTCCGCGCGGCGGCCGTTGCTCGATATGTTTGCGAACGTTGGCGTGGTTCCATCAACACCGAGCGTACAGTACTCGGAGGACTTTTCCACGATATGGGCAACATCATCAAGGCTGATTTGAGCATGCCGGAACTTCTAGAACCCGAAGGAGTAAAGTATTGGCGTGATGTCAAATCCGAATTCCACCGAAAATACGGAGACGATGAACATGCAGGAACGCTTGCGATTATGCGCGAGATCGGACTGCCGGAAGAGATCCGGTCGCTCGTGAAGGACGTTGGTTTCTCAAAGATCAACACCGTGCTTGATTCAGAGAATTTCGAACTCAAAGTACTCCAGTACGCAGATATGCGCGTGGGGCCCTTCGGCATCATTCCTCTTGAAGAGCGAATCATGGAAGGCCGTGTTCGGTATAAGGCAAAGGTCAGTTCAAAGCATCCATATGCGGATGACTTGCGCTTTGATGGTCTTCTCCAGAAAGCGAAGGAATTGGAACAACTCTTGGTAACCAAAGCGGATTTCAAACCTGGCGACATCACCGACGCCTCAATGGCACCGATCATCGAAGAATTGAAAGACTACCAAGTCTGATAGGGCCGTGATATTCTCTGCGCAGCCATCGAAAGAATAGATGGTAATGCCGACGTAGCTCAGTTGGTAGCCCCGACGTAGAATCGGGGTCCCGACCGAAGCGTCGGGAAGCACATTACTATGGCCTGGGTTTATATTCTTAAGACAAAGTCAGGCAAGTTTTATATCGGTAGCACGGAGAATTTGGACACCCGGCTCAAACATCATCTCAGGGGCGCGACGCCATCAACAAAACGACTACAAGCAGAAGCACTACTTTTAAAGCAGGAATATTCGACCATAGAGGATGCTCGAGTTGTAGAAAAGAAAATCAAAAAGTTGAAGCGCCACGATTACATTGAGAAAATGGTAAAAGACGGCTATATTAGACTGTTGCCGAGATAGCTCAGTTGGTAGAGCACGTCCTTGGTAAGGACGAGGTCACCGGTTCAATCCCGGTTCTCGGCTCCATGTGTTTGATAATAAGTCTTAAATACAATAAGATTCGACTCTAAGCCGCCTTAGCTCAGTTGGTAGAGCAATGTCTTCGTAAGACATGGGTCCCCGGTTCAAATCCGGGAGGCGGCTCCGAGTAAGCGAAGCGAACGAGGAGCCGCCTCCCGCGGAAAGGGGTCGGGAAACGGGAGTTTCCCGCGGAGGAAGGAATGGGATATCCTACGCGCATGCTTGCGCGAGGTGTATCCCTGTGGGAAAACCGAGGGTTTCCCAGTGCGGGTGGTGGCTCAAGTTTGGTATAGTATCAACATGGCTTCACGAAGGAAGGAGCGATTTACTAAAAGACAGCTTCTACGCGAGGTGCCGAAGCTTGCGCTTAAGATCGCGGATGCGAAAGAGCTTTTACAATGGGCGAGCCTTGAGATCAATCGGTATGCTCGCAAGGCGCGGCATAATCGAGAGCGCGTGCGCGGCCTGCAGGTAGAGGCGTTGAATGTCGTGGACGCGAATAAACGCTCAAAGGTAAACGCCGAGATCAGTGATATTGAGCGTGAAGTGGGCGACATGCTCTTTCTCATCGCCGAGAAGCGCTCGAAGATGCGTCGCCGGGCGCGGGTTGTCAAAGAATGCGAAGATAAGCTTCGTGTCGTTCAAGAGGCGTTGGGTATTTCTGCACGATGAAAAAAGAAGACATCCAAAAGAAAATAGCCGATATCGAAGTCGCGATGGCAAGCCCTGATTTTTGGAACGATAAGGACAAGGCTCAAGCTTCTCTCAAAGAATATCAAGACCTCAAAGCCGCACTCGCAGGCGCAGGCGCATACGACAAAAGCGATGCGATCATCTCGATCATCTCGGGTGCGGGGGGCGACGACGCAGAAGACTTTTCTCGGATGCTTTTTTCGATGTACGGCAAGTACGCGGCGAGCAAGGGCTGGAAGATGAGTATGCTTTCGTCGAATGCAAATTCGATGGGAGGCTTTCGTAATCTCTCATTTGAACTCGTCGGGAGTGGCGCATATGGAGCACTGAAGTATGAAGCGGGCGTGCACCGGCTTGTACGCATGTCTCCTTTTAATTCAGCAGGCAAGCGCCAGACAAGCTTCTCTCTCGTGGAAGTCTTGCCGCGCTTGCCAGATGCAGGCGAGATGCACATTCCCGAAGCCGATCTCGATGTCTCATTTACGCGCTCGGGCGGCCCAGGAGGCCAAAATGTAAATAAGCGCGACACCGCCGTGCACGCGGTCCATAAGCCCACCGGTCTTCGCGTGCATGTGACGAGCGAGCGCAGCCAGGCGCAAAACAAAGAAAAAGCACTCGAAATGCTTCGCGGAAAACTCTTCGCACGGAAACTTGCAGAGCAAACCGCAGAGTCGCGGGGTATGTCGACCGGTGCCTCGACCAAAATAGAATGGGGGAGTCAGATCCGCTCGTACGTCTTGCACCCATACCAACTCGTCAAAGACCATCGCACGGAGCACGAGCGGCGTGACGTCGAAAAAGTCCTCGAAGGTGATATACAATCTTTTATTGACGCGGAGAAAGCAGTTGCATAAATATGACTGAAGGCTTCGAACATCTGCAACCTCTCGATCTCATCGGTGACCGGAGCGTCGTGATTGAAATCGGCCCGGGATATCATCCGGAACAAAACATGCTGGAACGGCTTGAAAATGTGGACGATCTGGTATCAGGAAAATCTCTTTATGTGGCCATCGACGATAAGTCTTACAATCTAGAACATGTGACGCATGGAGTCGTGACGCGAATGAGTCTGCAGGATTTTGCAAGTTCCGACCTCCACAATGGAAAAGCAGAGTCTATATATATTTTCAATGTCTTCGGCGAACCGTTTTCTTCTGCTTCTGATAATGGCTTTCATGCTGAAGTTTTCAAAGGGCTTGGCCGAAAGTTACAAACAGGAGGAAGAATAATAATCGGCGAACACATAACTCCTCTTCGCGCAGCGTTTCTACGAGAAGATCTTCAGAGATTTCGCAACATCGGTCTTGAACCACGTCTGGTGACCGGATATCGTGATATGCTCCGAGAACTTCGCGAGCTCGGGTTCTCCGTGCATTATCGAAATGCATTTCTTGGGCAAAGTGAAGAGAACATCAGGTATGAAGGTCCAAAAGCCGGAGGTTTTCTTCTCATTCTCACGAAGATTTGAACATTTCTCGTGAAGGAGCGCTTGGACTCTCGCGATGGTGGGTTATAATAGACATGTGCGGTCTTCTGTAGGGTCTCATCCGCATTCTCTAGAAGCTAAAAGCTAGCCACTAGAAGCTAGTTGAACATGATTTACTTCGACAAAGTCACAAAGTCATACTACGAAAATTCGGCACCTGCCGTATATGACGTCACGCTTGGGATTGATCCGGGCGAATTCGTTTCTATCGTGGGGCACAGTGGTGCAGGGAAGACGACACTCCTCAAAATGCTTTTTGCCGAGATCTTTCCGACCGAAGGCGCGGTCTATTTTGGCTCGCGCGATATCTCGGAATTGAAGAATCGCGAACTCCTAGAGCTGCGCCGCTCTATCGGCACCGTATTTCAGGATTTTCGCCTTCTTCCCACAAAGAATGTGTATGAAAACATCGCGTTTGCGCTTGAAGTGGCTGGCAAATCCGATGAGGACATCCAGGCAGATGTCCCGCATGTGCTTGAGCTCGTGGGACTCTCTGACAAGATATGGAGTTTCCCGACGCAGCTTAGCGGGGGCGAGCAGCAGAGGGTCGCAATCGCGCGCGCAATAGTGAATCAGCCCGATATTCTCATTGCCGACGAGCCGACGGGGAACCTCGATCCCATCAATACGCACGACATCGTCGAGATCTTGAAGAAGATCAACGATCTCGGCACTACAGTGCTTCTAACCACACACAACAAATCAGTAGTCGACTCCATCGGCAGGCGTGTCGTCACCATGGACCAGGGCCGTATCATCCGCGACGACAAGGAAGGCAAGTACGTATTATAATTGTCGTATGTCTATGTGGCTTACAGCAAAAAGAGTCGCCATGTACGGTCTCATCGGATTCATCCGAAATGGGTTCGTTTCGCTTGCGGCGGTTCTCATCATGACGATTACACTTTTCATCATGGCATGGATGCTTATCGTGGGCGCGGGTTTGCAATCTGCGCTCGTGTCGCTCCAAGACAAAGTGGACATCACGGTGTATTTCACGACCTCCGCGGCCACCAATCAGATCCAAGAATTAAAAACCTCGCTTGAGTCGCTCCCGGAAGTAAAAACCGTCGTCTACGTCTCGCGTGAAGATGCACTCGCCGCATTTCGAGAGCGACACAAAAACGATCAGCTCACGATGCAGGCCCTTGAAGAGCTAGGGCTAAATCCGCTCGGCGCGTCGCTTGAAGTGCGCGCGAAAGATCCGACGCAATATGAAAACGTTGCCAAGTATATCGACGCGCAGCAGGCGAGCGGTACCACGCTCGGGAGCGTGATCGATAAAGTCAATTTCTATCAGAATAAAGCTGCCATCGATCGACTTTCCGAATTCATGGGGGCACTGCGCGCGATAGGGCTTGGAGTGGTTATCTTTTTCTCACTCGCGTCGCTCTTGATCGCATTCAACACCATCCGCCTTGCAATCTACACTGCGCGTGACGAGATCGGTGTTATGAATCTCGTGGGCGCTTCGCATTGGTACGTGCGTGGTCCTTTCATGATTGCAGGAGTCCTCTATGGAGTCATTTCGGGCCTCATCGTGCTCGTCGCCATGTATCCGCTTACGATCTGGCTCGGGCCGGGAAGCGAGCGATTCTTAGGATCGTTCAATGTGTATACCTACTATTCGGAGCGGTTTCCGCTGATGTTCCTTATTGTGATGGGCACAGGCATCATTCTTGGCGCACTTTCAAGCTATTTGGCGGTCAGGAGGTATCTCAAGACCTAGCCCTTTGAATCCACACCGGGTCGCATTCGGGGATATGGCACTCCTTGTGTTATAGTGGCCTTCGATGGCAAAAAAGAGAAACCGCAAATTCATATTTGTGATAGGCGGTGTGATGTCGGCCGTGGGCAAGGGCATCGCAGCGGCCTCGATCGGAAAGATTCTCTCGGCCCGAGGACTCTCCGTAAATCTCGTCAAAATCGATCCGTATCTCAATGTTGATGCGGGAACGATGAATCCGATCGAACACGGTGAAGTATTCGTGCTTGATTCAGGTCTTGAGACAGATCAAGACATGGGCAACTACGAACGATTTCTCAATCGCGATTTAGGCCCCGCAGATTATATGACGAGCGGCATGGTGTACGCTTCCGTCATCGCGCGCGAGCGCAATCTCGGTTATGGCGGCAAGTGCGTCGAGACAATTCCGCATGTGCGCGACGAAGTCGTTAATCGTCTCGAGCGTGCGGCGGATACATCAGGCTCTGATGTATCGGTTGTTGAAGTCGGCGGCACGGTAGGCGATTTCCAGAATCAGATGTTTATTGAAGCGGCGCGCGTAATGCATCTCAAAGATCAGGGCAGCGTCATCTTCGTGATGGTCTCGTATCTTCCTGTGCCCGGAACCGTGGGTGAGATGAAGACCAAGCCCACGCAAAATGCCGTGCGCCTCCTCAATTCTTATGGAGTACAGCCCGATATAATACTCGCGCGTTCAACACATGCACTCGACAAAAAAAGAAAAGAGAAACTTGCAATCTGGTGCAACGTATCGCCGGAAAATATTATTTCCGCTCCCGATGTCGAGAGCATCTACGATGTGCCGCTCAATTTCGAGCGCGACAAACTCTCCGACATTCTTTTGAAGCTCTTGAAAAAACGGCCGAGGGGAGAATCGGATCTTACCGAGTGGAAGCATTTTGCCGATCATGCGCACAATGGCAAGCGCGAAGTAAAAATTGGCATTGTCGGCAAATATTTCGATACGGGCGATTTCGTGCTCTCCGACGCGTATCTCTCGGTTATCGAAGCAATTAAATTCTCGTCATACGAACTTGGCGTTAGACCGAAGATTGATTGGATAAATGCCAAAGACATTCAGGAGGGAAAACTCAATGTCACCAGCCTCTCACAGTATGACGGCATCATCGTGCCGGGAGGATTTGGCGAGACGGGGATCGAAGGGAAGATCTCTGCAATCAAATGGGCGCGCGAATCGAGAACTCCGTACCTCGGCCTCTGCTATGGCATGCAGCTCATGACGGTAGAATATGCGCGTAATGTCGCGGGGCTCGAGGGCGCAAATACGACCGAGATCAATCCAAAGACGAAACATCCGGTTATCGACATATTGCCCGAGCAGAAAGAGCTCATGGCCAAGAAAAATTACGGCGGCACGATGCGCTTAGGGGCTTATCCGTGTGATCTCGTAGAGGGCACAATTGCTCGCGAAGCGTACGTGTCCGCCGGAGCCTCGGCGAAGGCGGATGGCATAGTCACGATTTCCGACCGCCACCGCCATCGCTACGAAGTAAATCCCGACTATATCGAGCGTCTTGAAACCGCAGGTCTCGTATTCTCGGGCCGCTCGCCCAAAGACGAACGATTGATGGAAATCGCTGAACTCCCGCGTTCTGTGCATCCCTTCATGCTCGGCACCCAATTTCACCCAGAGCTCCGCGCCCGCCCGCTCTCACCGCATCCGCTTTTCACCGCATTCATCAAAGCCGCGATAGGGCGCAAACAATAGACGTATGGCGAGTTTACGACTCGTCTCGGTCAACATCGAGCGTTCGAAGCATCTTGATTTGTTCGTGTCATTCTTGAGAGAGCAGAACGCGGATGTTGTGTGCATCCAGGAATGCATGGAGCGTGACATTCCGCTTCTCGAAAAGGCGGCGGGAGGAACATGTTTCTTTACGCCGCTGTGCATTTTTGCAGGCGCTGGCGAAGAGCAGGGGGTATATGGTCAGGCGATAATCTCGCGACTTCCATTTGTCTTGTCAAGCGCCATGTATTATGCCGGCGAACACGATCCGCTTTTCGTATTCAATAACGAAGAGAAAGAAGAGGTCATCGGCCGTCAGGCGCGTGCACTTTCGTTGATCGAAGTGGAGAAAGACAGCATTCGTTTCAAGATAGCAACTACACACTTCACCTGGTCGCCCGATGGCGAAGCGACCGACCGGCAGCGTCGCGATCTCAAATCACTTCTCGGGTTACTTGATGTCGAGAAAGAATTTGTTCTCGCAGGAGATTTCAACGCGCCACGGGGCAGCGACATATTTGATACATTGGCAAAACACTATAAAGACAATATCCCGGCGAAATATGAATGGAGTCTTGATGAGTCTCTCCATCGCGTGCCGCGCGAAGTTCTTGCCGCGCATGCGCGGGATGCAGGAGTCCCGGGCCTCATGGTAGACGGACTTTTTTCGACGCCCGAATACATCGTTTCTGCTGTTGAATTGCATACTGGCGTCTCCGACCATTGCGCCATAACCGCAACAGTTTCAAAGAAATAGTACTTGTTTATCTTGCGCGGCCGCGGAAGATAAACAAGTAATGCCACTTGACCGATGGCTACACTTGATTTTTCCGCCGTTTTGTCTTATATTGTCGCATGGCAGTAATCCGCGAAGGATTCACATTTGACGACGTCCTCCTGCGCCCCATGGCAAGCGCCATGGAGCCTGCGGAGGCTTCACTCAAGACAAAGATAGCTGGCATTGACTTGTCTGTCCCTTTTATTTCTGCTGCGATGGATCGCGTGACGGAAGCACAAATGGCAATCGCATTGGGGAAATTGGGCGCGCTTGGGGCCATTCACCGCAATTGTTCAATTGAGCGACAGGTTGAAATGGTGAAAGAGGCAAAAGCTGCAGGTGTGAAAGTTGCAGCTGCATGCGGACCATTTGCAGCAGATCGCGCAAAGGCGCTAGATGACGCGGGCGTAGATGCGATCGTGATCGATTGTGCGCATGGCCACAACTTGAATGTGCTTGCGAGTGCAAAGGAAATAAAACACTCCCTCAAACACGCAAAAATGATTTTTGGGAATATCGCGACGGCAGAAGCCGCAAAAGAAGCATGCACATTCGCTGATGCGGTCAAGGTGGGAGTAGGGCCCGGCTCTATATGCACGACGCGCGTGATCTCGGGCGTAGGCGTGCCCCAGCTCTCGGCGATACTCGAAGTTGCCTCTGTGGCCAACAAAAGGAAAGTACCGGTCGTAGCAGACGGGGGAATTCGCACCTCGGGTGATATCGCAAAAGCACTCGCCGCAGGCGCATCGGCTGTCATGTGCGGCAATCTCTTTGCGGGGACTGATGAAGCTCCGGGGAAGATCGTCGAGCATGATGGCCACAAGATCAAAGAATATCGTGGCATGGGGTCAAAATCGGTCATTGAAAGCGCGGCAGGAAAGGAGCGCTATTTCACACATGGACGAAAAGCGGTGCCCGAAGGAGTCGAGGCATGGGTGGATTGCAAGGGGCCGGTCGCCGACGTCGTCGCTACACTTGCGTCGGGCGTTCAGGTAGGCATGGGCTACGCCGGAGCTCGTACCATTCCTGAATTCCAGAAAAAAGCGCAATTTATCCGCATCACGCACGCATCGATTGCCGAAGGCAAGCCGCACTCGCTTCTCTCCATCGACGACTAATCACGCGGGGCGGGGCTCTTTGCAGGGTTGGCATTTTCACGCGCTCTCGGTAGAGTTGTTGTATGGATGTTCTCTTTCAGGTGCTCATCTCTGTTGTCGCTTTTTTGGCAGCATTATTTCCGCAACTCGGGAGCTCGCTTGAATATGTAGCCACGCCGAGCGCACCTATCCACGCACGTATTCTCTTTGGAGGAGACATTATGTTTGATCGGTCCATTCGGACGATTGCAGCCGAGAAGGGAAGTGATTTCATATTCTCTTGTCTCGATCCAGCACTTACCAAACCTGATTTTATCGTTGCGAATCTCGAAGGCCCGATTACCGATCACGAGTCGGTGAGCGTCGGGAGTGCCGTTGGGGGTCCAGACGACTTCACCTTCACGTTTCCTACTTCGACTGCGCGACTCCTCTTTGCACATCACATTCGAATGGTGAATCTCGGCAATAATCACATATTGAATTTCTCTCGCGAGGGATTGATGCAAACCATCACGTATCTCGATGCGGCGGGCGTATTGCATTTTGGTGATCCGGATAAGCAAGAAACGGATCGCGTAGCTCGACTCGATATACAAGGTATTCCATTTTCATTCGTGAATTGGAGCGATTGGACCAGTGACAATACTGATCACACGGTCGCGCAAGCGAAGCTCGAAGCACAGGCCGGGAGAGTCGTGGTGGTCTACACCCATTGGGGAGACGAGTATCAGCCTGCGACCGACAAGGAAAAACGGCTCGCGCATGATTTTGTCGATGCAGGCGCAAGCATCGTCATCGGATCGCATCCACATATCGTGCAGGAGCACGAGGTTTACAACGGCAAGGATATCTATTATTCCCTTGGCAATCTCATCTTCGATCAGTATTGGAACGATGCCGTGCGCCATGGTCTTATGCTTGATGTTGTTTTCTCGCGCTCAGGTGTCGAATCGGTGAAAGAAATTCCTGTCGAGCTTGGCCGTGACAGACGCACGTGTCCAACTGGTTATACACAGGCCTCGGAGTTTTAGTATATGAAACAGTACAATTGAGGCATTAACGGATAAAACGTATTTCTCATTATGTTTAGGGAATGGCTGGCGGCAGCGGTGGGTGCGGTAATGACTTTTGGTGCTTCAACAACGGGCGATCATCGCCTTCCGCCTCGTCCGGACAAACATGCGAGTTCGACTGCGGCAACGATAAACATTGCATGCGTTTCTGCGGCCGTCGCGGCACGTGAGTCTGCAATAGACACTGCGGTCGCGACATTTACGGGCGCGACCAATAGCGCATACACTGCGCGCGCCTCGGCTCTAGCAAGCGCATATGCGCAAACAGGGAACGATGCGATTCGAAAAGCAATAAAGAGTGCCTGGCAGCAATTTGCCGACGCCGTAAAAAGTGCCCGCAAGAGCTGGCAAACCTCCCGCGAAGCGGCATGGAAACAATTCAGGACCGCTCTCAAGGCATGTGGTCCGAATGCGGCACAAACATCGGATGCCGCAAATGTTTCGATGGAAGTCCAGGGGCAGTAGCACTCGTCAAGATTTGTGCCATCTGCGAAGAAATACGGCATGGTAGACTGTCTGTCTATGAATCAAGACACAAAAGACATTTTAGAGGCGGTGAATTTCATTAAAGGGAAAGTTGAGAAGATAGAGGACAAGGTTGAGAAGATAGAGGACAAAGTTGAGGGGATAGAGGAGAGAGTTGAGAAGCTACCGACTAGAGACGACGTGCGCGTGATCGTCGAGGAAGTTGTCGATGAAAAGCTCCGTCCGATCCATGCGGCACTCGCACAGATCAATCGACGGCTCGATATTATCGAAGAGCAGTATGGGAATCTGAAAGGCGTCACCAAGGAAATCGACGAGATCCGCGGCGAGGTGCGCGCGATCCAGAAGCATCTTGGCATCAAGGGAAAGATTCCGGCGTGAGCGCAAGCTAGGCCAGCAAAGCTGAAAAACAGCTGGAATCTGCTAGAATGCGACCGTTCACTGCCGGATCGGCTAAAGGTAGGCCGTCGCTCTCTGAAAGCGAAAATCTTGGTTCGATTCCAAGTCCGGCAGCCAACAAGTAGAATTCGTTTTTTCGCCAAAATGCGGAGCGTCGCAAAGCGACGCGATGGGGGTTTCCGCCAGAATCCGCCAAGGGTTTTTGAAATCCAAAAGAAGCGAGCGGGACGCGAGGCGGGGGTTCGAGCCAAT
>JACRFH010000016.1 GCA_016217975.1 Candidatus Kaiserbacteria bacterium | reverse complement strand
GCGTCTTCCTGGCCTTGCAGTACTCTTCCAGCTTCTCCTCGAACACTCCTTGTTTGTTGGCCATATTCATATGGCGGCACGGTACCCGAATTACTAGCTACCCGAGAGGTTTCGGTGCCTTTTATTTCTGGCTACAAGGGGAGATTGAAAATTGACCAAATGTTGCGTATAGTGGGAGAGAAGCTGTAAGGCTTCTAGCGCGCAGGTGGCGAAATTGGTACCCGCGCAGCCTTGAGGTGGCTGTGGTCGCAAGACCTTGGAGGTTCGAGTCCTCTCCTGCGCACAAATGTACATCATTCCATATTTCGTCTGGCACCGTAAAATAAGCTGAACGATATATTTTAAACACCATGACAAACATGATGGAAGTGCCATCAGATCTGCCGAGGCCGGAAGATGACGGTGCCGCAGATAATTTGACTGGAATGAAGTTTCCAGAAATCACTCTTAAGTCTACGAGCGGAGAGAGTGTTAATACCTCCTCGCTCACTCAAGGAATAACTGTTATTTACTGCTATCCAAAAACCGGAAGACCAGACGAAGAAATGCCAAAAGGGTGGGATGACATTCCTGGAGCACGTGGTTGTACAGTACAAGCGTTAGATTTCAGCAAAAAATACAACGAATTTGAAAGACGGGGAGTTCAAGTATTTGGAATGAGTACTCAGACAACGGACTATCAGAAAGAGATGGTGAACAGGCTACAGGTACCATTTCCAATATTATGCGACACTAATTTTACACTCACAAAGCTTCTAAAATTACCAACGTTTGAGGTTGCGGGGGAAGTACTTTTGAAGCGACTGACCATGATCATAAAAGACGGAATAATAGTTAAAGTTTTCTACCCTGTGTTTCCTCCTAACGAGGATGCTGGAGAAGTTCTTGCCTGGCTTGATCGAGAAAGTAATTCTCCTAGATAATCTACCATTCGATGGTGGAAATGATATTGACAAGAAAAAAGCATACGTATACAATATACGTATGAAGACGGCTGTGTTTACCAGCACCATATCGCCTTCGCTTTTGGCGTGGGTTGCGAGCGAGTCTAAGAGGACCAAGCGCACGCGCCGCAGTGTGCTCGAAGAAGCACTCAAGAGATATCAGCACGAGATGATCCGCGCGCGGATGCGAGCGGACTTTGCGCGTGAAAATACTGCCGAGACTCTTGAAATGGCCGAGTGGGGAATGAAGGAGTATTCAGAGGACCTTGCCAGGTATGACTGATCCACGCCAGGGGGATATATTTTGGGTGGTGCTTGATCCTGTGCTGGGATCGGAACAGGCGGGGAAGAGGCCGGTGGTCGTTGTATCGGGAAATACTCTCAACGACGGGATGCCAATCCGCATAGTGTGTCCGCTTACAGGTCGCGTCATGGGAAAGTCCGGACGAGTGAGTATTCCAAAGACAAAAGCAAACGGCCTCAAGAAGGATTCCGACGTGTTAGTTTTTCAAGTCCGCACGCTCTCTCCGCTTCGCTTTCGAGACAAGATCGGGCATATTACTGGGGCACAGATGCAGTCCATTGTGGCAACTCTGGGGGAACTTTTGACCTACTAATGAGAAAGTATGATCCGGCGCTATTTTCCCAAGAATCTCGAAGAACTCATCGCATGGCATGAGCGGTTTACATCACCCATGTCGCTCGTCGGCGGATTTCTTATCGACAATTTTATTGTCTTGAAACGTATCGATTTGTGGCAGGGGAATGCGCTTCTCATTTTCTATCTCATTCTCGCGCCTTCCGCATTCATTCTTCTGAATGCAATTGAAGCCGGACGTGTTCGAGATACTCGCTTACTTTCCGTTGTGCCCGCGCTTCCGGTGGCGGCACAATTTGCTTTTGGCGGACTCTTTAGCGCCTTCGTTTCGCTCTATAGCAGGAGCGCCGGGTTTTTCGGCACCTGGGTATTCATTGCGATCCTTGCATGCCTTCTCGTCGGGAATGAACGATTTCGCAAACTCTACATGCGCTTCTCGGTCCAGGTCGCCATGTACTTCTCGGCGCTCTTTCTCTTCCTCATCTTCTTTTTGCCGGTCGTCTTTCATCAAATCGGAACGCTCATGTTTGTCATGAGCGGGCTCGTGAGTATCGGTGGCGTCGCCCTTCTTCTCTATGCGCTCTCGCGTATTGCTCCCGAGATAGAAAGACAAGAACGAACGAAAAGTGCGCGCTCAATCGCGACTATATTTTTTGTGCTCAATCTCCTCTATTTCACCAACATCATCCCGCCTCTGCCATTGGCGCTTAAAGATGCAGGCGTTTATCACGCACTCACGCATATGGAGGACGGCGGGTATGAACTCTCTGGCGAGGTTGCGCCGTGGTACGAGCGCATTCTTCCCGTCCGCGAAGTATTCCACCTTACGGCTGGCGAGTCTGTCATTGTGTTTACATCTATCTTTGCGCCGACGGGTCTCTCGACGCCTGTCTTGCATGAGTGGCAGCACTACGATAGTGCGTCGAAAAAATGGATTACTACCAACACGGTCGCATTTACCATCAACGGTGGTCGCGACGGAGGCTTTCGCGGCTACACCCAGAAATCAGGCCTCGCATCGGGATTGTGGCGCGTCAACGTCATCACGCCAGAGGGACTCATAATAGGCCGTGTTTCATTTATCGTTGTTGATACTTCAGTGCCGCCGACGCTTGAGACAACAGTGCATTAACATTTACACAGGCATATAGCACAGATTCAACGGCCGTCGCATTCATGCTATATCTGCAAAATAGATACCCGGAGCAAAAGATATTCGCCTATAAGGGCAGTTTTTGTTAGACTCAAGTCGCAAGTCATGGTGGTCGTAGCTTAATTGGTAAAGCTCCGGTTTGTGGTACCGGCGATCTGTGGGTTCGAGTCCCATCGACCACCCCCTATAATGCAGGATATGGACATCACGCTTATTATTCCTGCATACAATGAGGAAAAAGAGATTGGCGCGTGCATTGATGCGGTAAAGATTGCCGGGAGAGGCAGATTTCGCGAAATTGTTGTTGTGGATAATGCCTCAACCGATCGAACCGCTGATGTTGCACGCGAGCATGGCGCGCGCGTCGTATTGCAACCCATAAAAGGGCTTACGCACGCGCGGCAAGCAGGATTTGATGCCACGCAAGGTGAATGGGTCTCGTATATTGATGCCGATACGCACCTCCCATCGGAGTGGTTCGACAAGGCAGAGCGCATCATTGGTGAACATCAAAACGTCGTAGCCCTAAGTGGCCCTCGCCGATATTTTGGGACCGCTCCCTGGCGCCGGTGGATTCTTAATAGCATGTGGGCGACTGCGCCGGTAAGCTATCGCACGGCGGGCTACATGATTCTCGGGGGAAATTTTATTGCACGACGTGACGCTATTGAGAAAATCGGCGGATTCAATCAAGATATCGCTTTTTATGGCGAAGATACCGATCTCGCCAAGCGCTTGAGCAAAGTCGGAAAAGTCCTCTTCCGTATGGACTTTTTCGTCTATGCATCTGCGCGCCGCTTTGAGGAAGAAGGCATATTCAAACCAAATATCGTCTACGCACTCAATTTCCTCTGGCCCATCCTCTTCGGCAGGCCGTATACTGTTGCCTACAAGGATGTACGAGATGCATGAGCAAAACATCAACATCAGCACGGGGCTTCGGCATCAGTATTGTCATTCCGGCATACAATGAAGAATTCGAGATCGGCGGGTGCATTGATGCCGTAAAAAAGAATGGCGGGCCGCATATCAAGGAAATCATCGTGGTTGATAACGCCTCAACGGATAAGACCGCGGAAATCGCTGCCGCGCATGGCGCAGTGGTGGTGCGCGAATCGCGGCGGGGGACAAACAACGCACGGCAGAGCGGTGCCGAGGTAGCCGAGCGCAACATCATTGCCTTCATCGATGCCGACACACGCGTGCCACAGGGCTGGGTGGACAAAATCGAAAAGGCTTTCGCCGATCCGCACGTGGCTCTCATGAGCGGTCCGTACCGCTATATCGAAGCACCATGGCACTGGAGACTTTTTCTTGACGCAGTGTGGTGGACCTCTCCGATTACGTATTTCTTCTTCCCGTATATCGCAATGGGGGGCAACGTGGTCGTTCGCAGGCAGTTCTTCGAAGCAGTCGGAGGATTTGATCGTAAATTCACATTTTACGGTGACGATACCGATTTGGCACAGCGTATGCATGCGGTAGGGAAGACGCTGTGGCGTATGGATTTCTTCATTTATTCTTCCGCTCGCCGCTTCCAAGCTGATGGTATTATCAGGACGAATTCACTCTATATGCTCAATTATTTCTGGTCGGTTTTTTTCGGTAGGCCATACACCTTGGCGCATAAGGATTTCCGCGCAGAGGTGGAAAAGAAAATAGAAGAGGTTAAAGAGGCAATTAAAAAGATATGAGAGCCTGGATTGCGGTTGCGGCGTTTTCTCTTGCAGGTGTTCTTGATCTCTATTTTCTTGCACCATCGTCGCAAGTCGTGGCGCCGCAAGCGATATTCTACGCACTTCTCGTGGGCAACACGTATTTCTCCATCCGATTTTTTGCGCCACTGATTGTGATCTCGTGGAAGCAGATCACAGTCGACTGTGTTCTCGTTGTCTTGTATATCGTGCTCGCGCTTTCACTCGGCTACTCACTTTTGTTTCCGCTTGTGGCGACGATGCTCTTTCTCCTCGCGACTGTGAAATACGCAATCGAGCTTAGCGGTAGCTTACACGCCGATGTCTTCGGTCGCAAGATGCGCATCGACATGCTCGCCGCGGCTCTGTGCGCCGCCTCATTTTTCATGGCATTTGCATACCCGCAGGTAAGTGCGTGGACGCTCACCGGAATATTTTCCGCCGCAAACGTCTACCTGCTTTTCATGAGCCCGATGTATAAGCTCTAAGGTTGCGACAGTTGGCTCAAAGCGATTCTCGCTACTTGGGGGTCGTCTGCTACCGCGCTGTGCTGTCCGGGCAATGTCGTAATGGCAGCGTACCTTTTGATTTCCTCCCACCGAGCCTTTTCTTGGGGAGTCGCCTTGTCTGGATCAGGAATTATCCTGTCTTTAGGATATACCGTATCCTGATCTGGCAGCACGATCGTGACCTTGACGCCGATATCGTGGAGTTTCTTGAGGACGGGAAGCATGTTCGCGGCGGCAACTCCTTCGATCTGTTCATAAACACGTAATGGATTTTCCATCGCTTCCTTAAAACCCTCTTTGCCTCGAACGGCTTTGGTGTGCTTGTCGATAGCGGCTCGCTCTGCATCGAACGGTCCGTACTCAAAAAATCCTTTTGCTTCAGCTGCTTTCCTTTTTGCGAGCATCTCGGGAGTACTGACTTCTTTCTGTATTTCCTCTGGAACTTCCGCCCACTCTGCGGGCGTGCCGTCTTGTCGGCGCGCTCCCCGTACGAGACGCGTTTTGGTTTCATGTTCCGTTAGTCCGGCGGGGCCATATGCCAAGATCTTCCGTATCAGATTTTTTCGTTTCGGAGGACCGTTTTTGCGCGCTTCGATCTCGGCCCGTTTGTCGTCAAGTATAGCGGCGATTGCCACGTATATGAATCCGCGCGAATGGGCGAGTACATCGATTTGCTTCACTTCCTGTTTTCTCATTACTTCCAGGAGCATGACTGCATCCCACGCTTCTTCAGGGTTGGGCTCAATAAATTCCTTCAATGCCGCGCCTTCCTCGTTCGGCAATACGAAGTTGGCGCCTTGGTGCGGCGGAATGTTGTATAGCATCGTCGTTCGGCCTCCACGATAGAACTCTTTTGCAATATGCGCGTATACCTTCCAAGAATGCCCGAATCCTCCGGCGATAACTACCGGCGGTTTATTCTCAAGTCTATCCTGGAGCTTGGGAGGCCTGATGGTCCGCAGTGCAATTTCCACTGGACCCATGCGCATTTTTTGAGGATTATCAAACTGTCGGTCGAAGTCGTCTTTCTGCCGTTCCATCCCTTCGCTCATGAAGGTTAGTATACTTTGAATAACGAAACCCCTCAACCGTCGTTTTCTTGACGCACACCAAACACTCCTCGGGCGAGGTGCGGATACACGCAACTGGAAACGGAAACACACGAATGCAAACAACCTGTGAATAATTGACTACGCCATCAT